>NZ_CP082922.1:2514364-2829205 GCF_019931675.1 Nocardioides rotundus
CCCAGGACCTCGGCCAGGCGGTCATCGGCCACGACCCGCACCGCTCGCGAGGCGCCCGGTCCACGCGGGCTGGACGATGACACCGGCCAGGATGAAGCCCGGCGCCCACCACGTGGGCTGGCCGCCGACGCCGGCGATCACGGCGCCCAGGAGGACGCCCACCACTCCGGCGGCGGCGTAGGCCGCGACCGAGACCGTCCCCCGGTCGCCGGCGTCGCCCGCGGAGGACCCGACGAACAGCATCACCCAGAGGGCGAGCGCCAGGCCGGCGCCGATCAGGGCGTAGGCCCACAGCGGACCGTCCTGGCCGAGCAGCCGACTGCCGACCACGACGGCCGCGGTGATGGCCAGCCCCACGAGCAGCGTTCCCACGACCCTGTGCATGCCTCCACTCTGTCAACCTTTGGCTGACATGTCAAAGAATGGTTGACACGTGGGATCGTCGTCGCGGCGCGTCCGTGCCCGTGCCCACGGGCCGGCCGGCCCCCGGCCGTCGTACCGAACGGTAGGCACCACGCGCGCGCGACAACCGATCAGTAGGCATCGTTTCGGCGCTGGAAAGGTGCCTACTGTTCGGTACGACGAGCGAGGGTGCCCGCCCGGAGGAGTACGGCGCCTCCGTCACTCCACCGGCAGGCCGAGCCCCCGGGCGATCAGCATCCGCTGGACCTCCGAGGTGCCCTCGCCGATCTCCAGCACCTTGGCGTCGCGGTAGAAGCGCGCGACGGGGTACTCCTCCATGAAGCCGTAGCCGCCGAAGACCTGGGTGGCGATCCGGGTGCCGGTGACGGCGGCCTCCGTGGCGTGCAGCTTGGCGATCGCCGCGGCCTGCTTGAAGGCCTTCATCGACGGGGCGTCCGCGCCGCCGGCGTCGATCGCGTCCTTCATCGCCGCCGCCTTGTAGGTCAGCAGCCGCGAGGCCTCGAGCATCACCTGCAGGTCGGCGATCTGGAAGGCCAGGCCCTGCTTGCGCCCGATCGGCCCGCCGAAGGTCTGCCGCTCGCCCGCGTAGGCGACCGAGGCGTCCAGGCAGCCCTGGAGGAGGCCGACCGCGAGCGCGGCGATGGCGACGCGGCCGTCGTCGAGAGTGGCGAGGAACTGCGCGTAGCCGCGGCCCCGCTGGCCGAGCAGGTTGGCCTCGGGGACCCGGCAGTCGGTGAAGGTCAGCGGGTGGGTGTCCGACGCGTGCCAGCCGAGCTTGTCGTAGGCCGGCTCGGCGGTGAAGCCGGGCGTGCCCGCGGGCACGATGATCGTGGAGATCTCGGGCTTCCCCGCACCCTCGCCGGTCGAGCCACCATCGCCGGTCGAGCCGCCATCGCCGGTCGAGCCTGTCGAGACCCCCGTCCGGGCCGTCACCGTCACGCAGGAGGTGATGTCGGAGCCGGAGTTGGTGATGAACTGCTTGGCCCCGTTGATCACCCACTCGCCACCGTCGAGCTCGGCCTTGGTGCGCGTCGCGCCGGCGTCGGACCCCGCGCCGGGCTCGGTGAGACCGAAGCCGGCGAGCCGGCGCCCGGCGACCAGGTCGGGCAGCCAGGTCTGACGCTGCTCGTCGGTGCCGTAGGTGAGGATCGGGTTGATCCCCAGCCCGACGGCGGCCTCCAGGGTGATGCCCAGCGACTGGTCGACCCGGCCGATCTCCTCGATCGCCAGGCACAGGCTGGTGAACCCGCCGTCCTCGCCGGCGAGCCCGGAGCCGCCGTACTCCTCCGGCGCGGTCAGGCCCATCAGGCCCAGGTCGCCCATCTCGTTCACGACGTCGGTCGGGAAGTGATGCTCGCGGTCCCACTGCGCCGCGTGCGGCGCGATCCGGGCCTCCGCGAAGTCCCGGACGGTACGGCGGAACTCCTCGTGCTCACGCGACAGCTCGAATGTCATGCAGGTCACCCTAGCGGCAAAGGTTAACGCTCGCTAACCACGTCGGGTATCTCACGCAGTCCCACGCCCCGCGCCGGCGCCCGGCGGCCTAGACTCCGCAGCACCCCCGCCGTACCGAAGAGGAGCACGCGTGTCCGAGGTCAAGCCGCTGGAGAAGGTCCTGATCGCCAACCGTGGCGAGATCGCCGTCCGGGTGATCCGGGCGTGCCGGGACGCGGGCATCGGCAGCGTGGCGGTCTACGCCGAGCCCGACCGCGACGCGCTGCACGTGCGGCTGGCCGACGAGGCCTACTCCCTCGAGGGTGCGACGCCCGGCGACTCCTACCTCGTCATCGACAAGATCATCGAGGCCGCCCGGGAGTCCGGCGCCGACTCGGTGCATCCCGGATACGGCTTCCTGGCCGAGAACCGCGACTTCGCCCAGGCCGTGATCGACGCCGGGCTGACCTGGATCGGCCCGCCGCCGGAGGCGATCGAGAACCTCGGGGACAAGGTCAAGGCCCGCCACATCGCCGAGAAGGTCGGCGCCCCGCTCGCGCCCGGCACCAAGGACCCGCTGGAGAGCGCCGACGAGGCGGTCGCCTTCGCCGAGGAGCACGGCCTACCGATCGCGATCAAGGCGGCGTTCGGCGGCGGCGGGCGCGGGCTCAAGGTGGCGCGGGAGATGAAGGACGTCGCCGACGCCTTCGACTCCGCGGTCCGCGAGGCGACCGCGGCCTTCGGCCGAGGCGAGTGCTTCGTGGAGAAGTTCCTGGACCAGCCTCGCCACGTCGAGACCCAGTGTCTGGCCGATCAGCACGGCAACGTCGTGGTGGTCTCCACCCGCGACTGCTCGCTGCAGCGTCGCCACCAGAAGCTGGTCGAGGAGGCGCCGGCCCCGTTCCTCAGCGAGGAGCAGCTGACCCGGCTCTATGAGTCCTCCAAGGCGATCCTGCGCGAGGCGGGGTACGTCGGAGCCGGGACGTGCGAGTTCCTCGTCGCCAAGGACGGCACCATCTCCTTCCTGGAGGTCAACACCCGCCTGCAGGTCGAGCACCCGGTGTCGGAGGAGGTCACCGGCATCGACCTGGTCCGCGAGATGTTCCGCGTCGCCGCCGGCGAGGAGCTGGGGTACGACGACCCGGAGATCCGCGGCCACTCGATCGAGTTCCGGATCAACGCCGAGGACGGCGGCAACAACTTCATGCCCGCCCCCGGCACGCTCACCCGGTGGAACCCCCCGGGCGGCCCCGGCGTCCGGGTCGACGGCGGCTATGAGAACGGCGAGACCATCCCCGGCTCCTTCGACTCCCTGGTCGCCAAGCTCGTGGTGACCGGGCGCGACCGCACCCAGGCGCTGGAGCGCTCGCGCCGCGCGCTCGCGGAGTTCGACGTGGACGGGATGCCCACGGTGATCCCGTTCCACCGCTCGGTGGTCGAGGACCCGGCGTACGTCGGCGCCTCGAACCCCAGCGGCGAGGGCTCCTTCGACGTCTACACCACCTGGATCGAGACCGACTACGACAACCAGCTGCAGCCCTGGTCCGGCGACTCCGCCGAGGCCGAGGAGGCCGGCGAGCGCCAGCGGGTCACCGTCGAGGTCGGCGGGCGCCGGCTCGAGGTCGTGCTCCCCGGCGGCCTGGGCGGGCTCGGCGGCGGTGCCGCCGCGGGCGCGGCCAAGAAGCCCAAGCGCGGCGGCGGCAAGAGGTCCGGCGGCGCCGTCTCCGGCGACGCGGTGACCTCCCCCATGCAGGGGACCATCGTCAAGGTCGTGGTCGAGGAGGGCCAGGAGATCTCCGAGGGCGACACCGTCGTGGTGATCGAGGCGATGAAGATGGAGCAGCCACTCAAGGCGCACAAGTCCGGCACGGTCGCCGGACTGCAGGCCGAGGTCGGCCAGACGGTCAACAACGGCGCCGTCATCGCCGAGATCAAGGACGCCTGAGCGCCGCTCAGCCCGGCGTGACCGCGATTCGGCCGCCGGAGAGCGGCATCAGCAGGATCGGAGCGTCCAGGGTCTCCAGGAACTCGTCGGTCGCCCGGCGCGCGCCCTCCCAGTCGCCGTAGTCGTCGAGCACGAGCACGCCCCCGGGCGCGATCCGGTGGTAGAGCTGCTCGAGCTCGTGCTTGGTCGAGGCGTACCAGTCGGTGTCCAGGCGCAGCAGCGCGATCTGCTCGGGCGCTTCGCCGGGGATCGTCTCCTCCACCGGACCCACGTGGTAGTGCAGCCGCTCCTCGGGATACCCGGTCTCGCGCATGCCCTCCTGCACGTCCTCCAGCGTCGCGAAGGCCCAGACCCGTGCCTCCATCGAGCTCTCCTCCAACAGCTCCGCGGCGCTCCGCCCATCACGCGAGCGCACGTCCTCCTCCGTGGGCGGCGTCATTCCCTCGTAGGTGTCGTAGAGGTGGAGGTCGCGGTCGGTCGCGCCCTCGCCCTGCAGCGCCCAGGCGACGGCCTGCATGCTGCCCCCGCGCCACACGCCGCACTCGACGATCGCGCCCGGCACGCCGGCACGCTGGACGTACCGGACGGCCTCGACCAGGCCGAAGACCCGCAGCGGCGGCGTCATGGTGCGCTCGGCGACCAGGTCGATGATCTTCAGCGCGCGGTCGTCGAAGTCGGCGCGCTCCTTGGCCCGGCGGGCCTCCTCCTGCTCCTCGGCGCGCTCCTTCATCCGCGCCACCTGTCGCTTGAGCCGGTCCCGGCGGGCCACGGCCTTGCGCGCGGTGGTCCGCTCCGCGGCGAGGTCGTCCTGGAGCGCAGCGTTCGCCTCGGCGGCCTCCTGGGAGCGCTTCCGGAGCTTGGTGACCTGCCGCTGGAGGCGCGCCACCTCGCCCTGGAGGCGCTCGGGCCGGAGCTCGGGAGGAAGCGGTCGCTGGACCTGGTAGCCCGTCGTGGAGCGGAGGACCTGGTTGAGCCGTTCCTTCATGGCGTCAACCTACCGGGCCCCCCGGCCGCCCCCGTGGAGCCGTTGCTAAGGTCACGCTTACTTAGGCAAGCCTTACCTAATCGGAAGGATGAACCGAGTGTCTCCCACCCCTCCCTCAGCGCGACAGCAGATCGTGCACCCCCGTCACGCCGACCACTGGCGCGCGCAGATCGACCTCGGCCTGGACCGGCTCCAGCGCCGGATGGCCGGCATGACCGGGCCCTCGACCGGCTGCCCGCCGACCACCGCCGAGGCCCTCGCGGGCGGGGTCGACCTGGACCGGCCGCTGGGCGACCTCGGGCAGGCGCTCACCGAGCTCGAGCGGGTCTGGCTCGACGACGCGGTGTGGTTCGCCGACCCGGGCTACGCCGCCCACCTCAATCCGCCCGTTGTGGCCCCCGCCCTGGTCGCCGACTGCCTCAGCACGGCGATGAACACCAGCATGGACACCTTCGACCAGAGCGTCGGAGCCACCTTCATCGAGCGAGCGCTCGTCGCGTGGACCGCCTCCCGGATCGGTTGGGCCCAGCCCGCCGCACCGGACGGCGTGTTCACCTCCGGCGGCACCCAGTCCAACCTGCAGGGCCTGCTCCTGGCCCGCGACACCGCGCGCGAGGCTGGCGTACCGCTGGACCGGATGCGCGTCCTCTGCTCGGCCGACGCGCACTTCAGCGTCAGCACCGGGGCCCGGCTCCTCGGCCTCGGCGCCGACGCGGTCGTCGCGGTCCCCGTGGACCGACGGCACCGGATGGACCCCGACGCTCTGGCCGTCTCGCTCGACGCCGTGACCGAGGCGGGCGACGTCCCGATCGCCGTGGTCGCCACCGCCGGCACCACCGACTTCGGCGCGGTCGACCCGCTGTCCGAGGTGGCGCGGCACGCGCGGCACCACGGCGCCTGGCTGCACGTCGACGCGGCGTACGGCGGTGCCCTGCTGGTCTCGCCCCGGCACCGCGACCGGCTCGCCGGCATCGAGCTCGCCGACTCCGTCACCGTCGACTTCCACAAGACCTGGTTCCAGCCGGTCGCGTGCAGCCTCCTGCTCGTCCGTGACGGCGACAGCCTGCGACACGTCGCCTGGCACGCGGACTACCTCAACCCGCCGGAGGGGACCGACCCGCACCAGGTGGACAAGAGCCTGCAGACGACCCGGCGCTTCGACGCCCTCAAGGTCTGGCTGACCCTGAGGGTGATGGGGGCCGATCAGGTCGGCGGCCTGCTCGACGACCTGATCGACCTCGCCGGCCGAGCGCACGCCGCACTCAGCACGGAGTACCCCGACATCGAGATCGCCGCACCACCCGAGCTCACCACCCTGGTCTTCCGGTGCCACCCGCTGCACAGCGAGCTGGGTGAGCCGGAGCTCACGGAGCTCAACCAGGAGGTCCGGCAGCGCCTCTACGCCTCCGGTGCCGCGATGGTCGCGGCGACCCGCGTCGACGGCCGGCAGTTCCTCAAGCTCACGCTGCTCAACCCGCTCGCCACCCTCGAGGACGTGCTGGCGATCGTCGATCGGGCGTGCGGGGCGATGGCCGAGCTCACCACCGAGCTCCCCCGCGCCCACCGGTCCGTCGAGCCGGCGGAGGTGGGCTGACATGCACACCTACGACCTGCTCGGCATCGGCCTGGGTCCCTTCAACCTCGGCCTCGCAGCCCTCGCGGACCCGGTCGAGGAGCTGGACTGCGTCTTCCTCGAGGCGCGCGAGGAGTTCTGCTGGCACGGCGGGATGATGCTGCCGCGCGCCACGCTGCAGGTGCCGTTCCTGGCGGACCTGGTGACCATGGCCGACCCGACCTCGCCGTACTCCTTCCTCAACCACCTCAAGCACGTGGGCCGGATCTACCCGTTCTTCATCCGCGAGCAGTTCCACCCGCTGCGCTCGGAGTACGACGCCTACTGCCGCTGGGTCGCCGACCAGCTGGACACCCTGCGCTTCGGCCGCCGGGTCGAGCGGGTCGAGCACGACGGCGAGGCCTACCTGGTCACCGCGAACACCGGCGAGCAGTGGCGCTCCCGGCGGCTGGTCCTCGGCACCGGCACCCAGCCGCGCCTCCCGCACGCCGTCGAGGGGCTGGACGGGCCGCTGCTGCACACGGCCGACTACCTGGACCGCCGCGAGGAGCTCCTCGGCCAGGAGAGCATCACCGTCGTCGGCAGCGGCCAGAGCGCGGCGGAGGTCTTCGCCGACCTGCTGGCCGCCCGCCCCGAGCGCGGGTTCGACCTCACCTGGGTGACCCGGACGCCGCGGTTCCTGCCGATGGAGGACACCAAGCTCACCCTGGAGCTCACCTCGCCGGAGTACACCGCCTACTTCCAGGACCTGCCCGCCGAGCGACGCGAGCCGCTGCTGCGCTCCCAGGCGTCGCTCTACAAGGGGATCAGCGCCGAGCTGGTGAACGCGATCTTCGACGAGCTCTACGCCCAGCGGGTCGACGGCCTGCCCGACCCCACGATGCTCAGCGCCACCGAGCTGACCGGCGCCCGCCGCGAGGGGGCGTCCTATGTGCTCGACCTGCACCACCGCGAGCAGGACGAGCCGATGCGGATGCGCACCGACGCTCTGGTCGTGGGCACCGGCTACGCGTCCTCCGTCCCCGGGTTCCTCGACCCGGTCCGCGACCGGCTGCGCATCGACGAGCAGGACCGGTTCCTGGCGGGGCCGACGTACTCCGTCGGGCAGCGCGACGGCGAGGTGTTCGTGCAGAACGCCGAGGAGCACACCCACGGCTTCGTCGCCCCCGACCTGGGCATGGGCGCCTTCCGCAACGCGGTCGTGCTCAACACCGTCACCGGGCGCGAGATCTACCCGGTGGAGAAGCGGATCGCCGTGCAGGAGTTCGGCGTCCCGGACCGGCTGCGGGTCGCGCCGTGAGCGCCCCGGCGCTGCCGCGGCTCCGGCCGGTCGACCCGGCCGCCGACGCCGAGCTCCTGCACGGTTGGGTCAGCCACCCCCGATCCGCCTTCTGGCAGATGTCCGGCCTGAGCGTGGCCGAGGTGCGGGAGGCGTACGACGAGATCGACCGCCATCCCCACCACGCCGCCTGGGTCGGCGAGCTCGAGGACGGGCCGATGATGCTGGGTGAGACCTACGACCCGCGGCGCTCCGAGCTCGGCGGCCTGACCCACCTGGACGACCTCGCCGACGGGGACGTCGGGATGCACGTCCTGGTGGCTCCACCCGCGGGGCCGCCCGTGCACGGCCTCACCCGGCGCGCGTTCGCCACGATGATGCGGCACTGCCTCGAGACCCTCGGGGCCGCTCGCGTGGTCGTCGAGCCCGACGTGCGCAACGCCGCGATCGCGCGGCTGAACGCGGACGCGGGCTTCACCGTCGACCGCGAGGTCGACCTGGCCGACAAGCGCGCCGCCCTGTCCTTCTGCACCCCCGCGGCCTTCGCCGCCTCCCCGATCGGAGACCTGCTGTGACTGCTCCCGACGTCCTGACCGCCCACCTGACCCCGGAGGCCATGAGCCGCGCCCAGCGGCACCTCGTGGCCAAGATCCTGGCCGAGACCGCGCACGAGCGGATGGTCGCGCCCGCGCCGATCGGACCGGGCGCCTACCGCGTCAACGCCGGCGGGTCGACGTACTCCTTCGACGCCGAGGTGCTCCCGCTGGAGCACTGGGTGATCGACGAGCCCAGCATCCGGCGCACCGTCGGGGGCGACGAGGCTCCGCTGGACGCCCAGGCGCTGGTGGCCGAGCTGGCCGATCGGATCGGGCTGAGCGACGAGCTGATGCCGGTCTACCTTGAGGAGCTGGCCGCCACGCTGGCCTCGGCGGCGTGGAAGCTGACCCACTCCCACGCCACCGCAGCCGACCTGCTGGAGGCGGACTTCCAGCAGATCGAGGCCGCGATGACCGAGGGGCACCCCGGCTTCATCGCCAACAACGGGCGGATCGGCTTCGGCGCCGCCGACCACGCGGCCTACTCCCCCGAGGCCGGCCGCCCGGTGCGGCTGCTGTGGGTCGCGCTCCGCCGCGGACTCTCGCGCCTGTCGCTGGGCGAGGGCCTGACCGAGGACGACCACTACCGCTTCGAGCTGGGCGAGGAGTGGCTGGCCTCGGCCCGGAACCGGCTGGCCGGCCTCGGCGAGAATCCCGACGACTACCTGCTGATGCCCGTGCACCCCTGGCAGTGGGACAACCGGCTGGCGGTCACCTTCGCGCCCGACGTCGCCCGCCGTGACCTGGTGCTGCTGGGCGAGGGTCCGCACGAGCACCAGGCGCAGCAGTCGATCCGCACGTTCTGGAACCGCACCGACCCCACACGCTCCTACACCAAGGTCGCGCTGTCGATCCAGAACATGGGCTTCCTGCGGGGCCTCTCGCCGGAGTTCATGACCGCCACGCCCGCGATCAACGACTTCGTCGCCGGTCTCGTGCACGGCGAGCCGGAGCTGCGGGCCCGTGGCTTCTCGGTGCTGCGCGAGCGGGCGGCCATCGGCTACACCGGGGACGCCTACCACGCGACCGGTCGTCGCTCCGGCTGGACCCGGATGACCGCCGCGCTGTGGCGGGAGAGCCCCGTCGACCGGGTCGGCGACGACGAGCGGCTGGCCACGATGGCCTCGCTGCTGCACCGCGACGCCGCGGGGACGTCGTACGTCGCGACGCTGGTCGACGCCTCCGGCCTGCCCGCCGCGGAGTGGGTACGGCGCCTCCTGGACGCCTACGTGCGGCCGATCGTGCACTGCCTGGCCCGGTGGAACCTCGCCTTCATGCCGCACACCGAGAACCTGGTGCTGGTGCTGGGCGACCACGCCGTCCGGCGGGTGATCATGAAGGACGTGGGCGAGGAGGTGGCCCTGCTCGCGCCGGTCGAGGGGCTGACGGTGCCCGAGGAGTGCGCGCGGATCGCCGGCGACTACCCGCAGGAGATGCACCGGCTGGCCCTGCACACCGACGTCTTCGACGGTGTGCTGCGGCACCTCGCCGGGATCCTGCACGCCGACCGGGTGCTGGACGCCGACGACTTCTGGGCCGAGGTCGCCGAGTGCCTGCAGCGGCACGCCGAGGACCATCCCGAGCTGGCCGAGGCGCTGGCGCGCTACGACTTCGCGGGGCCGACCTTCCCGCACTCGTGTCTCAACCGGCTGCAGCTGCGCAACACCCGCGAGATGGTCGACCTGGGCGACCAGGCGTCGTCGCTGATGTTCGCCGGCGAGCTGGACAACCCGGTCGCGGGGCGGGCCCCGGTCAGCGTGGCTGCGGGTTCCTGATCACCGCGTCCGGCGCGGGGGCGGCGGTCGGCCCGGCACCCGCCGGCGGCCGCTCCCCCGTCACGGCCTCGAGCACCGCGGCGGCCGCGGCCCGCATGCCGGCGACCCGGGGGTGCAGCGGCGCCGGCTGGCCGGGGACGTAGTCGGCCCCCGTCACCCAGGCGTCCTTGCCGGCGCAGGCGTCGTGCCCGGCGCTGACGGGGTAGAGGTCGACCCAGGTGGCGCCGGCCTGCCGGGCCGCGGCCCGCACGGACGCGTTGAGCCGGTCGGCCACGCGGCGGGCGATCCCGGCCTGCTCGGCGTCCACGCCCAGCGCGCGACACGTGCTCCGCGGCGGCGCCACCTGGGGGTAGCCGACCACGACGACGTCGGCCTCCGGCGCCCGCCGGGCGACCTGCGCCAGCGCGTCGGCCAGCCTGGTCTCGACCCGCGCGGCGTCGCGGAGCAGGGCCGGCTCGTCCAGGTCGCACACCGCCCCCGGGGCCGCGAGGTCGCCGGCACAGCCGCTCATCCGGGCGAACAGGTCGAAGTCGTTGCCACCGAGGCCCACGGTCACCAGGTCGGTCTCCGGCGACAGGGCGCGCTGCTGCGGCGGGGTCGTCGTGCCGCCGTACAGCAGCTGCTGGGGTGCCGTGAGGTCCGTGGTCGCCGCCCCGGAGCACGACACGTCGCGATAGGTGCGCACCTCCAGCCACTCCGCGAGGAACGCCGGGTAGTTGTTCGTCGAGCGCGCGCAGCCGGACGGGTCCGAGCGGACCGTGCTGATCAGCGGCCCGGCGGTGTAGGAGTCGCCGAGCGCGACGTAGTCGACCGGCGGCGGCGCCTGCGTCGTCGTGGCGGCGTCCGGGGCGCTCGCCGGGCCCTCGGCGGTGCACCCGGCCAGGAGCACGGCGGCCGCGACCAGGGCGGAGGTACGACGCAGCACGGACAGATCTTCGCAGCCGGGCCCAAGCCCCTTAGCCTCGTGCCATGTTCTCCAAGGTGCTGGTGGCCAACCGGGGCGAGATCGCCATCCGGGCCTTCCGTGCCGCCCACGAGCTGGGCGCGCGGACCGTCGCGGTCTTCCCCTACGAGGACCGCGGCTCCGAGCACCGGCTCAAGGCCGACGAGGCCTACGAGATCGGCGAGCGCGGGCACCCGGTGCGGGCCTATCTGGACCCCGACGAGGTGGTACGGGCGGCACTCAACGCGGGCGCCGACGCGGTCTACCCGGGCTACGGCTTCCTCTCGGAGAACCCGGCGCTGGCGGAGAAGTGCGCGGAGGCGGGGCTCACCTTCGTCGGGCCGAGCGCCGAGGTGCTCACCCTGACCGGCAACAAGGCGCGCGCGATCGCGGCGGCCAAGGCGGCCGGCGTACCGACCCTGCAGGGCGTCGAGCCCTCCACCGACGTGGACGCCCTGGAGTCCGCCGCGCGCGAGCTGCCGTTCCCCGTGTTCGTCAAGGCCGTCGCCGGAGGCGGCGGGCGCGGGATGCGCCGGGTCGACGATCCCGCCGGGCTGCGCGAGGCGATCGAGGCGTGCATGCGCGAGGCCGAGGGCGCCTTCGGCGACCCCACCGTCTTCGTCGAGCAGGCCGTGGTCGACCCGCGTCACATCGAGGTGCAGATCCTCGCCGACGGCACCGGCGAGGTGATCCACCTCTTCGAGCGGGACTGCTCGGTGCAGCGCCGTCACCAGAAGGTCGTCGAGATCGCTCCGGCGCCGCACCTGGACCCCGAGCTGCGCAAGCGGATCTGCGACGACGCGGTGCGCTTCGCCCGGGAGATCGGCTACCGCAACGCGGGCACCGTGGAGTTCCTCCTCGACCCCGACGGCAACTACGTCTTCATCGAGATGAACCCACGGATCCAGGTCGAGCACACGGTGACCGAGGAGGTCACCGACGTCGACCTGGTCCAGTCCCAGCTGCGGATCGCGGCCGGCGAGACGCTGGAGGACCTCGGGCTCTCCCAGGACACCGTGCAGCTGCGCGGTGCGGCCCTGCAGTGCCGGATCACCACCGAGGACCCGGCCAACGACTTCCGCCCCGATACCGGCAAGATCACGACGTACCGCTCCCCCGGCGGTGCGGGCGTCCGGCTGGACGGCGGCACGACCTACACCGGCGCCGAGGTCTCGCCGCACTTCGACTCGATGCTGGCCAAGCTCACCTGCCGCGGTCGGACCTTCGAGAAGGCGGTCGAGCGTGCGCGGCGCGCGATCGCGGAGTTCCGGATCCGCGGCGTCGCCACCAACATCCCCTTCCTGCAGGCGCTCCTGGCCGACCCCGACTTCGTCGAGGGACGGATCACCACCGGCTTCATCGAGCAGCATCCGCAGCTGCTCACCGCGCGCTCCAGCAGCGACCGCGGCACCAAGCTGCTCACCTACCTCGCCGAGGTCACCGTCAACCGGCCGCACGGCGAGGCGCCGGTCTCGGTCGACCCGGCCGGCAAGCTGCCCGCCCTCGACCTGGAGGTGCCGGCCCCCGACGGGACCCGGCAGCAGCTGCTGACGGCGGGGCCCGAGGAGTTCGCCCGGGCCTTGCGCGCCCAGGAGCTGGTGGCGGTCACCGACACCACCTTCCGCGACGCGCACCAGTCGCTGCTGGCGACCCGGGTGCGCACCCGCGACCTGCAGGCGGTGGCGCCGTACGTCGCCCGGATGCTGCCCCAGCTGTGGTCGGTGGAGTGCTGGGGCGGGGCGACCTACGACGTCGCGCTGCGCTTCCTCGCCGAGGACCCGTGGGAGCGGCTGGTCGAGCTGCGCCAGGCGATGCCGAACCTGTGCCTGCAGATGCTGCTGCGCGGGCGCAACACGGTGGGCTACACGCCGTACCCGACCGAGGTGACCGACGCCTTCGTGGCCGAGGCCGCCGAGACCGGGATCGACGTGTTCCGGATCTTCGACGCGCTCAACGACGTGAGCCAGATGCGCCCGGCGATCGAGGCCGTGCGCGCGACCGGGAGCACCGTCGCGGAGGTGGCGCTGTGCTACACCGGCGACCTCTCCGACCCCGGCGAGCGGCTCTACACACTCGACTACTACCTGCGGCTGGCCGAGCAGATCGTGGATGCGGGCGCACACGTGCTGGCGATCAAGGACATGGCCGGGCTGCTGCGGGCGCCGGCCGCGCGCCGTCTGGTGACCGCGCTGCGCGAGCGCTTCGACCTGCCGGTGCACCTGCACACCCACGACACCGCCGGCGGCCAGCTGGCGACCCTGCTCGCGGCGATCGACGCCGGGGTGGACGCCGTGGACGCGGCCGCCTCGCCGATGGCCGGGACCGCCTCGCAGCCCGCGCTGTCGGCGCTGATCTCGGCCACCGACCACTCCGAGCGGGAGACCGGGCTGTCGCTGGATGCGGCCTGCGCGCTGGAGCCCTACTGGGAGGCGATGCGCCGGGTCTACGCGCCGTTCGAGTCCGGGCTGGCCTCCCCGACGGGGCGGGTCTACACCCACGAGATCCCCGGCGGTCAGCTCTCCAACCTGCGCCAGCAGGCGGTCGCGCTCGGGCTGGGCGAGAAGTTCGAGCAGATCGAGGACATGTACGCCGCCGCCAACGACATCCTCGGCAACGTGGTCAAGGTGACCCCGTCCTCCAAGGTGGTCGGCGACCTGGCCCTGCACCTGGTGGCGGTCGGCGCCGACCCGGCGGAGTTCGCGGAGAACCCGCAGGACTTCGACATCCCCGACTCGGTCATCGGCTTCCTGAACGGCGAGCTCGGCGACCCGCCGGGAGGCTGGCCCGAGCCGTTCCGGACCAGGGCGCTGGAGGGCCGGTCGTGGAAGGAGCCGGCGGAGTCGCTCACCTCCGAGCAGCGCGACGGGCTGGCGGCCGACCGCCGCCGTACTCTCAACCAGCTGCTGTTCCCCGGGCCGACGCGCGAATTCGACGAGAGCCGGGAGCGGTACGGCGACACCTCGGTGCTGCCCACCCGGGACTACCTCTACGGCCTGCGCGCTGGCGAGGAGCACGAGATCCCGCTGGAGCAGGGCAAGACGCTGCTCTTCGGGCTCGAGGCGATCGGCGAGCCGGACGAGCGGGGCTACCGGACCGTGATGGCGCTCATCAACGGCCAGCTGCGCCCGATCAGCGTGCGCGACACCGCCGTGGCCTCCGACGTACCCGCCGCGGAGAGGGCCGACAGCGGCAACGACGGCCACGTGGCCGCGCCCTTCCAGGGCGTCGTCTCGATCGTGGTGGACGAGGGCGACCAGGTCGAGGCCGGCCAGACCGTCGCCACCATCGAGGCGATGAAGATGGAGGCCTCCATCACCGCCCCGCGCGCGGGCACGGTCAAGCGGCTCGCCCTCACCGGCCCCCAGTCCGTCGACGGCGGCGACCTGGTCCTCGAGCTCGCCTGACCAGACCTTCCCCGCCCTGCCCGCCCTGACCTGTGCTGAGCCGGACCCCTGACCCTTGCGCTCTGCCCCCTGACATGGCGAGTCGGCGCTAGTTGACGCCGAGTCGGCGTTAATTAGCGCCGACTCGGCTGGAGGGGGAAATCAGTTGGCGGCGACCCGGACGGTGAACCAGGTCGAGCGGAGGCCGACGCGCCAGCGGGCGGTGTCCCCCGAGACCGTCGCGCGGCCCTTGCCGCCGATGAAGGTGATCGACTCGACCCGGCCGCCCCACTCGCCGTTGCCGTCGCGGCGGTTGACCTCGATCCGGGTCAGGTTGCCGATCGCGGGGAACCTCTGCTCGATGGTGTTGTCACTGAAGCTGTAGCTCCAGTCGTGGACGGGGTTGCCCGCCCAGCCGTCGTAGGGGTCCTGCTTCGCGGTCAGATAGGGCATCGAGCCCTTCGCGGTCCAGCCGCCGCTGCTGGAGGAGAACTGGGTGAACGCCCACGCGCCGTTGTAGGTCAGCGCCTGGCCGGCGGTCGCGGCGATCGCGGCGTTGCTGTCGGGGTGCTCGGCGCTGGCGCCGCCGTACACCTGGCACGAGGTGGTGTCGCAGATCTGGTAGTGACGGGCCCGCGGGTGGGCCCGCTCGTACGCCGCGTAGGTGCGCGCCGCGACCGCCTGCGCGCGCACCGCCGCGGGCGCCCAGGTGGCCGGCATCTCCAGCGGCACGACGCCGCGCAGGTAGACGTCCAGCTTCACCACGTTCACCGTGTCCCGGGCGCTGGACCCCGCGGACGGCTGGGCCGCACGGAGCCGGCCGCGGTAGGCCTTGGTGCCCGACGGCGTCACCAGGCTCATCGCCTCGCCGCCGGCGGTGAACTCGCCGCGGCCCTTGAGCGTGCGCCAGGTGCGCCACCGGGTGTCGAGGAACTGCACCACGTCGCGGCCGTCGACCACGACCAGCCGCCAGCGCGACGCGCCGTTGCTCGGCAGCGTGGTGGTCGCACCGTCGGCCAGGTCGCGTACGGCGAGCCCGGGGCGCGCGAGCACCACGACGTCGTCGCTGGTGTCGGCGCTGATCAGGACCTTCACCCAGCCGCCGGTCTTGGACCAGGTGGTGCCCGGGTAGTAGAAGTCGATGATCTGCCGGTGGCCCAGCCCCTGGCGGGCGGCGCCCTGGGCGCCGTACTGGCTCATCCCCTTGCCGTGCCCGTAGCCGTGACCGGGGAGGGTGATCCGCGCGTCGGAGGGGACGCTCCAGCCCTCGGCGTGCGCGGGGAGGCTGGTGGCGAGCAGCGTGAGCGGGAGGGCCACCGCCAGGCCGGCGACGCGGGCGAGCAGGCGGACGGGGGTACGGCGGGGAGGGCGCATGACCGACACTTCCGAGGAGGGGCGCCTGGGGCGCCTGTGACACGAGGGACGATCTAGCGCACCATGCGCCACGAGGGCCCGCAACGGGTTCTGTGGAACTACAGATCTGGAATTCGGTGGACGCGTCTAGGCTGGGCGCATGGAGTGGCTCCTGGTGGTCCTGGCCCTGGTGATCGGCGGCATGGTGGTCGCGAGCACCGTGTCCCGCCGGAAGCAGGAGCGCGCGCAAGAGCTGGAGCGCTCCCGCGACCTGGAGAAGGTGCGGAAGGTCGCCGAGGAGGACACCACCCGGTTCGGCGAGGAGTTGCAGGAGCTGCACTTCGACACCCTCACCGACAGCCTCGACACCGCGACCCGGCAGGACTACCAGCGGGCCCTGGACGCCTACGAGAACGCCAAGGCCCTGCTCGCGGACGTGCAGACCTCCGAGGACGTCGAGCAGACGACCAAGACGCTCGAGGACGGCCGCTACGCGATGGCCTGCGTGCAGGCGCGGGTGAAGGGCGAGCCGCTCCCCCAGCGTCGTCCCCCGTGCTTCTTCAACCCCGCCCACGGCCCGGCGCAGACCGACGTCACCTGGGCGCCGCCCGGAGGCCAGGAGCGGGAGATCCCGGTGTGCCTGGCCGACGCGGACCGGATCGCGCACGGCGCCGAGCCCGACACCCGCCAGGTGCGCGACGGCAACCGGATGGTGCCGTGGTACGAGGGCGGTCCGGCCTACGGCCCCTACGCCGGCGGCTACTACGGCGCCTACGCCCTCAACGGGCTGTTCCCGGCCTTCGTCCTCGGCTCGATGATGGGCGGCTTCGGCGGCTGGGGCGACGGCTCCTACGCCGAGGGCTTCGCCGACGGCCAGGACGCCGGCGGCGGTGACATGGGCGACGGCGGTGGCGACTTCGGCGGCGGCGACGGCGGCGGCTGGGCCGACAGCGGCGGCGGCTTCGGGGACTTCGGCGACTTCGGCTTCTGAGACCGGGCCGGCTCAGACCCGGTGCAGCCGCCGTGCTGCCTCGGCCACCGAGCCGCTCATTGACGGGTAGACCGTGAAGCCCTGGGCCACCTGGTCCACGGTCAGCGACGCCTCGACGGCCAGCGCGACCGGGTGGATCAGCTCGGAGGCGCGCGGCCCCACGATCACGCCCCCGACCACGACCCCGGTCCCGGGACGGCAGAACAGCTTCACGAAGCCGTCACGCACGCCCTGCATCTTCGCCCGCGCGTTCCCGCCGAGCGGCAGGGTGACCGACTCGGCGACGATCTCACCGTCGTCGACCGCCTTCTGCGACCAGCCCACGGTGGCGATCTCGGGCGAGGTGAAGACGTTGGAGGAGACCTTCTTGAGGTCGATCGGGCGGACCGCGTCGCCGAGGAAGTGCCACATGGCGATCCGGCCCTGCATGGCCGCGACCGAGGCGAGCATGAGGATGCCGGTGCAGTCGCCGGCGGCGTAGATCGAGCGGACCGTCGTACGGCTGACCTTGTCGACCACGACGAAGCCGCCCTCGTCCAGCTCGACCCCGACCTCCTCCAGGCCCAGATCGTGGGTGTTCGGCACCGAGCCGAGGGCGAGCACGCAGTGCGACCCGGTGACGGTCCGACCGTCGGTGAGGGTGACCGTGACCTCGTCGCCCTCGCGGGTGACCGAGGCCATGCGGGACGTGCCGAGCACGTTCATCCCCCGGCGGGTCAGCACATCCTCCAGCACCAGCGCCGCGTCGGCGTCCTCGCCGGGCAGCACCCGATCGCGGGAGGAGACCAGCGTGACCTCGATGCCCAGCGCGAGGTAGGCCGACGCGAACTCCGCACCGGTCACCCCGGAGCCCACCACGATCAGGTGGGAGGGCACCTCCTGGAGGTCGTAGACCTGCTCCCAGGTGAGGATCCGCTCGCCGTCGGGCTGCGCGGTGTCGAGCACCCGCGGGGCCGCGCCGGTCGCGACCAGGATCGCGTCGGCCTCCAGCTCCTCGCCGCCGTCCACCGACACCGTGTGCGGGCCGGTCACCCGGCCGCGCCCGCGCACGATCCGCACGCCGTCGCGCTCCAGGCGCGCCTGGATGTCGCGGGACTGGTCGGCCGCCAGCTGCTTGACCCGCGCGTCGACCTTGGCCAGATCGACCTTCACCGTCGTCGCCGCGTCGCCCTGGTGGTCCTGGAAGTTCACGCCCAGCTCGGAGGCGCCGGCCATCTCGGTCATCAGGTCCGAGGTGGCGATCAGGGTCTTGGACGGCACGCAGTCGGTGAGTACGGCGGACCCGCCGATGCCGTCGGTGTCGACGACGGTGACCTCGGCGTCGAGCTGCGCCGCGACATGGGCGGCCTCGTAACCACCCGGGCCGCCGCCGATGATGACGATGCGGTTCTGCACGCTGCTCCGTTCCACGGATCAGAAGTTGATCATGTGGCCGGCGATGCCGTGCACGGACTCCTTGACCGACTCGGTCAAGGTCGGGTGCGCGAACACGTTGCGCGAGACCTCGTCGGCCGTGAGGTCCCACTTCTGGGCGAGGGTGAGCACCGGCAGCAGCTCGGTGACGTCGGGGCCGATCATGTGCGCGCCGATGATCTCGTTGTGCTCGGCGTCGGCCACGACCTTCACGAAGCCGGCGGTCTCGCCGAGCCCCATCGCCTTGCCGTTCGCGGTGAAGGGGAAGGAGGCCGTCTTGACGTCGAACCCCTTCTCCTTCGCCTGCTCCTCGGTGTAGCCGAAGGAGGCGATCTGCGGCATGCAGTACGTCGCCCGCGGGACGAAGTCGTACTCCACCGGCATGGTCTCGGCGCCCGCGATGGTCTCGGCGGCGACGATGCCCTGCGCCTCGGCGACGTGGGCGAGCATCAACTTGCCGGTGCAGTCGCCGATCGCATAGACGTTCGGCACGTTGGTACGGCAGTAGTCGTCGATCTCGATCGCGCCGCGGTCGCTCACGGCGACGCCGGTGTTCTCCAGGCCGTAGCCCTCGACCCGCGGCGCGAAGCCGAAGGCGGAGAGGAACTTGTCGGCCTCGAGGACCTGCTGGTCGCCGCCGGAGGCGGGCTCGACGGTGACCTTCACGCCGGAGCCGGTGTCCTCGACGTCCTTCACGGCGGTGCCGGTGAGGACCTTCACGCCCAGGCGCTTGTAGTGCTTGAGCAGCTCCTTGGAGACCTCGGCGTCCTCGGTGGGCACCATCCGGTCGAGGTACTCCACGATGGTCACGTCCACGCCGTAGTTGGCCATCACGTAGGCGAACTCGACGCCGATCGCGCCGGAGCCGCCGATGATGATGCTCTTCGGCAGGTTGGGGTCGAGGATCTGCTCCTCGTAGGTGACCACGTTGTCGCTCAGCTCGATGCCCGGCAGCATCCGCACCGTCGCGCCCGCCCCGATGATCAGGTTGTCGCAGGTCAGCGTCTCGGTGCCGCCGTCGTTGAGCTCGACCTCGATCGTCTGCTTGCCGTCCTTCTCGCCCTGCAGCGTGCCCCAGCCGTCGACCTCGGTGATCTTGTTCTTCCGCATCAGGAAGTGCACGCCCTTGACGATGCCCGCGCTCACCTGGCGGGAGCGCTTGTGAGCGGGCTCGTAGGTCATCGTGGCGTCGCCCTCGATGCCGTACTTGTCCTTCTCGTGGGTCAGCGTGTGCGCCAGCTCGGCGTTCTTGAGCAGCGCCTTGGACGGGATGCACCCGACGTTGAGGCAGACTCCGCCCCAGTACTTCTTCTCCACCACGGCCACCTTCTGGCCGAGCTGGGCTGCGCGGATGGCGGCGACGTAGCCACCCGGGCCCGCGCCGAGGACGATCGTGTCGTAATGGGTCACGGCCCCACACTATTACCCTTGCGCGCGTGACCCTCTACGCCGCCTACGGGTCGAATCTCGACCCCACGCAGATGTCCCAGCGCTGCCCCCACTCGATCCTGCGATCCACGGGGTGGCTGCAGGGCTGGCGGCTCACCTTCGGAGGCGAGGAGCTCGGCTGGGACGGCTCGATGACCACCCTGGTCGAGGACCCCTTCGAGCAGGTCTTCGTCGCGGTCTACGACCTCACCGAGGCCGACGAGGCACGGCTGGACACCTGGGAGGGCATGGAGCTGGGCCTGTACCGGAAGGTGAAGGTCCGGGTCTCCACGATGAACGAGGAGCTCGTCGTGTGGACCTACGTGCTGGACGCCTACGAGGGCGGGCTGCCCAGCGCGATGACCATCGGCGCGATCGCCGACGCCGCCGAGGCCGCCGACGCGCCCGCGGACTACGTCGCCGCCCTCCGCGCGCGGCCCTGCCGCTCGACCGGGCTCTGAGGGGGACGTTTCCCCGGTCCACCGGGTAAACCTGCGCTTGTCGGAACCTGTCAACCTGCGTGGAGTCGGTCGCGGTTGGTTTTCTGGTTGATGGCCACCTGGGCCATGGGGGTCCGGACCCGAGGCGGGCTGGCGAATCGTTCGGGGTGGGCGGCGTAGAGGGCGTCCATGGTGTTTTGGCGTCGGTGGTGGACGCCGGTCCAGGTGCCGTGGTGGACGTCGTGGGGGGTGTGGCCCTCCAGACCGCCGTGATGGTGGCGATGGTTGTAGCCCTCGACGAAGTCGGATGCCCAGGACCTCGCGTGGTCGAGGTCGTTGAAGAAGGCCGGGTAGTCGGGGGTGTACTTCGCGGTCTTGAACAGCGCCTCGGAATAGGGGTTGTCATTCGACACCCTTGGTCGGTTGCGGGAAACCTCGATCCCGAGTTCGGCGAACAGGTCGCCCAGGGTGCGTGAGGTCATCGAGGGTCCGCCGTCGGAATGGATGATCCGCGGTAGAACCCCACGCACGGTGAAGGCGTTCTCGAACATCTCGGCTGCCAGGTCGTCGTCCTCGCGGGTCTCGACCCGCCACCCGGTGACCATCCGGGAGAACACATCGAGGGCTAGGTACAGCTGGTAGGTCACGCCCCGGTAGGGGCCCCGGAGGTGGGTGATGTCCCACGACCAGGCCTGGTCGGGGCCGTCGACGATCAGGGTCGGCATGACGGTGGCGCGGTGCCTGCGGGTGCGTCGCACCGGCCGAGTGCTTTGGTCGATGCCACGGGCGATGCGGTACCAGGTCGACAGCGACGCGACCGGGTCGCCGACATCCAAAGCGTCATAGAAGGCTTGGTAGACCGACTCCTTCGCGGTGAACGCGGCCTGGATCTTCACCACGATCCGAGCCCGCTCAGCCTCGGTGAGCCAGCACCGGGCCCGACGCTGACGATGCGCGATGGGGTCGCCGACCCGCGCGCGGGGATGGTCGCGGTAGTGCCATGTCGAGCGGGCGACTCCGGCCAGGCCCAACGCCGCGCGCTGGGAGAAACCCGCTGCGATCAGCGCAACCACCAAGGCCGCGCTGACCTCGATCACCGACTCCGATTCCGGCCCTGCTTCCGATCCTTGTTCGGTGTCTGGTCGGGAGTCGGTGCAGCGGCCGGCTCGGGCTCGGAGCTCTTGGCTTCGCCGCTTGGATGCAAGAGCTCGATAGCTTTTCCCAGCGCATCGACCGCCCGCCGCTGACGGCCCAGCTCCTCATCGCGCTGCTCGAGCTCGCGTTGATGGGCGGCATCGCGGGCAGCGATCTGCTCACGCAGCGCCGCGTTCTCCTGCAACAACCGCGCGACCGCACTGGTCTCGTCCATGTCCACCCGTCCTTCGGTCCAAGGCACCAGCCCATGGTCCAGGGTGTCGGCCAGCACCGCACGCTTCCAACGCCGCAACTGATCGTCACGGATGCCACGGGTCTTCAGCAGCTTCTGCTTCTCGCCATAGGGGGCGAGCATGTACTCATACACGAACGCGCGCCGTTCCTCGACGCTGTAGACACCCTCAATGGGCAAGTCAATCACTCCTCACATAAGAGCGACTGACTCACACGCAGACTGGCAGACAGGGTGTCGGCTGAAGTTTCAGCCGACAAGCGCACCGAAAGCCTGAGAACCTCCCCGTTCTGGACAACCCGCCGCCGGGGGGCCAGTTCCCGTCCACAGGTACGGCGTACCAGACCGATATCCACAGTAGGGCGACAGGGCACCCCACGCCGTGGGATTTCAGCCGATGCTCCCGGCATGACACCCGAACTCGAGCACACCTGTCAGGTCTTCGGACACTTCCTGCGTCGCGACGCCCTCAAGGCCGGCTACAACGAGCGGTCCTTCCACCGGCTCACTCGGAGCGGCACGCTCATACGGATCCGTCCCGGGGCCTACACGACGATCGCGATGTGGGAGGCGATGTCCGGAGCCCAGCGGTACGCCGCCCGAAGCCGAGCAGCGGCTCGCAGCGCTCGGACCGACGTCGTGCTGTCCCACACCAGCAGTCTGGCCATGCTGACCGACAAGTGGTGGGACCTGCCGCTCGACGAAGTGCACCTGACCCGCCGCGACGGTCGCGTCGGCCGTCGCGAGGCCGGCGTACGGCAACACAGTGGGCTTATTCTCCCCGGCGATGTCGAGCTCGACGGCGAGTTGGAGCGGATGAACCCCACGCGTACGGCGCTCGAGGTGGCCACGCTGGTCGACTTCGAGCGCGCCCTGTGCGTGATCAACAGCCTGCTCCATGAGGGGCTGACCACCGTGGAGCGGCTCCGCCACAGCGTCGTGGACATGCAGCACTGGCCGCACACGCTGAACCAGGAGGTGCTCCTGACATGCGCGGACCCTCGGGTCGAGTCGATCGGCGAGACCCGGACCTTCTGCGCGCTTCGCCGCGCGGGCTACCCCCGGCCCGAGCCACAACACGAGGTTCGCAACGAGGCTGGGAAGCTGGTCGCGCGGCTGGACTTCGTCATCTGGGCCCTCGGCATCTGGATCGAGTTCGACGGCAAGGAGAAGTACCTCCGGTTCAGACGGCCCGGTGAGTCCGTCGCCGACGCGATCCTGCGGGAGAAGCGGCGTGAGAGGATGGTCGCCCGGCTCACCCGGCTGGAGTGCGCGAGGCTCGACTGGTACGACATCGAGCACCCGGCTCGGCTGACCGCGACGGTGGACGAGGCCATCGCGGCGGCCGCTCATCGCCGTACTGCTTGAGCTTCTCAGGCTTTCCGGTCACTCCCCGGCTGAACTTTCAGCCGGACAGTGACACTTTCCCCGGCGGACCGGGTAAACGTCCCCGACTGGACGGCAGTGCGGGCGATGCCGTAGGAGAGAGCCATGACGACTGAGGTGAGCGCGTACGACGCCGCGCAGGAGGCGGCCGAGAGGCTGCGGGAGCTGACCGGGGTGGAGCGCCACGACATCGCGCTGGTGCTCGGGTCCGGGTGGCTGCCGGCGGTAGACGCGCTGGGCGAGGCGACAGCGGAGATCGCGACCACCGACCTGCCGGGCTTCAACGCCGCGGCGGTGGCCGGGCACAGCGGCAAGATCCGCTCGATCCGCTCCGGCGACCAGAACCTGCTGGTCTTCTTGAGCCGCACCCACTACTACGAGGGCAAGGGCGTGGACGCGGTCGTCCACCCCGTGCGTACGGCGGCCGCCGCGGGCTGCCGGGCGATCGTGCTCACCAACGGCTGCGGCGGACTGCGCGAGGGGTGGCAGCCGGGCCAGCCGGTGCTGATCAGCGACCACATCAACCTCACCGGCCGCTCCCCCATCGTGGGCGCCAACTTCGTCGACCTCACCGACCTCTACTCCAACCGGCTGCGGGAGCTGTGCCGCGAGGTGGACCCGAGCCTGGACGAGGGCGTCTACGTCCAGTTCCCGGGCCCGCACTACGAGACTCCGGCGGAGATCCGGATGGTGCGCGCCCTCGGCGGAGACCTGGTCGGCATGAGCACCACCCTGGAGGCGATCGCGGCCCGCGAGGCCGGCATGGAGGTGCTGGGCATCAGCCTGGTCACCAACCTGGCCGCCGGGCTGAGCGGCGAGCCGCTCAACCACGAGGAGGTGCTCGCCGCGGGAAAGGCGGCCGCCACCCGCATGGGCGACCTGCTCACCCGGGTCGTGCCGCGGATCTGACCCGACGCTCCAGCCTCTCCCGCTCCTCGGGCCAGATGACCCCGGCGTCCAGGGCCGCCCGGGCGAGCTCGTCATCGCCGGTCAGGGCACGGAACAGCATCGGCACGGTGAAGGCGTGGTCCGGGCGGTGCTCGACGACGACCGGCGCGCCCGGCTCGATGCGCCCGGGCTCGAGCACCGCGAGATAGGCGCCGGTGCGGCCGCGCTCGGTGAAGCGCCGTACCCACCCCCGCTCGCCCATGTGGCCGGCGAAGGTCCGGCACGGGATCCGCGGGCCGGTCACCTGCAGCAGGACCTCGCCGACCCGCCAGTGCTCCCCCGCCAGGGCCGCGTCCACGTCCAGCCCCACCGTGGTCAGGTTCTCCCCGAACCAGCCGTCGGGCAGGCCGCGACCGACCTCGGTGGACCAGAGGTCCAGCTCCTCGGCCGCGAACGCGTAGACGGCCTGTCCGTCGCCGCCGTGGTGCTTGCGCGAGCCGATGTGGTCGCCGATCACGCCGCTCCCGAGGCCGCCGCGCTTCGGGCCCGGCGCACGCACCTCGATCACCGGCACGGGCTGCTTGTGGATCCCGCTGAGGTGCCGCCGCCCCGAAACGGGTGCCCCACGGCCGACGCTGACCGACCTGACCTGCGCTGTCACGGCACTGACGCTACCCGCGCGCCCGGACCGCGGCGATCAGGTTCTCCCGGCAGCCGGCCATCATCCGCTCGTGGTTCCACACCAGGAGCGGCCGCAGCACGGGGCTGAGCCGCCCGAGCCGGCCGGTCACCTCCACCTTCTGCTCGAGCTCCAGCTGTGTCCCCGAGCCGTCCGCCGAGAGCCGCCAGCGCACGAACCCGACCAGGTCGCCGTCGACCCGCGCCTCCAGGCACCGCGGCTCCCGGACGACGGCGGTCAGGACCAGGTCGAGGGTGTAGGGCAGCGTCGAGCGGACCCGCACCCTCGCCCGGTCCTCGGAGAGGCGCACCACGGCCCGCACCTGCGGCCACCAGTCGGCGTATCCCGCCAGATCCTCCAGCACCGCCCAGACCCTTGCCGGCTCGGCGGGCACCGGCCACGAGGAGCGGAAGGAGTACGACGCGGCCACCCCGCGGACGCTAGCCCGCGGCAGCCGACGGCGGCCAGCGGGGCGCTACGGTGCCTGCATGAGCGACCCGACCACCACACCCGGCCCGGAGCTCGAGGCCGCGCGCGCCTGGCTCGCCGACGACCCCGACCCCGAGACCCGCGCCGAGCTGGAGCCGCTCCTCGCGGCCGCGGAGCGGGGCGACGAGGCGGCCCGTGCCGACCTCGCGGACCGGTTCGCCGGTACCCTGCAGTTCGGTACGGCGGGCCTGCGGGGCGCCCTGGGGGCCGGCCCCAACCGGATGAACCGGGTGGTGGTCTCCCGGGCCGCCGCCGGCCTGGCGGCGTACCTCCGCGACACCGGCAGCCGGCCCGGCAGCACCGTGGTGATCGGCTACGACGCCCGGCACAACTCCGACGTCTTCGCGCGCGACACCGCCGAGATCATGGAGGGCGCGGGCTTCCACGCCCTCACGCTGCCCCGGCCGCTGCCGACTCCGCTGCTGGCCTTCGCGATCCGCGAGCTGGGCTGTGTGGCCGGGGTGATGGTCACCGCGAGCCACAACCCGCCGCAGGACAACGGCTACAAGGTCTACCTCGGCGACGGCCGCCAGATCGTCCCGCCCGCCGACGCCGAGATCGCCGAGCGGATCGCGGCCGTCGGCCCGCTGGCCGGCATCCCCCGCGGCGACGGCGGCACCGTGCTGGACGAGGAGATCGTGGACCGCTACCTGGACCAGGTGGCGGCCCTCGTCGAGGACGGCCCCCGCGACCTGCGCCTGGTCTACACCCCGCTGCACGGGGTGGGCGGCATCCCGGTGGCCCGGGTCCTGGAGACCGCCGGCTTCGAGGAGCCGCACGTGGTCAGCGCCCAGGAGGAGCCGGACGGGACGTTCCCCACCGTGGCGTTCCCCAACCCCGAGGAGCCGGGGGCGATGGACCTCGCGATGGCGCTCGCCGAGGAGACCGGCGCGGACCTGGTGGTGGCCAACGACCCGGACGCCGACCGCTGCGCCGCCGCGGTGCCCGGCCCGCACGGCTGGCGGATGCTGCGCGGCGACGAGGTGGGCGCGTTGCTCGCCCAGCACCTCCTCGACCGCGGCCGCACCGGCACCTTCGCCACCTCGATCGTCTCCTCCAGCCTGCTCGGCCGGATGGCCGAGGCCGCGGGGCAGCCGTATGAGGAGACGCTGACCGGCTTCAAGTGGATCGGCCGGGTGGAGGACCTCGCGTTCGGCTACGAGGAGGCACTGGGCTACTGCTGCGACCCCGAGCACGTCAAGGACAAGGACGGCATCTCCGCGCTGCTGCTGCTCTGCGAGCTGGCCGCCGAGGCCAAGGCCGCCGGCCGCACCCTGCAGGACCTGCTGGACGACCTCGCGCGGGCCCACGGCCTGCACGCGACCGACCAGCTCTCGGTCCGGGTGACCGACCTGGAGCAGATCGTCCGCGCGATGGCGACCCTGCGCGAGCAGCCGCCGACCGAGCTCGGCGGCCTGGCGGTCGAGCGCATCGACGACCTGGCCCTGGGCTCGGAGAGCCTCCCGCCGACCGAGGGGCTGCGGTTCCACCTGGCCGACGGGGCGCGCGTGGTGGTCCGGCCGAGCGGCACGGAGCCGAAGCTCAAGTGCTACCTGGAGGTCGTGGTCCCGGTCGAGGACGGCGACGGTGGCGTGGACGCCGCGCGGATCTCGGCGGCCGGCCGCCTGGACGCCATCACCGGCAGCCTGCGCGCCGCGCTCGGGCTGGAGGCCTGAGAGCCGTGGATCCCCTGACGCCGGAGCAGATCCGCGCGTCCTTCGTGAACTGCTCCCAGGGCCAGGCGAAGCGGTTCCCGCTCCCCCGGTCGCTGGACACGACCCGCTGGGAGGCCCTGGACTTCCTCGGCTGGTCCGACCCCGGCGCCCCCGGCGCGGCGTACCTCGTCGCCCCCTGGCGCGAGCAGTCCGTCGGCCTGACCCTCCGGCTCCCCGCCGACCGCCGGGCCACGCGGCGGCAGAACATGTGCTCGCTGTGTACGACGGTCCACTCCAGCACCGACGTGGCGCTGATGGTGGCGCCGCGGGCCGGTGCGTCGGGGCGGTCGGGCAACACGGTGGGCGCCTACCTGTGCGCGGACCTGGACTGCTCGCTCTACGCCCGGCGGCTCAAGCGTCCCGCGCGAGTGCAGCCGACCGAGACCCTGGACGAGGAGCAGCGGGTCGAACGGCTGCGGGAGAACCTGGACCACCTCGTCCGCCGGGTGATGACCGGCTGAGGACGGCTCAGGCGGCCAGGCTGACGACGACCGCCAGTCCCGCCAGCACGGCGAGCGCGACGAGCGGCCAGGCCCACTGGGTGCGCACGTCGGCCGCCAGAGCCTCCTGCTCCTCCGACCACTCCTCGACCCCGGCGCGGGAGCGGGCCGCCGCCATCGCGGACTCGATCCGGTGCGAGATGAACTCCGACGCGGTGGGCCCCTTGCCCTGCCGCTCGTCGGGGTCGATCTCGAGTCGGGCGTCCAGTCGGCGCACCCGGCGGCTGGTGGAGCGGGTGCGCGACAGCGCGGGCGAGTCGTACTTCCTGCCGCCGGCGCGGAACACCGCGATCCGGCGCAGCTCGAAGTCCTGTACGGCGGCCAGCGGGATCCACGTCGTGCTGAAGACCTGCCGCAGCACCAGGTCGTCCCCGTCGATCCCCACGCGGGGCCGCAGCACCACCGCGTAGGTGAGCACGGCCAGCAGCAGCGCGATCGACAGCAGCACGGGGGCGTAGCGGTAGTCCACCCAGGTCAGACCGAGCACCGCGGCCACGGCGGCGACCACCAGGCCGCCGACCCCGGTCGCCAGCCCGTTGGTCGCCGGGAACATCTCCCGCTCGGCCATCCGTCACCTCCTCGCGCGCTCCGCCCCACCCTAGAGGCGTCGGGCCCGAGCCCGGCTACCATCGCCGGCATGGCACGCATCTCCCCCGGCACGACGCTGGACGTCCAGGCGATCGCCGACCTGATCGACCACGCGCTCCTCAAGCCGGAGCTCACCCCGCAGGAGGTCGCGGGCGACGTCTCGGACCTGGCCGAGCTGCAGATCTGGAGCGTGTGCGTCCGGCCCAGCGACGTGGCCGCGACCGCGGAGCAACTGCAGGGCCGGCACACGCAGGTGTGCACCGTCCTGGGCTTCCCGCACGGCACCACCAGCACCGCGGCGAAGGTCGCGGAGGCGCAGCAGGCGATGGCCGATGGCGCCACCGAGCTGGACATGGTGCTCAACATCGGCCGGCTCCGCGGCGGCGACCTGCAGGCCGTCGAGGACGACATCCGTGCCGTGGTCGAGGCCGGTCACGCGGGCGGTGCCCTGGTGAAGGTGATCCTCGAGACCGCCCTGCTCGACGACGAGCAGAAGCGGGCCGGCTCGGAGGCCGCAGCCGCCGCCGGCGCGGACTTCGTGAAGACCAGCACCGGCTTCGCGGGCGGCGGCGCGACCGTGCCCGACGTGCTCCTCATGGCCTCCAGCGTCCCGGACTCCGTGCAGGTCAAGGCCTCCGGAGGCGTGCGCGACCTGGACGCGCTGCTGGCCATGGTGGCTGCCGGGGCGGCCCGGATCGGCACCAGCTCGACCGCGGCGATCCTGGCCGAGGCGCGCGAGCACGACGGCCCGATCGTCGTCCCGGAGCCGGAGGCCGGCCGTGCCGCGGACGAGGGCTACTGAGCCGTCACCCTCTGCGCGCGTGTGTGCGCGGGTGATCGTCCTGGCCGGCCCGTCGGGCTCCGGCAAGTCGCGGCTCTCCGCGCACACCGGGCTCCCGGTGCTGCGGCTGGACGACTTCTACCGCGAGGCGGGCGACCCGGGCCTCCCGCTGATCGCCGAGGGCCCGAACGCGGGCCTGGTCGACTGGGACCACCCCGGCTCCTGGTCGCCGGAGGACGCGGTCGCCGCGCTGGAGGAGCTGACCACGACCGGACGCGTGGAGGCGCCGACCTACGACATCTCGACCAGCAGCCGCACCGGCAGCCACCCGGTCGAGCTCGGTGGGGCGCCGTACGTCGTCGCCGAGGGCATCTTCGCCCAGGACCTGGTCCCATTGCTGGCCCGCCGCGGGCTGCTGGCCGCCGCGTTCTGCCTGGACCAGTCGCCCCTCGTCACCTTCTGGCGACGGCTGCACCGGGACCTGCGCGAGCGGCGCAAGCCGCCGCGGGTGCTGGTGGCCCGGGGCCTGGCGCTGATGCGGGAGCAGCGGACGTTCGTCCGCCGGGCGGTGGCGCTCGGCTGCGAGGCCGCCCCTCCCGACGAGGTGCGCCGCCGGATCGCCGCGCTGGTCTCCACGCCGAGCGGCCAGCCGGTCTCCCGCGCCTGGGCGGCCACGGTGCTGGAGCACGCCGGCCGCCAACCGGACCGGCGCACCTGCGGGGCCGCCGTCCTGGTGGTGGCCCGCATGCTCGACGACGAGGCGTGGGCCGACGCCGTGCTCGCCGAGGGCGTGGCCGCCGAGGCACTCGCCACGCACGCCCGGGTCACCGGCCTCACCGACGCCACCGGGCGCACGCAGGCACCCTGGTGGCGTGCCTGGGGCACCCCGCCGTGGGCGGTGGCGCGCGAGCTGGCGACCCACGGCCCGCGCCGGGTCGTCGTACCGACCCTGCGCCGCCGGGACAGGCTGGCCGCACGGGTACGCCGTGCGGTCGAGGCCGGGCACAGCGTCGTCTGGTACGTCGGGTCCCGGCGCCTCCCCCGCCATGTCGTGCTGGTCGTGGGCGTGCAGGAGGGGGCCTGGCGGGTCTTCGAGCCCAGCACCGGGCGCGTGCTCGACGTCGGCGAGCAGGACTTCGTGTGCGGCCGGGCACGGGTCGCCGGCTGGCCCCGGACCTGGGCACTGGTGCTGCCCCGGGTCCGATAGGTTGCCCGGGAGGACGCCCCCAGCGGAAGGACGATCAGATGCGCGTGTTCACCAGTCTGGACGAGGTCGCCGGAGCGGTCGGCGAGCAGCTCGGCACGAGCGACTGGCTGAGGATCGACCAGGACCGGGTGAACCAGTTCGCCGACGCGACCGGCGACCACCAGTGGATCCACGTCGACGTCGAGCGCTCCAAGGACGGCCCGTTCGGCGGCACCATCGCTCACGGCTACCTCACCCTGTCGCTCATCCCCTACCTGGGCGCACAGGTTTTCGCCCTGGACACGCCCGGCGCGAAGCTGAACTACGGCGTCAACAAGGTGCGCTTCCCCAACCCCGTGCTCGTGGGCTCCCGGGTCCGCTCGCACGTCTCGGTCGCGGACGTCAGCGACCTGCCCAAGGGCAAGCAGCTGACGCTCAAGCACACCGTGGAGATCGAGGACCAGGACAAGCCCGCCTGCGTCGCCGAGACCGTGGTGCTGCTGCTCCCCTGACCGGACGCGGCGTCCGACGCCCCGCCGGCCCTCAGCCGATCCGGTCGATCACCAGCGGCGCGGGCTCGAACGAGGCGTCCTCGGAGACGTCGTACCCGCCCTCGAGCGCCGACAGGGCCCGCTCGAAGCGGGCCGGCTCGTCGGTGAGCAGGGTGAACAGCGGCTCGCCCTCGCGCACCCGGTCGCCGGGGCGGGCGTGCCAGACGACGCCGGCACCGGCCTGGACCGGGTCCTCCTTGCGCGCCCGGCCCGCGCCGAGCCGCCACGCCGCCAGCCCGACGGCCATCGCGTCCAGCCGGGTCAGCACGCCCGAGGCGGGCGCGGCCACCTCGTGGGACTCCCTGGCCTGCGGCAGCGGCGCGTCCGGGTCGCCGTCCTGCGCGGCGATCATCCGCCGCCACACGTCCATCGCCGACCCGTCCGCGAGCCTGTCGGCGGGGTCCACGTCGTCGCGTCCGGCGCCCGCGAGCATCTCGCGGGCCAGCGCGAGGGTCAGCTCCACCACGTCCTCGGGTCCGCCCCCGGCCAGCACCTCGACCGACTCGGCGACCTCGATGCCGTTGCCGGCGGTCAGCCCGAGCGGGGTGCTCATGTCGGTGAGCAGCGCGGCCGTGTGCACGCCGGCGTCGGTGCCCAGCGCCACCATGGTCTCGGCGAGCTCGCGGGCCCGGGCCTCGTCCTTCATGAACGCGCCCGACCCGACCTTGACGTCCAGCACGAGCGAGCCAGTGCCCTCGGCGATCTTCTTGGACATGATCGAGGAGGCGATGAGCGGGATCGCCTCCACCGTGCCCGTCACGTCCCGCAGCGCGTAGAGCTTCTTGTCCGCGGGCGCCAGGCCGTCGCCGGCGGCGCAGATCACCGCGCCGATCTCCTCGAGCCGGCGCAGCATCTCCTCGTTGGTCAGCGACGCCCGCCAACCGGGGATCGCCTCGAGCTTGTCCAGGGTGCCGCCGGTGTGGCCGAGCCCGCGACCGGACAGCTGGGGTACGGCGACCCCGCAGGCCGCCACCAGCGGCGCCAGCGGCAGGGTGATCTTGTCCCCCACCCCGCCGGTGGAGTGCTTGTCGGCGGTCGGCCGGGAGAGGGAGGAGAAGTCCATGCGCTCCCCGGACGCGATCATCGCGTTCGTCCAGCGGCTGATCTCGGGGCGGGACATGCCGTTGAGCAGGATGGCCATCGCGAGGGCGGACATCTGCTCGTCGGCGACGTCCCCCCGCGTGTAGGCGTCGATCACCCAGTCGATCTGGGTGTCGGTGAGCGGGTCGCCATCGCGCTTGGTCGAGATGACCTCGATCGCGTCGTGTCCGCTCATCCCACTCCCTCACCTCGTCCGGGCAGCAGCTCGTCGACCAGAGCGGCCGTCTCGGCGTCCACCGGGACGCCCGCGGCCTCCAGCACCGCCACCATCTCATCGGCGGCGAGCGCCACCGCCTCGGGGTCCTCGCCCCGGCTCTCCGCCCGCAAAAGGTCGCGCCAGAGCACCTGCGAGACCGGCGCGAACCGCAGCCCGGCTCTCGCGGCCGCGGCGCCGCCGGTGGGGTCGTCGGTCATCAGCTCGGCCAGCCGGTGGGCCACGTCGACGACCAGGTCGGTGGAGCGCTGCTCCAGCCCGGTGCGCACGACCCAGGAGTAGCGCCGGGCGGGGGCCCCCTGCAGCAGGGGGCCTCGGACCAGCTGGAGCGCCCGGCGCAGCAGCTCGGGCTCCTCCCGCTCCGAGGCGTCCCGCGAGCGGCGTGCCAGCACGCAGAAGGCGTGCCAGTCCACCCCGACCTCGGGCGCCAGCAGGAGCCGCCCGTCCTCGGTCTCGCGGAGCAGGTGGTTGCCGTCGATATCGGTGCCGAGCCAGTCGCGGACCCGGGCGATGGTGGCGTCCCGGACGTCCGAGGTGACCCCGCGCGGCCACACCGACGCCCCGACCACGCTGGGGTGAACGGGCTCGTTCTGCAGCGCCAGGAAGGTCACCAGCTCGGTGGCCAGCGGCAGGCGGGCCTCGTCCATCCGGCCCTGGCTGCGCACCTCGACCGCACCGAGCACCCCGACCCGCACCCGGGCACTGCTCCATGTGGAGTCGTCGCCCGCGCCGGCCGGCGTCGGCGGCACCGGCGGGCGCCCGTCGTCCTCACCCGAGCGGTCCACGGCCGCGTCGGCGAACAGGTCGGCCAGCAGCTCGGCGGAGTCCTCCCCGAGCCGGACCGCGTCGACGTCGACGTCGAGCAGCGGCAGCGAGAGCCGGCCACCGTCGTCCACGGTCGCGCGCCAGCGGCTCGAGGCGACCTGTCCGGCGACCACGATGCCCAGGCCGCGGGTCCCCTCCTGGGTGAGCGCGGTGAGCGAGTCGGCCGCGGCGGCGTCGGGCAGCGACCCGACGACCAGGTAGTGCGGGGTCTGGCCGGGCGTCCGCCCGAGCCGGCCGCTGAGCACCTGGGTCGCCGGCTGCTGGACCCCGGCGGAGCCGAGGTCGGCCACCGCCCGCTCCAGGTCGGGGGCGTCCTCCAGCGCCGGCGTACCGATCTCCGCCAACGCCGGGCCCAGGTCGTGGCCGAGCACCCGCTGGGCGTCGGCCCAGGGCGCGGTGACCAGCTGGACGGCGAGTGCGGCGACGACCTCGCGGGCGACCACGGCGGCGCCCTGGACGGCCACGATGCCGTCGGCGGACTCCAGGTCGAGCAGGACGTCGGCGCCGCTGTCGTCGCGGCCGATGCACACCAGGCCGGGGTACGGCGCGTGGCCGGCCCGGTCGCCCAGGTCGGTCTCGCGGTCCAGCACCCACGCGCGCCCGTCGTCCTCGACCGTCCAGCCGCCGGGGGCGTCGTGGTGCTGGCCCGCGAGGTTGAGCTGGATCCGCTCGTCGGAGACCGTGACCGCATAGACCGGAGGCAGCGTGGCGTCGTGGTCGCGGCATGCCGCACTCAGCGACCGCAGGGCGCGGTCGAGCCACGCGGTGCGCTCGGGGTCGGCGCCGGCCCGCAGGGCGACCTCGGCGTCCTCGGTCTCGGGGTCGGCCCCCTTGCCGTGCCGGCGGCGACGCTCGAGCAGCAGCGCTCCGAGGACGGCGCCGCCGAGCAGACCTCCGGCGAGCAGGTCGCCGGGCAGGGAGGAGCCGCTCTCGGTCGCCTGCTCCTCGGCGGCCTGGACCGCAGCGGTCTCCGCGGCCCGCTCGGGCGCCGGCGTCACCGCCTGGGCGGGGGCCTCGGTGACCCGCTCGAGCCCGGTGGCGTCGTTGGGCATGATCAGCACCCAGCCCGGCTGGATCAGCCGGCCGAGCACGAGCTGCTGACCGTCGGGCTGCATCCGGTGCTGGTTGAGCTCGTAGATCTCCTTCCAGCGCCGCCCGTCGCCCAGGTGCCGCTCGGCGATGTCCCACAGGTTGTCGTGGTAGTGGCCCTCCGGCGGCTTGACGATCGCCACCTTCTTGCCGATGACGTCGGTCATGTCCGCAGGGACTCCGGCGACCGAGAGCTGGCGCGGGGCCTGCTCCTGCTCCTGCTGCTCGGCCTCGGCCTGCTCGTCCTGGCCGCCGGGGCCCTGGTCGCCCGCGGTGGCCGCTGCCGACGGCGTCTCCGCCGGGGAGGGAGCCAGCTCGGCGGCCGCGGACGCGGCGCCGGTGGAGCCGAGCACCGAGGCGCCCACCAGGACGGTGCCGACCAGGGCACGCGCGGCCGCCTGGGCGGGGCCGGAGAGGGGTACGGCGCGGGGCAGCCCGCCGCCGCGCACGAAGCTGACCGCCTCCACGACGGTGCAGACCGCGAACTGCAGCCAGGCCAGCCAGACCACCACGCGCAGCACCACGAGGAGGGTGTCGACGCCGATCTGCTGCGTCAGGTCCTCCCGGGAGGGCACGCCCGTGGGCAGGGGCGGGGGGCCGGTGAGCAGCCAGAGGAGGACCGGGACGCCGACCAGCAGGGCGAGCAGGGCGAGGCCCGCCAGCACCGCCCGGCCGAGGGAGATCTCGGCGTCGTCCTGAGGCCCGACCGAGAACCGCTCGGGCCCTCGGGTGTCGGTGGGTGTGCTCACTGGGTCACCGCCTCTGCCGTCGCCACGGCGTTCACCTCGAAGGACCGGACGCCGACCAGGCTCAGCAGCACGGTGTTCACCCGGTCGCTGGCGCCGACGGTCACCTCGTCGGCGGTCACGTTCACCCCGGCGTTGTTGTATCCGAACCGGGCGATGAAGCCGCTGGCGGCCTGCTGCGCCGCGGCCTGGTCCAGCTGGACCACGTCGTTCTCCCGCAGGGCCAGCTCGTCGATCTGCTGGGCACCGGCCCGGGCCGCCTGCTCGGTGTCGTCGGCGAGCTTCATCCGAGCGTTGAGGGCGTTGCCGCCGTCGACCACGAGGCCGGCGACCGCCAGCAGGGTGATCGCCATCCCGACGACGAAGGCGGTGGCCGTGCCGCGGTCGTCGCGTCGGCGGAGCACGGAGACCACTCGTGCCCTGATCATTCGTACCTCCGGTAGGGGTCGAGCGGCGCCGCGCTGGACGCGGAGATGCCCACGCTGCCCGGCACCCCGAGGAGTCCCAGCTGGGCATAGGAGACCTGGCAGTCGAGCGAGACCTCGATCTCCCCGCCCGGGCCCCAGGTGCCGACCTGATGACTGGGAGGACGACGAACCGGACTGGAAGGTGACGCAGAGTTCGGCGACCGCCATCACCGACGGCTTCGACACTGGTGATCCCGCAGTGGAGGGGTCCTACGCGAAGGCACGCAGGACGCGGGCCACGGAGGTCACCTACACCGCTCCCAACCGAGCCAACGGAGGACGCCACACCGTCTGGTCGAGCGTGCGGCGTGTCGGTGCGGATCGGTTCACCGTCACCCTCGTGGCGCCGGCCGGTACCAGTTTCGAGGAGCTGAAGAACGCGGTCGAGCCGACAGTGGCGGAAGGGTCCTGCCCCTGAGCTCAGCGCCCCAGATCCTCCGACCCGAACGCATCCGGCAGCACCTCTGCCATGGTCCGCTCGCCGGAGACGGTGAGCAGCAGCAGGTCGGGGCCGCCGTTCTCCCAGAGCAGCTGACGACAGCGGCCGCACGGCATCAGCACGTCCCCGTTCCCGTCGACGCACACGAAGTGGGTCAGTCGCCCGCCGCCGGTCAGGTGCAGCTGCGAGACCAGCCCGCACTCGGCGCACAGGGTCACGCCGTACGCCGCGTTCTCCACGTTGCACCCCGTCACCAGCCGTCCGTCGTCGACCAGCGCCGCGGCGCCGACGGGATAGTTGGAGTACGGCGCATACGCGCGGCCCATCGCCTCGGTCGCAGCAGCGCGCAGGGGCTCCCAGTCCACGGCCACGTCAGCTCTTCACGTAGGGCTGGCCGTCCGCCGCCGGGGGTCGCACCCGGCCGACGAACCCGGCCACCGCGATGACGGTGATGATGTACGGCGCCGCCGAGAGCAGGTCGCCGTCGATCTTGGTCAGCACGCTCAGCTGATCGCGGAGCGCGAGCATGAAGCCGAAGAAGACCGCCGCCAGCGACGCGCCGATCGGGTGCCAGCGGCCCATGATGACCGCCGCCAGCGCGATGAATCCCTGCCCGTTCGAGGGGTTCTGGTCGAAGGCACCCGTCGACCCGACGGTGAAGAACGCTCCGCCGAGGCCGGCGAACACTCCCCCGAGCAGCACCGCGGACCAGCGCATCCGGGCCACGTTGATCCCCACGGTGTCCGCGGCCTTCGGGTGCTCGCCGACGGCCCGGACCCGCAGCCCCCAGCGGGTCTTGTAGAGCAGCCACGCCACCAGCGCGACGGAGACGTACATGATGAAGACCAGGATCTTGTGGTCGAACAGCGCGGCCCCGATCACCGGGATGTCCGACAGTCCGGGGATCGCGATGTCGCTGAGCGTGGGCGGCTCGTTGAGGTAGGCGTGCAGCTCCGGGTTGGCCTGGGTGCTGGGGATCTGCCCGAGCAGGAAGTTCGTCAGGCCCAGCGAGAGCGCGATGAGCACGACGCCCAGCACCACCTGGTTGATGTGGAAGCGGATCGCGAACCAGGCCAGCAGGGCGGCCACCGCGACCCCGGCGAGAGCGGCGCCCACCAGTCCCATCTCGGCGCTGTAGGCCAGCGACGCGGCGACCGCACCGAAGAAGGCGCCCATCAGGAACTGACCCTCGATCGCGATGTTGATGACACCCGAGCGCTCGCACAGCACCCCGGCCAGGGCACCGAGCACCAGCGGGGTGGCGTAGATGATCGTCTGCCGCAGCGGGTTGACCATGGTGATCGCCCCGATGCCGGGGATCGGCTCCTGGTCGGCGTAGTACCAGACCAGGAACCCGACGATGAAGGCCAGCCCGGCCAGTGTGCACAGCACCGCGCCCGGCCAACCGCGGGGCACCCGGTTGACCGCCGCCAGGGCGAGCACCAGCACCACGACCGCGAACGCGATCCAGCCGACCAGGATCCCGTTCATCTCGCTGCGGGTGTCCACCGTCGCCTGGCGCTCCAGGGTGAAGTAGACGGTCGGGTCGTCGATGGACAGCACGAACAGCAGGAGGAGTATGGCGGCCACCGCGAGTGCGACCACCAGCTTCACCTGCCGGAGCACGTCGGCACGGTCGCGGACATCGACCTCCCCACCGGGGGTCTGCTCGATCGTCGTCGTGGTCATGCCTCGACCTCCTGTGCCTTGGCCGCGAAGGCTGCCTCGGGGGTGCGGTCGCGATCGCGGCGGCGGATCAGCGCGCCGACCAGCGCCGGGGCCGCGACGAACAGCACGATCAGCGCCTGCAGCACCTGTGCCAGATCGGGGGAGGTCGCGACCCGGGTGGCCTCCATCGCCCCGCCGCCGACCTGCAGAGCACCGAAGAGCAGGCCCGCGAGCACACTGCCCAGCGGCTTGCCGCGGCCCAGCAGGGCCACGGTGATCGCGTCGAAGCCGATGGTCCCGAAGAGGGTGTCGCTGATCGCGAACCGGTCGCCGTTGACCAGCATCGTGGCCGCCAGCCCGGCGAACGCGCCGGCGAGCAGCATCGCGACGGTGTAGGCCTTGGACACGCTGATGCCGGCGGTGCGGGCCGCGTCGGGGTTGCTGCCCACGGCCCGCAGCTCGAAGCCCAGCGTGGAGCGGTCCAGCAGCCACCACAGGAAGACCGCCGCGAGGAGAGCCACCACGATGCCCAGGTGCAGGCTGCCGATGGAGGGGTACGCCGCGCTGTCGGCCACCCGGTCGCTGATCGGCTCGCTCTGGCCAGGCCGCTGGAACGCGGGGTTGAACAGCGCCCAGGCCAGGATGCCCAGGGAGGCGATGTAGTTGAACATGATGGTGGTGATCACCTCGTGCGCACCGGTCTGCGCCTTCAACAGCCCCACGATGCCGCCGTACAGGCCGCCGGCCAGAACGCCCGCGGCCACCGAGACCACGAGGTGGATCCCGGGGGGCAGGTCCCACGTCCACCCGACGTAGCCCGCGGCGAGCGCGGCGACGATCAGCTGGCCCTGGGCGCCGATGTTGAACAGCCCCGCCCGGAAGGCGAGGGTCACGCCCAGACCGGCGCAGATGAGCGGCGCGGACCGCTCGAGGGTGTCCACGATCGCGCCGGGGCTGCCGACCGAACCGTCGACCATCGCGAGGTAGGAGGTGGAGACGGCGTCCCAGGAGTAGCGGAAGAAGTCCCAGGGGTAGGAGAAGAAGTAGGACAGGGAGTTGAGCGACTGCTCGTAGCTCAGCGAGATCAGCACGGCGCCGACCAGGAGCGCCATCACGATGGCCAGGAACGTGGTCACCACGGTCTCCCGGAGCCCGGACAGGTCGCGCCGGGGCGATCTCGTCTCGCGCTTCGCCGCCGGCTCGTCGGCGGTCTTCTCGGTCGCCCGACTCATGCGGTGGCCTCCTCGTCCTCGCCGCGGCGGCCGCCGGCCATCAGCAGCCCGAGCTCCTCGCGCGGGGTGTCCGGCGGCACGATGTCCACGATCCGGCCGTCGTACATCACCGCGATCCGGTCCGCGAGGGCATAGACCTCGTCCAGCTCGGTCGACACGATGACGACCGCGACTCCGTGGTCCCGCTCGGCGACGATCCGACGGTGGATGAACTCGATCGACCCGACGTCCACGCCGCGTGTGGGCTGCGCCGCGACCAGCAGCTTCAGCGGCCGGGAGAACTCCCTGGCCACCACGACCTTCTGCTGGTTGCCGCCGGACAGCGCGGCCACCGGTGTCTCCTGCGAGGGGGTGCGGATGTCGAACTCCTCGATCCGGTGGGTCGCGTTCGCCGAGATCGCGCCCAGCTTGAGCGCCGGACCCTGGGAGAACTCGTCGTTGCGGAAGAGGTCGAGCACCAGGTTCTCCCGGACGCTGAAGTCGCCGACGTAGCCGTCGTGGCTGCGGTCCTCGGGGATGTAGCCGATCCCGGCCTCCAGCCGCTGCCGCGGGCTGTGCCGGCTCAGGTCCTCGCCGGCAAGGCGCACCAGGCCGGCGTCGGCCTTCACCAGGCCGAGCATGGCCTTGACCAGCTCGGTCTGGCCGTTGCCCTGGACTCCGGCGATGCAGAGCACCTCGCCGGCCCGGACGTCGAAGGAGACGCCCTTGACCACCTGGTGGCCGCGCGGGTCGGCCAGGACCAGGTCGCTGACCTCGAGCACCGGCGCACCGGCGTCGAGCGGCTTCTTGTCGACCACGAGTTGGACCGCGCGGCCGACCATCAGCTCGGCCAGCTCGGCCTGGCTGGCCTGCGGGGACGTCGTACCGACCACCTTGCCGCGGCGGATGACGCTGATCCGGTCCGCGACCTCGCGCACCTCTCGCAGCTTGTGGGTGATGAAGATGATCGAGGTGCCGCGCTCCTTGAGCTCGCGCATGATCCGGAAGAGCTCGTCGGTCTCCTGCGGGGTGAGGACGGCGGTGGGCTCGTCGAGGATGAGCACCTTCGCGTCGTGGGTGAGCGCCTTGAGGATCTCCACCCGCTGCTGCACGCCGACGGGCAGGTCCTCGACCAGGGCGTCCGGGTCGACGGCGAGGTTGTACTCCCGGGAGAGCTCGCGCACGCGGTCGGCGGCCGCCGACCGGTTGAGTACGCCGGCACCGCGGGTCTGCTCGCGGCCGAGCGCGACGTTCTCGGCGACGGTGAAGACCGGCACCAGCATGAAGTGCTGGTGCACCATCCCGATGCCCCGGTCGATGGCGTCGCGCGGTGAGGAGAAGGTCACCGGCTCGCCGTCGATGAGGATCTCGCCCTCGGTCGGCTCCAGCAGCCCGTAGAGCATGTTCATCAGCGTGGACTTGCCGGCGCCGTTCTCCCCGAGGAGACAGTGGATCTCGCCCTCCTCGACCGTGAGGTCGATCGAGTCGTTGGCGGTGAAGGAGCCGAACCTCTTGGTCAGTCCGCGGATCTCAAGCTGCATGCTCGCTCCTGGGTCGGGTGCGGAGGGCGCACGGCCCGAGGGCCACGGCCGGCCTCGCCGGTCGTGGCCCTCGCGTTTGGTGCGGCGTGGTCACTCGAGGGTGAGCTCACCGGAGATGAAGTCCGACTTCATCTGCTCGATCTTGTCCTTGACCTCCTGGTCGATCGAGCCGTCGAACTCGTGGTACGGCGCCAGGCCGACGCCGCCGTTCTCCAGCGTGCCCTCGTAGGGCTCGTTGGTGAAGTCGCCGGTGATCGAGTCCGCGATGGCGTTGCGCACCGCGACGTCCATGCCCTTCATCACCGAGGTGAGCAGCACGTCGCAGAACTCCGCGGCGGACTCGCAGCCGTCGGTGTCCACCCAGATCGCGCGTGCGTCGCGGTCCTTGGCGGCCTGGAGGCCGCCCAGGCCGGCGGGGCCCGCGACCGGGAAGATCACGTCGGCGCCCTGCTGGATCAGCGTGTTGGCGATCGACTGGCCGCGCGACTTGTTCTCGAAGTCGTTGGTGAAGGAGCCCTCCTGGGCCTCGGGGTCCCAGCCCAGCACCTGCACCTGCGCGTCGTTGTCCTGGTTGTAGCGCTCCACGCCCTGGACGAAGCCGTCCATGAAGATCGTCACCGTCGGGATCTGCGCCCCGCCGAAGGTGCCGACGACGCCGCTCTCGGACTGGGAGGCGGCCAGGTAGCCGGCCAGGTAGGACGGCTCGGCTGTGGCGAACGTGAGGCCCTTGACGTTCTTCGGCGCGACGTTCTTCCCGGCGTCGTTGAGGTAGGCGAAGTCGACGATCGCGAAGTCGACCTTCGGGTTGGCCTCGGCGGCCTTCTGGGTGGCCTCGCCGAGCTTGTAGCCGACCGTGGTGATCTCGTCGCAGCCCTGGTTGACCAGCCGCCGCACGTTGCTGTCGTACTCGGAGTCGGAGTTGGACTCGATCGTGGCGGCCTGGATGCCGAGCTTGTCCTCCACCTCGGTCAGCCCGGCGCGCGAGGTCTGGTTGAACGACTTGTCGTCGAACCCGCCGGAGTCGGAGACCATGCAGGCCTTGAAGTCGGGGAACTGCCCCTCCGGCAGCGGCTCGACCGACGCCGAGGCGAGCTCCGAGGGCTCCGAGCCCGCCTCGTTGCTGCCGGAGCCTGAACCGGACCCGCCCTCGGTGGGGCGCTCTCCGCAGGCGCTCAGGGCCAACACTCCAACGGCAGCCACCGCCGCCAGCTTCATCGGTGTGCGACGCACGTGGACTCCTCAAAGATCTCTCCGGCGCCCGAGCGACCCCGGGCACATCGACGGACACCTTATGACGAATCCCGGCGTCGTGGTGACGTAGGCGACATCGATGCGGTGCCCGGGACCAAACCGTTACCAAAGCAACGCCCGGTGGGGCAGCACCCATGACTCAGCGGTCGGAGAGCCCCTGGACCGCGGCGGCCGCCAAGACGCGGGCCCCGATGAGGACGGCCTGGTCGTCGACCCGCAGGTTGCCCTGGTGCAGGTCGTACGTCGGCCCGCCCGGCGTGCGCGTGCCGAGCCGGGCCATCGCGCCCGGGACGTGGTCGAGGAACCAGCCGAAGTCCTCCCCGCCGAGGCTCTGCGAGGTCGGCACGTGGCCCACCTCGCCCACCACCGACTCCACCGCACGACCCAGGACAGCGGTCGCCCGGTGGTCGTTGACCACGGGCGGCACGCCGCGGTGGTAGAGGATCTCCGCCCGCACCTGGTACGGCGCCACGATCTGCGGGATCAGCTCGCGGACCAGGCGCTCCGCGTCGGCCCACGCCACCGAGTCGAGCATCCGGATCGTGGCGGCGGCCCGGCCGGTGGCGGGGACCACGTTGGGCGCGGCACCGGCCTGCACCATGCCCCAGACCACGCTCACGCCGGCCCGCGGGTCGAGCCGGCGGGAGAGGATCGAGGGCAGCTCGGTGACCAGCTTGGCCAGCGCGTAGGTCAGGTCCTGGGTCAGGTGCGGGCGCGACGTGTGGCCACCGGAGCCGTGTAGCCGTACCTCCACCTTGTCCGCGGCACCGGTCAGCGGGCCCTCGCGGAGCCCGATGGTCCCGACGTCGATGCTGGGGTCGCAGTGCAGGCCGAAGACGGCGTCGAGGTCACCGAGCACGCCGTGCTCCAGCAGCTCCAGCGCCCCGCCCGGCATGACCTCCTCCGCGGGCTGGAAGATCAGCCGCGCCCGGCCCCGCAGGTCGCCGCGACCGGCCACCTCGGCGATGGCCAGGGCGGCCCCCACGAGTCCGGCGGTGTGCACGTCGTGACCGCAGGCGTGGGCGACGCCGCCCACGGTGCTCGCCCACGGGTCCTCGGTGGTGTCCTCGACCGGGAGCGCGTCCAGGTCGGCGCGCAGGCCCACCGCCCGCTCGCCCTCGCCGATCTCCGCGACCAGCCCGGTCCGGGTCGGGCGGCTCACCCGGAAGCCCGCCTCCCGGACCCAGCTCTCCACCAGGTCGGTGGTGCGCTCCTCGGCGAAGGACAGCTCCGGGTGCGCGTGCAGGTCCCGGCGCAGGTCGACCAGCTCGTCGCCGTACTTCTCGACGACGCCGTCGATCACGCGGCTCGTGTCGTCGGGAAGGGAAGCAGGGGTCACCGGAACAGGTTAGTTCACGACCCGTTCACCGGTGGGCGTACCTAGCAGTCCGTGGACGGCTCGACCGAGAACTCCGTGACCAGCCACGCGTCCGCGGCCACCTTCGTCAGGGTCGCGGACAGCCGGTACGCCGAGGGGGCGGACTCGACGGCGACCCCTCCGGCGTCGACATCCACGCTCGCGTTCCGCAGGCAGGCCTCGCGGACGGTCGCCTGCTTGCCCCGGACCCGCACCGCATCGGCCGGGGCGTCGAGCCAGACGTCGCCGACCGTGCGGTTGCCCCGCTCGCTCAGCTCGGCGACATAGCGCTGGACCTGGTTGATCGGGTCGCCGGTCGCGGTGCGGGCGAGCGCCGCGAGATCCACCTCGACGGAGTTGTAGGCCTGTAGCCGGGCGTCGAGGTAGGCCAGCAGCGACTCCGCGACGCTTCTCGCGGGCTCCTGCTCGGGCAGCCGGAGCGAGTAGGCCGCGGAGTCGGTGTCCTGCACCTTCTGCCCGTTGCGCGGCGGCGGGCTAGGCTCTGGAGTGGTGGCCGGACGGTCCGGCCGGTCGCCCTCCGGCGTCGAGCCGGGCTCCGACGAGCTCGCCGTGGACGTGGGCAGGTCCACCTCCGCCGGCCGCTCCTCCCCACCACAGGCGCCGGTCAGCAGGATCAGCCCGACGAGGGCGAGCCCGAGCAGCGGGCGACCCCGGTCACCCGACATCGTTGACGAGCGCCTGGGACTCGGCCACGGGGACGCTGACCGTGGCCCACGGGGTCAGCGTGTCCAGGGTGCCGCCCACCGGACCGTTCCTGTCGGTGCCCTGCCAGCTCCCGGTCCACGTGGTCTGGGCGGTCACGTCCCAGCCGCCGGTGTTGGCCCGGTCGAACGGGATCGTGCAGGCACTTTCCTCGCTGGACCCCGGCGCCCACTCGGTCTTGGCCGCCGGGATCGTGCACTCGGTCGAGCCGGCGTAGGAGGTGATCTGAACCGACTCGGTCCGCGACGTGAGCGTCGCCCGGACCGGCGTGCCCGGCACCGACACCTCGAGCTCGATGACGCCGTCGCCGGCGAGCGCCTCATTGACGTTCTGCACCCAGAACCAGGTGGGCAGGTTCACGAGGGTCGCCCCGCCGGCGGCCTGGATCGTGGGGTTACGACCAAGATCCGGTCCGGCGATCTCGGCGGCCGCCTCGTCCCAGACGGCCGTGACCACGTCCTCGACGTCGACGAGAGGCGGCGGGAGCGGGCTTCCCGTGGCGAATGCCTGGTAGGCCATCGGCACCTGCTCGTTCGCCAGGTCGCCGGCGCCCCTGCCTCCGTAGGCGTCACCCCACGTGCCGTGACTAGAGGCGAAGCCCTCTTCCGCGCAGTTCACCCCGGGCTGGCTGTTCAGTTGGTACCACGTCTGCGGGGTGGACTTGGCGGTCTTGGTGACCGACTTCACGTAGTCGATGGTCGGCAACTCGAAGTAGCCGCCAGCGGCGTGACCACGCATCTGACTCCGCATGTCGTCGAACCACGCCTGCATCGCCTTGGCGTCCGAGGAGTCTGCTGATCCCGTGAACGGCCCCCACCAGCACTTCGGGGGCACCGAGACGCTGATTGTGGTCCCGCCCGCCCCGGTGAGCGGATCGCCCGCGCCACCGGAGACCTGGACGTCGACGGCGCGCAGGCTCACTTCACCGCCCTGACTGCCGCCGCCGATGGCGGCACCGGCCGGGCCTGCGGTCGTCGCTGCGACGACGGCGGCCACACCGGCCGTCGCCACAGCGGTCAGGATGCGTCGTGCGGACATCGGCGCTGGTTCCCCCTACACAGGTCGAGGACCCGCGCACCCGGCGGGTCCAAGGGCATGCTGTCATGCTCAACGAGCCAATGCCAGTCCGGCTACGCCCCCGGCTCGGGCCCGTCGTAGGCCGCGAGGATCCGATCGGCCGCCACGCTCGCCGGCAGCTCGCCGGCCAGCACGTCACGGCGTACGTCGTCGCGGATCGCCCGCACCCCCGCGGACCGGCGCAGCCGGTCGGCCAGCTCGTCGCGCACCAGCGCCCAGGTGAACTCCAGCTGCTGCTCGGCGCGGCGCTCCGCGAGGCCCCGCTCCCCCAGGTGCTCGCGGTGGGCCAGCACCCGGCCCCACACCTCGTCGATGCCGGTGCCGGTCAGCGCCGAGCAGGTGAGCACCGGGGGCACCCACGCGTCGCCCGCGCCCGACTTGTGCACCAGGCGCAGCGCGCCGGAGAGCTCGCGCGCCGCGGTGCGCGCCTCGGCCTCGCGGTCGCCGTCGGCCTTGTTCACCGCGATCACGTCGGCGATCTCCAAGATCCCCTTCTTGATCCCCTGCAGCTGGTCGCCGGTGCGGGCCAGGGTGAGGAAGCAGAAGGTGTCCACCATGCCGGCCACGGTGACCTCGGACTGTCCGACGCCGACGGTCTCGACCAGGACGACGTCGTACCCCGCCGCCTCCAGCACCGTGATCGCCTGCGTCGTGGCCCGGGCGACGCCGCCGAGCGTGCCGGCGGTGGGGCTGGGCCGGATGTAGGCGTTGCGGTCCGCGGCGAGGCGGGCCATCCGGGTCTTGTCGCCGAGCACCGAGCCTCCGGTGCGCACGCTGCTGGGGTCGACCGCGAGCACGCCGACCCGCAGCCCCTGACCGGTCAGATGGGTGCCGAGCGCCTCGATGAAGGTGGACTTGCCGACGCCGGGGACGCCAGAGATGCCGACCCGGACGGTGTCGGTGCGCGGCGAGCCCAGGCTGGTCAGCAGCTCGCGGGCGGCGGCGCGGTGGTCGGGGCGGGAGGACTCCACCAGCGTGATGGCGCGGGAGACGGCTGCCCGCCTGCCCTCGCCGATCTCGGCGGCGAGGGTCGCGACGTCGGGCGTCACGACTGCTGGGCCGACAGCTTCTCGAGCAGGTCCAGCGCGGAGTCGGCGATCACGCTCCCGGGCGGGAACACCGCCGCTGCCCCCATCTCCTTGAGCGTCTCGACGTCGTCGGGCGGGATCACGCCGCCGATGACCACCATGATGTCGGGGCGCCCCTCGTCGGCCAGCGCCTGCTTGAGCGCGGGCAGCAGCGCGAGGTGGCCGGCGGCCAGCGACGAGACGCCGACGATGTGCACGTCCGCGTCGATCGCCTGCTGGGCGACCTCCTCGGGAGTGGAGAACAGCGGCCCCACGTCGACGTCGAAGCCGAGGTCGGCGAAGGCGGTGACCACGACCTTCTGGCCGCGGTCGTGGCCGTCCTGGCCCATCTTGGCCACCAGGATGCGCGGCCGGCGCCCGTGCTCCTCCTCGAAGCGCTCGGTCGCGGCGAGCACGTCGGCGACCCTGCCCTGCTCGCTGCCGGCCTCGTCGCGGTACACGCCGGAGATGGTACGGATCACCGCCTGGTGGCGGCCCCACTCCTTCTCCAGCGCGTCGGAGATCTCCCCGACGGTGGCCTTGGCGCGCGCGGCGTCCACGGCCAGCGCGAGCAGGTTCCCGTCCATGCCGTGCGCGGGCTGGGCGGCGGCGTTGGAGAGCGCGGTGAGGGTACGGCGCACCTCCTCATCGTCGCGCTCCTCGCGCAGCCGGTCCAGCTTCTCCAGCTGCCGCTTCAGCACGTCGTCGTTGTCGACCCGCAGCACCTCCAGGTCGTCCTCGACCGGCAGTCGGTAGGTGTTGACCCCGACGACCGCCTGCTGACCGGAGTCGATCCGCGCCTGGGTGCGCGCGGCCGCCTCCTCGATCCGCATCTTGGGGATCCCGGCCTCGATGGCCTTCGCCATCCCGCCGTACTCCTCGGTCTCGGTGATGTGCGCCCAGGCGCGCTCGGCCAGGTCGTGGGTGAGCCGCTCGACGTAGTAGCTGCCCGCCCACGGGTCGATCACGTCGGTGGTGCCGGACTCCTGCTGCAGCAGCAGCTGGGTGTTGCGGGCGATCCGCGCGGAGAAGTCGGTCGGCAGCGCGATCGCCTCGTCCAGCGCGTTGGTGTGCAGGCTCTGGGTGTGCCCCTGAGTGGCGGCCATCGCCTCGATGCAGGTGCGGCCGACGTTGTTGAAGACGTCCTGCGCGGTCAGGCTCCACCCGGAGGTCTGGCTGTGCGTGCGCAGGCTCAGGCTCTTGGGGTTCTGCGGGTCGAACTGGCGCACCAGCCGGCTCCACAGCGCCCGGGCGGCGCGCAGCTTGGCGACCTCCATGAAGAAGTTCATCCCGATCGCCCAGAAGAAGCTCAGCCGCGGGGCGAACCGGTCGATCTCCAGGCCGGCGTCCAGGCCCGCGCGGATGTACTCCACGCCGTCGGCCAGGGTGTAGGCGAGCTCCAGGTCGGCGGTCGCCCCGGCCTCCTGCATGTGGTAGCCGGAGATCGAGATCGAGTTGAACCGCGGCATCCGCTCCGCGGTGTAGCGGAAGATGTCGGAGATGATCCGCATGCTCGCCTGCGGCGGGTAGATGTAGGTGTTGCGGACCATGAACTCCTTGAGGATGTCGTTCTGGATCGTCCCCGCGAGCTGTTCGGGCTGCACCCCCTGCTCCTCGGCGGCGGCGATGTAGAGCGCCATCACCGGCAGCACGGCGCCGTTCATGGTCATCGAGACGCTCATCGTGTCCAGCGGGATGCCGTCGAAGAGCGTGCGCGCGTCGTAGATCGAGTCGATCGCTACGCCCGCCATGCCGACGTCGCCCCGCACGCGCGGGTGGTCGGAGTCGTAGCCGCGGTGCGTGGCCAGGTCGAAGGCGACGCTGAGCCCCTTCTGTCCCGCCGCCAGGTTGCGGCGGTAGAACGCGTTGGACTCCTCGGCGGTGGAGAAGCCGGCGTACTGCCGGATCGTCCACGGCTGGGTGGTGTACATCGTCGGGTAGGGGCCGCGCAGGAACGGGCTGAGCCCCGGCCAGGTGTGCAGCGCGTCCAGGCCCTCGAGGTCCTCGGGACCGTAGACCGGCTGGATCTCGATCCCCTCGGGACTGGTCCAGGGGCCGACGTCGGCGAAGTTGTCCGGGATGGTCATGCCAGGGCCTCCCTGGTCCGGGTGAGGAACGCGAGGGCATCGACGCCCATCGCTGCGGAGTCGTCGACGGCCTCGCCGGGGATGCCGCTGCGCTCCCCCGGCGTGCCCGCCAGAAGGAGGTACGACGCCCCCGCGTCGCGCAGGGACGCCAGCACGTCGGCGCCCCACTCGGCGTAGGCCTGGTCGGTGCCGGCCAGGCACACCGTGCCGGGCTGTCCCGCCTCGCGCCACGCGGCGACCACGTCGTCCACGCCCCCGGTGGGGCCGGCGGCCTCGACCTCGATGCCGCCGGCGGCGAGCAGGTTGGTCGCGAAGGTCGCCCGCGCGGTGTGGGCGGCGACCGACCCCAGCGTGGCCAGGAAGACCGGGGTCTTCGCGGGCTCGTCGCGCAGCGCCTCGAAGGCGGCGCCATAGCGCCGTACGTCGTCGCCGGGCCCCTCGCGCTCGGGCAGCGTCTCGCCCAGGTGGGGGAACTCGGTGAGGCCGGTGAGCGGCCGGCGGCGGGTGGCGACCTGGCGTTCGCGCTCCTCCGCGACCGCGGCCACCCGCTCGCGCACCTCGGTGAGCGCTGCCAGGGCTCCCCCGGCGGACTCGATCCTGCCCAACTCCTCCCAGGCGGCCTGCGCCAGGTCCTCGGTGAGCCGCTCGGTGACGTAGGACCCGCCGGCCGGGTCGGCGACCGCGGCGACGTGCGACTCCTGGATCAGCAGGTGGGAGATGTTGCGTGCCAGTCGTCGGCCCAGCGCGTCGGGGCGGCCCAGCGGGCTGTCGAAGGGCAGGACCGTGATCCCGTCCGCGCCCCCGACACCGGCCGCGAAGGCGGCGACCGTGGTGCGGAGGAGGTTCACGTAGGGGTCGTACTTGCCCATCATCGGCCGGCTGGTGACCGCGTGCTGGCGCTGCTCGCCCTGCGCGTCGGACTCCTGCAGCACCCGCGCCCACAGCCGGCGGGCGGCGCGCAGCTTGGCGATCGTCGGGAACTGCTCGTCGGTGGCGGCGTAGCGGAACTCGACCAGGTCCACGGCGTCCGTGGCCGGGATGCCCGCCTCCTCCAGCGCCCGTAGGTAGGCGATGGCGACGGCCATCGACCAGCCGAGCTCCTGGGCGTCGGAGCCGCCGAGGTCGTGCAGGACGCTCGCGTCGATCACGAGGGCGGCGGTGCCGGCGTCGCGGGCCAGACGTGCGGCGGCCGTGACGGTCCCGGCGAGGTCCCCGGCCGCGTCCGGGTCGCCCGCGGCGAGGGCTCGGGCGAGCGGGTCCACCCCGAGGTTCGTACCCGGAGCGGCGGTGCGCTCGCCGATCGCCTCGACCAGGGCGCGGGCGGCGTCCATCGGGTCACCGGCCAGGGTCTGCAGCACCACCGGCGCCATCTCCAGGTGGACGTCGTGCAGCGCCTCGCCGACGCGGTCGGCCGGCAGCTGCTCGTCCACGGTGAGCCAGATCGAGGTGGCGCCGCCCGCGAGGTCGGCGAGCATCTCGTCGTTCACCGCAGCCGGGTCACCCCGGTGGTGGGCTCGGATGCCCCAGGCGCCGACCCGGGTCGGGCGGTCGTGGGCGTCGAGGTCGGCCAGGAGGTCCGCCGTACCCAACGGCGGGACGGAGATCCCGTCCAAGGTGGTCCGGGCCAGCTTGCTCCAGACCGCGTCGTCGGGGTCGTCGTCGTCCAGGCGCCCCGCCTTGCGGAGCACGCCGGCGGCCGCGGCCTCCCACTCCGCCTGGGTGTGGTCGTCGCCGGGGGCCTGAAGTCGCAGGTCCTCGACCGGCTCGGGCTCCGGAGGGATCTCTGTGCCCTCGGCGGAACCCGCAGCGTCCGGTGCGTCGCTCATGCTTTCGAAGAATAGGCCCGGCGCACGGCACCTGCCACGGCCCCACGTATGGGATACCTCTCAGCGACCAGGCATTCCATGCACCCTCACCCCGCCCACCGGGCACTCGATGCACCCACAACCCGTCCACCGGGCACTCGATGCACCCACAACCCGCCCACCGGGCACTCGATGCCACTTTCCGATTCCGCCACGGGATCCTCGCGATCAGCGAACAGTTGCGCTACGACCGCAGCCGAGGCGCGCTGCCACGGCGTCGTCGCGACATCGCCTGCCCGGTCGGCGCCAAAAGAGGGCATCAAGTGCCCGGTCGGCGCCGAGAGAGGGCATCAAGTGCCCGGTCGGCGGATCATGAGTGCAGGACGTGCCCGGTCGAGGTGAACCGGGGAGTAACAGGGCCCATCTCACAACGCCCCAGAAAGCGACAGACGTCCCATCGGGAGTAACCTGCCGCTCGTGGCAACCCAAACCCCGCAGCCGATGTTGGTGAAGAACGGCAGGGCGGCACGATCGACCGTCGCCCTCAAGCTCACGATGGCGGTGACCGGCCTCGTCTTCATCGGCTACGTGCTGCTGCACATGTACGGCAACCTCATGGCCTTCGGGGGGATGCAGACCTACGACACCTACGCCCACCACCTGCGGACGTTCGGCCAGCCGATGCTGCCGTACGGCGGGCTCCTGTGGGTCGTCCGGGTCGTGCTCATCGTCTCCCTGGTGCTGCACGTGTGGTCCGCGCTCAAGCTGTGGCAGCGGGCGGCGCAGGCGCGCACCCACAAGTACGTCGTGAAGAAGAACACCGGCTCGACCCTCGCCTCGCGCACCATGCGCTGGGGCGGGCTGGCGCTGCTGCTCTTCGTGATCTGGCACCTGATCCAGTTCACCATCGTCAAGCCGCGCCTGGGCGGCCCGGAGTCGGCGGCGGACATCAAGGAGTCGCCGTTCCTGATGCTGCTCAACGCCTTCGACCCCACGATGTGGTGGGTGACGGTCATCTACCTGCTGGCGCTGGTCGCGCTCGGCCTGCACCTGCGCCACGGCGTCTGGAGCGCCGCGCAGACCCTCGGCATGACCGGGACCGCCGCAGCCCGCCGTACGGCCAAGACCGCCGGCCTGGTGCTGGCCCTGGTCGTGACCGTCGGGTTCGCCATCGTCCCGCTGTCCATCCTCGTCGGCATCATCGAGAAGTAAGGCTCATCCATGGCTTCCCTCGACGGCACCACGCCCACCAACCAGCCCTCGGTCCAGACGTCCGACGACGCAGCCGGCTACTACACCCTCGGCGCGCCGCTGGTCGACGTGACGGCGCCGACCGGCCCGATCGCGAGCCGGTGGACCGAGCGCAAGTTCAGCAACCGGCTGGTCAACCCCGCCAACCGCCGCAAGCTCGACGTGATCATCGTCGGCACCGGCCTGGCCGGCGCCTCGGCCGCCGCCACGCTGGGCGAGGCGGGCTACAACGTGAAGTCCTTCTGCTACCAGGACTCCCCCCGGCGCGCCCACTCGATCGCCGCCCAGGGCGGCATCAACGCGGCCAAGAACTACAAGGAGGACGGCGACTCGATCTACCGCCTCTTCTACGACACGGTCAAGGGCGGCGACTACCGCAGCCGGGAGTCCAACGTCTACCGGCTCGCCGAGGAGAGCGCGAACATCATCGACCAGTGCGTCGCCCAGGGCGTTCCCTTCGCCCGGGAGTACGGCGGCCTGCTGGACAACCGCTCCTTCGGCGGCGTGCAGGTCTCCCGCACCTTCTACGCCCGCGGCCAGACCGGCCAGCAACTGCTGATCGGCGCCTACCAGGCGATGGAGCGCCAGGTCGCCGCCGGCACCGTCCAGCAGTTCACCCGGCACGAGATGCTCGAGCTGATCGTCACCGAGGACGAGTCCGGCGCGCAGCGGGCCCGCGGGATCATCGTCCGCGACATGGTGAGCGGGGAGATCGAGACCCATCTCGCCGACGCGGTCGTGCTTGCCTCCGGCGGCTACGGCAACGTCTTCTTCCTCTCCACCAACGCCATGGGGTGCAACGTCACCGCCGCCTGGCGGGCCCATCGCAAGGGCGCCCTGATGGCCAACCCGTGCTACACGCAGATCCACCCGACCTGCATCCCGGTCTCCGGCGACCACCAGTCGAAGCTGACCCTGATGAGCGAGTCGCTGCGCAACGACGGCCGGATCTGGGTGCCGAAGAACAAGGAGGACGCGGACAAGGACCCCCGCGACATCCCCGAGGAGGACCGCGACTACTACCTGGAGCGGATCTACCCCGGCTTCGGCAACCTGGTCCCCCGCGACATCGCCTCGCGCCAGGCGAAGTACATGTGCGACGAGGGGCGCGGGGTCGGCCCGATGGTGGGCGACTTCCGCCGCGGCGTCTACCTCGACTTCGCCGACGCGATCGCCCGGATGGGCGAGGACACGGTCCGGGAGAAGTACGACAACCTCTTCGACATGTACCAGCAGATCACCGGCGAGGACCCCTACAAGGTCCCGATGCGGATCTACCCCGCCGTGCACTACGTGATGGGCGGCCTGTGGGTCGACTACGACCTGCAGTCGAACATCCCGGGCCTGTTCGTGGCCGGCGAGGCCAACTTCTCCGACCACGGCGCCAACCGGCTCGGCGCCTCCGCGCTGATGCAGGGCCTGGCCGACGGCTATTTCGTGCTGCCGAACACCATCCGCGACTACCTCGCCGACGGTCCGTTCGAGAAGATCACCGAGGACGACCCGGCGGTCGTGGCCGCGCGCACCGGCGTCGAGGAGCGGATCAACCGCATCCTGGCGATCGACGGGGAGCGCTCCGCCGACAGCTACCACAAGGAGCTCGGCAACCTGATGTGGGAGTACTGCGGCATGGAGCGGACCGAGGAGGGCCTGCGCAAGGCCATCGACGGCATCCGCGAGCTGCGGCGGGACTTCTGGTCGAACCTGAAGGTCCTCGGCAGCGCCGACACCCTCAACCAGAGCCTGGAGAAGGCCGGCCGGGTGGCCGACTTCCTCGAGCTCGGCGAGCTGATGTGCATCGACGCGCTCAACCGGCGCGAGTCCTGCGGCGGCCACTTCAGGGCCGAGTCGCAGACCGAGGACGGCGAGGCCCTGCGGATCGACGAGGAGTTCTCCTACGTCGCCGCCTGGGAGTTCACCGTCTCCCCCGAGCACGACCCGAACGAGCCGCAGTCGACCATGGGTCCGCCGGTGCTGCACAAGGAAGACCTGATCTACACCGCGATCGAGATGAAGCAGAGGTCCTACAAGTGAAGCTCACCCTCCAGATCTGGCGTCAGGCCGACACCGCGACCGAGGGTGCGATGCACACCTACGAGGTCGACGGGATCTCCGAGGACATGTCCTTCCTGGAGATGCTCGACGTGCTCAACGAGCGCCTCAACGCCGACAACGAGGAGCCGATCGCCTTCGACTCCGACTGTCGCGAGGGCATCTGCGGCATGTGCAGCCTGATGATCAACGGCCAGCCCCACGGGCCCGAGGTCACCACCACCTGCCAGCTGCACATGCGGTCCTTCTCCGACGGTGACACGATCACCATCGAGCCCTGGCGCGCCGACCCGTTCCCGGTCCTCAAGGACCTGGTGGTCGACCGCAGCGCGTTCGACCGGATCATCCAGGCCGGCGGCTACATCTCCGCCAACACCGGCTCGGCCCCCGAGGCGAACTCGGTGCCCGTCCCCCGCGACGACGCCATGCGCGCCTTCAACTTCGCGACCTGCATCGGCTGCGGCGCCTGCGTGGCGGCCTGCCCCAACGGGTCGAGCTCGCTGTTCGTCGGCGCCAAGGTCGCCCAGTTCGGCCTGCTCCCGCAGGGTCAGCCCGAGCGGGACGCGCGCGCGGTGGGCATGGTCGCCCAGGCCGACCACGAGGGCTTCGGTGGGTGCACCAACATCGGCGAGTGCACGGCCGCGTGCCCCAAGGAGATCCCGATGGACGTGATCTCCCAGCTGAACAAGGACCTGCGGGCCGCGATGAAGAACGGCCACTGAGCCGGGCGCTCGCCGTACGTCGCGGGCGGCTCAGCGTCCGCGGCGCCCCAGGATGAGCCCGGCGACCAGGCCGGCGACCCCGGCGGCCGTCGCGGTCGCCGCGCGCTGCGTCGGAGTCGTGGGGTCCTCGCGCTCGACGTACACCGGCGCGGCGGGCACCGGCGCCAACCGGTAGGCCTCGATCCGCTCCTCCAGCGTCTCCGGCTCGGCCGCACGCTCCCGGGCCAGGCGCGCCGCGGGGCTGGTGTGCGCCCACGAGGCGGAGTAGACCAGCAGCCGGGAGAAGTAGTTGATCCACACGACCAGGATCAGCGCGATCCCGAAGACGGCGAACGCGGGCTGGCTGGCCGTCTGCTTCATCAAGATCGTGGCCAGCTGCTTGAGCAGCTCGAAGCCGACCGCGCCCAGCAGCGCGCCGCCGACCAGCGCGCGCCGCGGCATCGGCGGGTTGGCCAGCAGCCGGAAGACGGTGAAGAACAGGACCGAGTTGGCCAGGATGCCGACGCCGATGGAGAGAAGCCTCAGCACCGGGGAGAACTGCTCACCCAGGCCGACCAGGTCCAGCAGCCAGGTCGAGGCGAAGGAGATCGCGCCGGCGATGGCGACGCTGAGCAGCAGCACTCCCCCGATGATGATCAGGCTGGCCAGGTCGCGCAGCTTCCCGAAGACGAAGTTGGGCTGCTCGTCCTGCGGCATCTCGAAGGTCAGCATCATCGCCTCGCGCATCCCCGACAGCCAGCCGAGCCCGGAGTAGAGGGCGGTGATGGCACCGATCCCGGCGGCCGCCCCCGCGGCGTCCTGGAACACCTCGATCGAGATCTCCCCGGGCTGCGCCTTGCCCTGCACCACGAGCGGGAGGATGCTCTGGATCGCCTTCACCATGGTGTCGACCAGGTCGGGGCCGGCGTACCTCGCGATCCAGCCGACGACGGCGAAGGTCAGGGCCATGATCGGGAAGAAGGACAGGAACCCGAAGTAGGTGACGGCCCCGGCGAGCGCGTTGCCCTTCACCGAGCCGTAGTGCTGCACGGTCCGGACGATGTGGTCCAGCACCGGCGAGCTCGCCCGGAGGCGGTCCAGACGGCCCGGCTCGTCGGCGGTGTCGGTGTCCTGGCTCATGCGTCGTTCCTCCTCGTCGGTGGAGCGGTACGGCGGTTCAGCGGATCTCTCCGAGCGGGAACTCCCGGGTCGGGCGCCAGCCGATGCCATCCTCGTGAACGTAGAGCAGGAAGTGGTCGGCGTCGAAGACGCACTCGAAGTCGGCGAGTTCCGCATAGGCCCGGTCCAGCGCGGCATCCTCGAGGTGGTGCGCGATGGTCACGTGCGGGTGGTAGGGGAAGCTCAGCTCCTGGGCCAGCGGCCCGGCGCGCAGCTCCGCAGCCAGCACCTCGCAGGCGGAGATCCCCTGCGCCACGGCGACGAAGACGACCGGCGAGACGGGGCGGAACGTGCCGGTGCCGCGCAGGTGCACGGTGAACGGCTCGTGTCGCAGCGCGGCCCGTGTCAGGTGCTCGTGCACGTCGGTGAGATCGCCCTCCACCTCGGTCGGCGGGACCAGGGTGATGTGGGTGGGGATCTGCGTGGCGGTGGTGTCGCCGACGGCGGTGCGATAGTCCTGCAGCTCGCGGGCCCAGGGCTCGGGGATGGCGAGCGCGACGCCGATGGTTGGCACCCCGGGACTCTAACCAATCCGGCCGCCCGCCCCCGCATCGGTGCTTGATAGTTTCATCGCCGTGAGCGACTCCTTCCAGGCATCCGTGGCCCGCAGCGCCGCGCTCGAGAAGCGGCTCGCCGACGAGCCCGCGAGCCTGCGCATGCTGACCGGCGACCGCCCGACCGGTGCCCTGCACATCGGTCACTACTTCGGCTCGATCCGCAACCGGGTCCGGCTGCAGCAGGCGGGCGCGGAGATCTGGCAGCTGATCGCCGACTACCAGGTGATCACCGACCGGGAGTCGGTCGGCGCGATCCGCGACAACGTGCGCAACCTGGTCCTGGACAACGTCGCGGCCGGGCTGGACCCGGAGCGGGTCACCATGTTCACCCACTCCGCCGTCCCCGCCCTCAACCAGCTGATGCTGCCCTTCCTGTCCCTGGTCAGCGTCGCGGAGCTGCAGCGCAACCCCACGGTCAAGGACGAGGCCAAGGCTGCCGGGATCACCTCGATCAGCGGCCTGCTGCTGACCTACCCCGTGCACCAGGCCGCGGACATCCTGTTCTGCAAGGCGAACGTGGTCCCGGTCGGGCGCGACCAGCTCCCCCACCTCGAGCAGACCCGGGTGATCGCGCGACGCTTCAACGAGCGGTACGGCGCGACCTTCCCCGAGCCCGACGCCCTGCTGTCCGACGCGCCGTTGATCCTGGGCACCGACGGCACCAAGATGAGCAAGTCGCGCGGCAACGTGATCGAGCTGCGGATGACCGCCGACGAGACCGCCAAGAAGATCAAGGGCGCCAAGACCGACAGCGACCGGGTCATCACGTACGACCCCGAGGGGCGGCCCGAGGTGGCCAACCTGCTGACGCTCATCGCGCTGTGCGAGGGCGTCGCGCCGGAGGTCGTCGCCGAGGAGATCGGCGACGGGGGCGGCGGGGCGCTGAAGAGGCGGCTGACCGAGGCGATCAACGACGAGCTCGCGCCGCTGCGGGCGCGCCGGGCCGAGCTGGCCGAGGACCCGTCGTACGTCGTCGGGATCCTCGAGCGCGGCAACGCGCGCGCCAATGAGGTCGCCGACGACACCCTGGACGAGGTCCGCACCCGGATGGACATGGTCTACAGCTGACCTGACCGCGGGCTCGCCCGCCCTCAGTCCAGCGTGTGGTGGCGCCGGTGCATCCGGCCCGACGCGGCCAGCACGAGGACCCCCAGCACCGACAGCATCGCGCCGACGACCGCGGGCGAGCGGTACCCCATGCCGGCGGCGATCACCAGGCCGCCGAGCCAGGCGCCCAGCGCGTTCGCGACGTTGAGCGAGGCGTGGTTCATCGCCGCGCCCATCATCTGCGCCTCGCCCGCCACCGTCATCAGCCTCAACTGCAGGTTCACCACGAGGATCGATCCGGTCACGGTCACGCCGAACAGGATCGGCAGGGTCCACCACCCCAGCCCCGCGGTGAGCGCGAAGACCAGCAGGAGCAGCCCCTGCCCGATCCCGCCGATGAACAGCGAGCGGAAGACCGACCAGTCGGCGAGCCGCCCGGCCAGCCAGGTCCCGGCCACCATGCCGAGACCGAAGGCGAGCAGGAAGACCGGCGCCGCGGCCTCCGGCAGGCCGCCGACGTCGGTGATCGTCGGGACGATGTAGGTGTAGAGCGCGAACATGCCGCCGAAGCCGATCGCCCCGGCCAGCAGGGTCAGCAGCACCTGCGGCTCCCGGAGCGCCCGGAGCTCGCGCAGCCCGGTCGCGGTGCGGTCCCCCGGGGTGGCGGGGATCCGCGCGAGGACCAGGACGAGGGTGAGCACGCCGAGCGCGGCGACCAGCCAGTACGCCGTACGCCAGCCCAGGTTCTGGCCCAGCCAGGTCGCGGCGGGTACGCCGACGACGTTGGCGACCGACAGGCCGAGCATCACCGTCGCCACGGCTCGGCCGCGGCGGTGCGGCGGGACGAGCGAGGCGGCCACCAGCGAGGCGATCCCGAAGTAGGCGCCGTGGGGTAGCCCGGAGACGAAGCGGGCCGCGATGAGGGAGCCGTAGCCGGTCACCAGCGCGGTCGCCGCGTTGCCGACGGCGAAGGCGGCCATCAGCGCGACCAGCAGCGCCCGCCGCGGCAGCCGGGCGCCCAGGATCGCGATGAGCGGCGCGCCGACGACGACGCCGAGGGCGTAGGCGGAGATCGCGTGACCGGCCGTCGGGATGCTGACGTCCACGCCGGCGGCCAACTGCGGCAGCAGGCCCATCGAGACGAACTCGGTGGTGCCGATCGCGAACCCGCCCATCGCGAGGGCGAAGAGCGCCAGCGCCAGCGGAGCCCCACCGGTCGCCGGGGTCGCCGTACCGACCGCTCCGCTCGGGGCGGGCGCGGTCTCGGGGGGCGGGGTGCTGGTCACGACGTCTCCTCGGGTGGTGCTCACCCAGTGTCCAAGTCACCCCGGGTGCGCGCCAATTCCACGAGCGCGACGTGACGCCGGTCGCAGGTCGTGCCTGCTCGCCCGACGACGCTCAGAGCTGGTCGAGCGCCGCGTTGAAGGTCGCCGAGGGCCGCATGACCGCTGAGGCCTTCTCCGGGTCGGGGCGGTAGTAGCCGCCGATGTCGGCCGGCGACCCCTGGACGGCCAGCAGCTCGTCGTTGATCTGCTGCTCCTTCTCCCGCAGCTCCGCGGCCAGCGCGGTGAACTTCGAGGCCAGCTCGGCGTCGTCGGTCTGCTGCGCGAGCTCCTCAGCCCAGTAGAGCGCGAGGTAGAAGTGCGAGCCGCGGTTGTCGATCGTGCCGAGCTTGCGACCGGGCGACTTGTTCTCGTTGAGGAACGTCGCGTTCGCCCGCGCCAGCGTGGAGGCGAGCACCTTGGCGCCGGAGTTGCCGGTGGTCTCGCCGTACTCCTGCAGAGACTCGGCCAGCGCGAGGAACTCGCCCAGGCTGTCCCAGCGCAGGTAGTTCTCCTTCACCAGCTGCTGCACATGCTTGGGCGCGGAGCCGCCCGCGCCGGTCTCGAACAGCCCGCCGCCGTTGATCAGCGGGACGACCGAGAGCATCTTGGCCGAGGTTCCGAGCTCGAGGATCGGGAAGAGGTCGGTGTTGTAGTCGCGCAGCACGTTGCCGGTGACCGAGATCGTGTTCTTGCCCTCGCGGATCCGCTCGATCGAGCGCTGGGTGGCCTCGACCGGCGAGGCGATGGAGATGTCCAGCCCCTCGGTGTCGTGGTCGCCGAGATACTTCTCGACCAGGGTGATCAGGTTCCGGTCGTGGGCCCGCTCGGAGTCCAGCCAGAAGATGGCCGGGTCGCCGGTGGCGCGGGCGCGCGTCACGGCCAGCTTGACCCAGTCGCGGATCGGGATGTCCTTGGTCTGGCAGGCGCGCCAGATGTCGCCGGTGGAGACCTGGTGCTCGATGAGTACGTCGCCCGCGCGGTTGACCACGCGCACGGTGCCGTCGGCGGGGATCTCGAACGTCTTGTCGTGGGAGCCGTACTCCTCGGCCTTCTGCGCCATCAGGCCGACGTTGGGCACCGAGCCCATGGTGGCGGGGTCGTAGGCGCCATTGGCCCGGCAGTCGTCGATCACCGTCTGGTAGACCCCGGCGTAGGAGGAGTCCGGGATGACCGCGAGCGCGTCCTGCTCGTCGCCGGCAGGGTTCCACATGTGGCCCGACGTGCGGATCATCGCGGGCATCGAGGCGTCCACGATGATGTCGGAGGGGACGTGCAGGTTGGTGATGCCGCGGTCGGAGTCGACCATCGCCAGGTCCGGGCCGTCGGCCATCGCCTGCTCGAAGGCCGCCTTGATCTCCGCGCCGTTGGCCAGGGCGTCCAACCCGGAGAGGATGGAGCCGAGGCCGTCGCTGGCGCTGAGGCCGGCCGCGGCCAGGTCGTCGCCGTACTGCTCGAAGACCTGCGGGAAGTAGGCACGCACGACGTGGCCGAAGATGATCGGGTCGGAGACCTTCATCATCGTCGCCTTGAGGTGCACCGAGAAGAGCACGCCCTCGTCCTTGGCCCGCTGCACCTGCGCCCGGAGGAAGTCGTCCAGCGCGGCGGCGCGCATGACGGTGCCGTCGACGACCTCGCCGGCCAGCACCGGCACCGACTCGCGCAGCACCCGGGTCTCGCCGTCGGCGCCGACCAGCTCGATCCGCAGGTCGTCGTCGGCCTCGATGACCACCGACTTCTCGTTGTGCCGGAAGTCGTCGTCGGTCATGGTGGCGACGTTGGTCTTCGAGTCGCCGCTCCAGGCGCCCATCGAGTGCGGGTTGCGGCGGGCGTACTCCTTCACCGCGTCGGCGGCGCGCCGGTCGGAGTTGCCCTCGCGCAGCACCGGGTTGACCGCGGAGCCCTTGACCCGGTCGTAGGCCTCGCGGGCGGCCTTCTCCTCCTCCGTCGTGGGGTTCTCGACGTAGTCGGGGATGTCGTAGCCCTGCTCCTGCAGCTCCTTGATCGCCGCCTTGAGCTGCGGCACGGAGGCGGAGATGTTGGGCAGCTTGATGATGTTGGCCTCGGGCGTGGTGGCCAGCTCGCCCAGCTCGGCCAGCGCGTCGCCGATCCGCTGGTCGTCGGTGAGCCGGTCGGGGAACTGCGCCAGGATGCGCCCGGCGAGCGAGATGTCGCGGGTCTCCACGTCGACCCCGGCGGTGCGCGCGAACGCCTCCAGGATCGGCAGGAAGGAGTACGTCGCCAGCAGCGGCGCCTCGTCGGTCTCGGTGTAGATGATGGCGCTGGTCTTCTCGGTCACGATCGCGACGCTAGCAGCAGGTCGCCCGCCGCGGAGGTCCGGGCGACCAGCCCGGTGCCGCGGCGGTAGTACTCCTGCTCCTCGGGTCCGCCCTCCCCCGGTACCCGTTCGAGCTGGAGCATCCGTCCGGCCCCGGAGTCGGCACCCTCCGGGACGGGCGCCGAGAGGTCCAGGACGGTCAGCCGGCCGACCGGCTCGCCACCCACCTCGCCGGTGAGGAAGCCGTCGCCGACCCGCGGGGTGGCTGGCATCAGCAGTCCCGCCCGGGCTCCGGCCCGCCCCGCGCGCCAGTCGGCGTCACCGGTGTCCTGGCCGAGCTGCCACACGTTGCCGTCGCGGTCCTGGGCGGCGTACGTCGTCTCCTCCTCGACCACCCGCCCGGTGCGGTCCAGGACCAGCCGGCCGTCCACGGCCGTGGCCTCCACGCCGGCGACGGTGACCCGCTCGCGGCGCACCGTCACGACGTAGGTCGCCGGGCGGTCGCGGTCGGTGGTGGAGTACTCCCAGCGGGCACCCGGCCTCCAGGCCAGCCAGGGATTGGTGACCCGCGCCTGGAAGTCACCGGGCTCCGGGGAGGGCGTGGGGATCCGCAGCCCGTCGATGCCGCTCTCGTCGACCGGGTCGGGCGCCGCGCCCCCGCACGCGGTCAGGGCCAGCAGCACGAGGCCGGTCAGCCCGGCGCGGAGGGAGCGCATGCGCGCAAGCATGACGCACCGCCCCAGCAGGGCGGCCGCGCGGCTCGGGACCGCCCTCGGTGCCGCCGTACGGCGCTGCTAGCGTCAGCACAAACGCATCGATCGCTTGAGGAGACCGTCGTGAGTGACTCCAGCCAGCCCCTGAAGGTCGCCGTGACCGGCGCTGCCGGCCAGATCGGCTACAGCCTGCTGTTCCGGCTCGCGGCGGGTGCCCTGGGCGACCGCCCGGTCGAGCTGCGGCTGCTCGAGATCGAGCCCGCGCTGCCCGCCCTCGAGGGCGTCGTGATGGAGCTCGACGACTGCGCGTTCCCGCTGCTCGCGGGCGTGGAGATCGGCTCGGACCCCAACGAGATCTTCTCCGGCGTCAACGCCGCCATGCTGGTCGGCGCCATGCCGCGCAAGGAGGGCATGGACCGCGCGGACCTGCTCGAGGCCAACGGCAAGATCTTCACCGGCCAGGGCAAGGCGCTGGGCGACAACGCCGCGGACGACGTACGCATCCTGGTCACCGGCAACCCGGCGAACACCAACGCGCTGATCGCGATGAGCAACGCCCCCGACATCCCGCGGGAGCGCTTCAACGCGCTGACCCGGCTGGACCACAACCGGGCCAAGAGCCAGCTGGCCAAGAAGCTGGGCGTGCCGGTCACCGAGATCAAGGACCTGGCGATCTGGGGCAACCACGACGACTCGATGTACCCCGACCTCTTCAACGCCAAGGTCGGCGGCCGGTCGGCGGCCGAGCAGGTCGATGAGGCCTGGATCACCGACGAGTACATCCCGACCGTCGCGACCCGCGGCGGCGCGATCATCAAGGCGCGCGGCGCCTCGTCGGCGGCCTCGGCGGCGAACGCGACGATCGACCACATGCACGACTGGCTGAACGGGACCTCGGAGTGGGTGTCGATGTCGGTGCCGACCGACGGCTCCTACGACGTGCCGGAGGGCATCGTCTCCTCGTTCCCGTGCACGGTGGAGAACGGCGAGTGGAAGATCGTCCAGGGCATCGAGCTCAACGACTTCTCCCGGGAGCGGATCATGGCCTCGGCGAAGCGGCTGCAGGACGAGCGCGCCGCGGTCGAGAAGCTCGGCCTGATCTGACCGCAGCGAGGCACGAGCGGAGGGCAGGATCAGGCCGCATGAGGGGAGCCTGATCTGACCGCAGCGAGGCACGAGCGGAGGGCAGGATCAGGCCGCATGAGGGGAGCCTGATCTGACCCGGAGCGAGGCACGAGCGGGCCCGGGCGGGACGTCATACGAACCGAGGCAGCGGTTCCCCGGAACGTATGACGTCCCGCCGGCCGCCCGCGGGGGTCACACGCCGGGCTGATTGGGGATCGAGCTGGCGAGGAAGGCGAGTACGCCGCCCACGCCGGCGAGCATGAAGGCGTCGAGGAAGCGGTTGCGGACCGCGAGCATCCCGGCGTCCCGCTCGCGCAGCACCAGGCGGAACAGGGCCGCGGCGCCGAGGCCCCCGGCGATGATCCGGGTGCCGATCCGCCAGTCCACCCAGAGCACGATGCCGATCCCGCCGACGACCACGGCGAGGACGCAGAGGTAGAGCGCGCCGCCGATCGTGGAGGGGTAGCGGCGAATGTCGTCGGGACGCTCGTCCCCGCCGACCAGCTCCTCCGCGGAGACCGGGGGGATGTCCTCGGGGGGTGGCGGGGAGGCGTCCTGCTGGTCCACGCTCAGCTCGCGTTCCTCTCGGCGATGTCGACGATGTTGCTCAGCAGCATGGCCCGGGTCATCGGACCGACACCGCCGGGGTTCGGGGAGACCCAGCCGGCGACGTCCCAGACGTCGTCGGCCACGTCGCCGGCGATCTTGCCGTCGACCCGGGAGACGCCGACGTCGAGGACGGCCGCGCCCGGCTTGACCATGTCGCCGGTGATGATCCCGGGCACTCCGGCCGCGGCGACGACCACGTCGGCGTTGCGGACGTGGGCGGCGAGGTCGCGGGTGCCGGTGTGGGTGAGGGTGGCGGTGGCGTTCTCCGAGCGGCGAGTGAGCAGCAGGCCCATCGGGCGGCCGACGGTGATGCCGCGGCCCACGACGACGACCTCGGCGCCGTTGAGCTCGACGCCGTGCCGCCGCAGCAGCTCCAGGCAGCCCACCGGCGTGCAGGGCAGCGGCCCGTCCTCGCCGAGCACCAGCCGACCGAGGTTCTCCGGGTGCAGGCCGTCGACGTCCTTGTCCGGGGAGACCCGGGACAGCAGCCGGAACTCGTCGAGCCCGGTCGGCTGCTGCACGATGAACCCGGTGACCCGGTCGTCGGCGTTGAGCTCGTCGATCAGCGCCTCGACCTCCTCCTGGGAGGCGGTCGCGGGCAGGTCGTGCCGGAAGGAGTCGATGCCGATCTTCGCGGAGTCCTTGTGCTTGGCGCCGACGTACCACTTGCTGCCGGGGTCGTCCCCGACCATCACCGTCGCCAGGCCGGGCGTGACGCCGCGCTCCTTCAGCGCGGCCACCCGGGCCCGCAGCTCGTCCATGATCGCGGCGAGGGTCGCCGTACCGTCCAGCCTCTGTGCCGTCACGTGCTCATCCAATCACTCGGGACGTGTGGGATCGCGGCGCCATGGCGACCGATCCCCACGTGTTGCGGGTCGGGGGCGGGGGTAGGGGTCAGTGGGCGAAGTGCCGGGTTCCGGTGAAGTACGTCGTCACGCCGGCCGCCTGCGCGGCGGCGATCACCTCGTCGTCGCGGATAGAGCCGCCGGGGGCGACCACGGCGCGCACGCCGGCGTCCAGCAGGATCTGCAGGCCGTCGGCGAAGGGGAAGAACGCGTCCGAGGCGGCGACGGAGCCCGACGCCCGCTCGCCGGCGCGCGAGACCGCCAGCCGGCAGGAGTCGACCCGGTTGACCTGGCCCATCCCGACGCCGACCGCGGCGCCGCCGTCGGCGAGCAGGATCGCGTTCGACTTCACCGCGCGGATCGCCCGCCAGGCGAACTGCAGGTCGGCCAGCGTCTGCTCGTCGGCGGGGTCACCGGCCACCAGCCGCCAGCGCGACGCCTCGTCGCCCGTGGGGTTGCCGTCGGCGTCCTCGCCGGAGGCGTCGATCGCGTCCCGCTCCTGCAGCAGCAGGCCGCCGGAGATGGGGCGGCTCTCGATGCCGCCGGCGGACGGCGCGGCCACCTCGAGCAGCCGCAGGTTCTTCTTCGCGGTCAGGACCTCCAGCGCGTCCTCGTCGAAGCCGGGGGCGACGACGACCTCGGTGAAGATGTCCTTGACGGTCTCGGCCATCTCGCGGGTCACGGGGCGGTTGGAGGCGATGATGCCGCCGTACGCCGACACCGGGTCGGTCGCGTGCGCCTTGCGGTGCGCGTCGGCGATGTCCTCCCCGATCGCGATGCCGCAGGGGTTGGCGTGCTTGATGATCGCCACGGTGGGCACGTCCCCGTGGTCGTACGCCGCGCGGTGGGCGGCATCGGCGTCCACGTAGTTGTTGTAGGACATCTCCTTGCCGTGCAGCTGGCGACCCTGTGCGAGCCCCGGCTGCGGCTGGAAGCCGTTGGTGTAGAGGGCGGCGGACTGGTGGGGGTTCTCGCCGTAGCGCAGCACCGCGGCCCGGTCCCAGGTGGCGCCCATCCAGGCGGGGAAGCCCTGCCCGTCGGAGGTGTCGGTGAGCACGTTGCCCATCCAGGAGGCGACGTGCACGTCGTAGGTCGCGGTGTGCACGAACGCCTCGGCGGCCAGCCGCTGCCGCTCGGCCAGGGTGAAGCCGCCGTCGGCGACGGCGCGGAGCACGTCGGCGTACCGCTCGGGGCTGACCACGATCGCCACGGAGGGGTGGTTCTTCGCCGCCGCGCGGACCATCGAGGGGCCGCCGATGTCGATCTGCTCGACGCTCTCGTCGGCGGTGGCCCCCGACATCACCGTCTCGGTGAACGGGTAGAGGTTGGAGACGACCAGGTCGAACGGCTCGATGCCGAGGTCCTCCAGCTGCGCCACGTGGGAGTCCAGGCGCCGGTCGGCGAGGATGCCGGCGTGCACCCGCGGGTGCAGGGTCTTGACCCGGCCGTCCAGCGCCTCGGGGAAGCCGGTGAGGTCCTCGACCTTGGTGACCGGCAGCCCCAGGGACTCGATCAGCCGGGCGGAGCCGCCGGTGGAGACCAGCTCCACCCCGGCCTCGTGCAGTCCGCGGACCAGCTCCTCCAGCCCGGTCTTGTCGTAGACCGAGACCAGTGCTCGCCGGATCGTGATGCGGTCGGGTGCGGCCATCGCCTGATGCTCCTCGCTCGGGTGTGGGTGGTGTCGTGCCTGCCGGGCACCCAGGCGTTCGATGCCCGCGCGTCCCCCCGAGGGGCCACTCCCCGGTGGTTGCCCACCTGCGCCAGTCGTGTGCGCTCAGGCTACGGGAGGCCGGCCGTGGGCGACCAGCCGGGCGGCACCGTCCCCGGCCGTGTCCCAGCCCGGCAGCTCGAGCACCGCGAGCTCGGAGGTGCGCATGCGCACGGGCCGGCCGACCAGGGCGTCGAGCAGGTCCTCCAGGGCGGGGTCGTGACCGGCGAGCACGACCGCCCGCTCGTCTCCCAGGGCGCGGACCAGGCCGAGCAGGTCGGTCGCGGAGAAGGAGTACGCCGCCTCCTCCGGCCGGACCGGCGGCGGGTCGGCCAGCGCGGCGCTCGCCAGCTCCCAGGTCTGCGTCGTACGTCGCGCCGTGGAGACCACCGCCAGGTCGAGCGCGGGGCCGTGCTCGGCGAGCCACTCCCCCGCCTCGCGCGCCTGGCGCCGACCGCGCGCCGTCAGCGGCCGCTCCCGGTCGGTGGCCGGCACGTCCCAGTCGGACTTGCCGTGCCGCAGCAGCACCAGATTCCGGGTCACGAGCCGATCCGGACGCTGCGGCCCTCGACGGAGAAGCCCTCCCGGGCCATCCGCCCCACCGTGTCCACCAGCATCGCCCGCTCCGCGGTCTTGATCCGCTCGTGCAGCGCGGCGGCGTCGTCGTCGGGCTCGACGGCCACCGGCACCTGCGCCACGATCGGCCCGGTGTCCACGCCCCCGTCGACGACGAACAGCGTGGCCCCGGTGACCTTGACGCCGTAGTCCAGCGCGTCCTGCGGCCCCTGCATCCCGGGGAAGGACGGCGACAGCGCCGGGTGCGTGTTGAGGGTGCGGCCGGCGAACCGGTCGAGGAACCGCGGGCCGAACAGCTTCATGAACCCCGCCGAGATCACCAGGTCCGGCTCGTGCCGGGCCACCTGCTCGGCGAGCGCGGCGTCCCAGGCGCTGCGGTCGGGGTGGTCACGCACCCGCTCGACGAAGGTGTCGATGCCGGCCCGCTCCGCGCGCGCCAGGCCCTCGATTCCCGGCCGGTCGGCGCCGACCGCGACCACGCGGGCGGCGTACTCCTCCTCGCTCGCGGCGTCGAGCAGGGCCTGCAGGTTGGTCCCGCTGCCCGAGCCGAGGACGACCAGGCGGGCGGGCGCGGAGAAGCGGTACGTCGGCACGCACCGCATCCTAGGGAGGGGTCAGTCCGACTCGGCGGGACCCTGGCGGCGGTGCTGCCAGGTGGCGACCATCGAGCCGACCAGCCCCGCCAGGCCGAGGGTCGGCAGGGCGCGCGCCAGGGTGTCGAGCATCCCCGGGCCGACCATCTGCATCCGGCCGGGCCCGACCGCACCGTTGGCGAGCCCGGCGGCCACCGCGACCGCGACGGCCGCGAGCACCCCGGCGGCCAGGCCGCGCAGGGCCGCCTCGCTCCACCCGTGGACCGGGCGCTGGCGCAGCACCCGCCAGGTGGCCCAGGCCGCCACCACCGGGGGGACGGCCAGCAGCGCGGGCGTCCACGGCGGCGTCGGCCCGTCCCCCGGCAGGGCGGCCAGGAGCGGGAAGAGCGGCAGCGGCCCGAGCACCACGGCGGTCGGGGTGACCAGGGTGCCGGTGCCGACCGCGAACCCGTGACCCAGCAGGTAGGTCCCCGAGCAGACGATGGCGTTGGGCAGCAGCAGGGCGGAGAGGAGCACCACCACGATGGTGTCGGTGACGTCGGTGTCGAGCTGGGAGACGATGTTGGCGGCCGAGGTCAGGTCGACCAGGAGGGCGGCGACGAGGCACACCGTGGCCGCGATCGCGAACCAGCGCAGGATCGACCAGGCTCCGTTCAGCGAGTCGTGCACCGCTCGCGGGAGGTGGGTGAGCCACAGCGCGGCGCGGCCAGAGCCCACGGCGACGCCCGTGCCGCCCACCACCAGGCACAGCAGCAGGGAGAAGACGGCGGCACGCAGCAGCGAGGGGTCCGTGGCGGGCGTCGAGGCGATCAGGCCCACCACCACGACGAGCAGGGTGTACGTCGCCGCGAAGGCCGCCGTGGCGCCCGGCACCGTCCAGTCCCGCTCGCCGTCGGCGATCCGGTCCGCGTCGGGCCCGTGGCCAGAGACGGCCTCGCCGGTGCGCCGCGCGAAGTGCCACACGGCCATCGCACAGCCGATGGTCACGACGAGCGGCTGCGCGGTCACCCAGGCGTCCTGGATGTTGATCCCGGAGCCGTGGGCGACCAGCCAACCCAGGGCGCCCACCCGCAGCGCGTCGCTCGGGTCGCCGTGGCTGCCCGCGTCGGCCATGAACCAGCCGATCACCGCCAGCGCGGCGCACAGCGCCAGCGGCACGCCCACCGCGGCGACGGCGCCGCTGGCCGCGCTCAGGGCGAGGTGCCGCGGGCGGCGACCGGACTCGGGAGGGGCCTCGGTGGGGGTGAGCAGTGAAGTCATGACGAGACCATGATGCGCACCCGGTGGGGCCCATGCGGGGCTCCCACGCCGGAGGATCCCCGCCCGTGCGACCCGCTGCGCGATGTGACCGCGTGTGGTGCCCTCCCGTAGCGTGGAACGGTCATGAGTCCTGCCCCCGACGCCGACCGGCCCTCCCCTGACGTGCCGCGGTCCCGCCGACGCCTGCCGACCCTGGTCGGGGCGGTGCTGGCCGCCCTGGCCGTGATCGGAGCCGGGATGCTGGTCGCCTCCCCCGACGGGATGCGTCCCGCGCTGGCCGCGGAGCGGCTCGGCTTCGACGCCTCGTCCTCCCCCTCCCCCGAGGCCTCTGCGGAGACCACGGAGGAGGAGCCGGCGGAGGATCAGCTCACGGTCGGCGGCCTGCTCCGGCCGGCCCAGCTGCGCCCGCTGTCCGGAGGCCGGCCCTGGCGGACGCTCTCCACCACCGACAACACCGAGGGCAACGGGCTGGCCCTGCCCTGCCAGACGGAGCGGTACGCCGACCCCGAGGGCCGCGGCGCCCTGCTGCGCACCTTCACCGCCGCGGACCGCCCGGGTCAGCCGCGGCTGCGTGCCTGGCAGCTGACCGAGCTGTCCGCCACCCCGTGGCGGGCGAAGCGGACCCAGGACGAGCTGCGCGGCTGGTTCGCCGGGTGCGCCGTACCCCGCATGCAGCTGATCGGCACCCAGAAGGTGTCCGGCGTCGGCGAGGGGGACGGCGGGGACCTGTACGTCCTGCGGTCGTGGAAGGCACCGGTGACGACGTACGTCGTGGGCGTGGGCCGCACCGGCAAGGTCACGACGACCACCGTCGTCGCGCGCAACGACGCTGCCGCCCCGGACCCGCGAGTGGCCTCCGCACGGCTCGCGGCGTCGGTCAACACGCTGTGTGGCCGCCCGGGCACCCGCACCTGTGCGGCCCCGCCGGCGGCACGCCCGATCCCGGCACCCGCGACCGGCGAGGTGCCGGGGATGGTCAGCGAGATCGACATGCCGCCCGTCCAGGGCATCGGCCGCCCCTGGGTGGGCACCGAGCCGCGGGCGGCTCGACAGAACTTCGCCTCCACCCAGTGCGACCGGACCGTCTTCGGCCCGGGGCAGGGGGTCAGCAACGGCCTGACCCGCGCCTTCGTGATCCCCGGCGCCCGGCTGCCCGCGGAGTTCGGACTGACCCAGACCGTCGGCACGCTGCCGGCGCCGCGGGCGGCGGCCTTCTTCGGCGGGATCCGGGACCGGGTCCTCGCCTGTGACGGTCGCAACCTGGGCACCGAGGTCGAGCAGCTCGCCGGCAGCGGCCAGGGCCCGCGGGAGCTGGTCGTGTGGCGTCTGCTGATCGAGATCTCCGACCAGGAGACGGTGCCCTACCTGATGGGCATCGCCCGCAACGGCACTGCCGTCACCCAGATCGGCTTCTACCCCTCCGGCAACCGCACCATGGGGCCCGAGGCGTTCACCTCCCTGGTCCAGCGCGCCCAGGAGCGGTTGCGACTGATGCCCGGACCCGAGCGTCCCGAAGCCGGGCCGGCCACCCGTGACGGCTGACACATCGAAGATTCTCGGACCGGCGTGCAACCGCATGCCCTCGTGGTTCGTCTTCCCCACTGACCGAGCGCAGACGAACGGGGCGAGAGATGGATGAGGCCGAGTTCGACGACTTCTATGCGGCGTCCTTCAGCCGCCTCGTGGGCCAGATCTACGCCATGATCGGCAACCGCGACGAGGCGCACGAGTGCGTGCAGGAGGCCTTCGTCAAGGCCTGGGCGCACCGACGGAAGCTGACCCACGTCGACCACCCCGAGGCGTGGGTGCGGACGACGGCCCACCGGTTGGCCGTGAGCCGCTGGCGGCGTACGGCGCTGGCCCGGCGCGCGCCGGACCGCGCGGTCTCCCAGCCCGTCACCGCCGACCCGCCGAGCGAGACGCACGTCGCGCTGGTCAACGCCCTCCGACACCTGCCGGCCGCCCAGCGGCAGGCACTCGTCCTGCATCACATCGCCGACCTGCCGGTCGAGGACGTCGCCCGCGAGGTGGGCGCCCCGACCGGCACGATCAAGGCCCGTCTCTCCCGTGGCCGCGCCGCGCTCGCCACCCTCCTCTCCGACAGCCCGGAGGCCCGTCATGCCTGAGCAGCCCCGCGACCCCTTCACCGACTTCGACACCGGAGGCATCCCCGTGAACCCGCTGCCCGCCTCCGAGGTGCGCCGTCGCGGCGACCGGATGCGGCGCCGTCGGGCGGCAGCCACGGCCTTCGGCGCGGCTGCTGCGGTCGCCGTCGTGGCGGTCGGCGGCGCCACCGTCGCCCGCGGCCTGGGCGGCGACCCGCGGCCGCCCGGCCCCACCGGCCCGGCGGGCGGATCGTCGGCGTCGGACGCCCCACCGACCACCCCGTCGGCACCGGAGACCACTCCCTCGGCACCCGAGACCACCCCGTCGGCACCGAAGTCCACGCAGCCGGCGCCGCGGACCACGCAGCCGGAGTCCACGCCGTCGGACCCGCCGAGCACCCCTACGGCCCCGCTGCCGGTCACCACCCTCCCCGACGACTTCCCGTTGACACAGGGGTGGCCCCGGATCCCCAGCGAGGGCGGGTTCGGCATCGTCGGCCCCAACCGGAAGCTCCCGCGCCTGGCGATCTGGACGCCATGCGTCGAGCTGCCCGGCACGGTGCCCGAGGGCGCGCCGGTGGACCGGCTGACCGCCACCTGGTCCCAGCCCACCTATGGCCGCGACCGCGAGGTCCTGCTCTTCGCCACCTCAGAGGAGGCGGTGGCCTACGCCGACCGGGCGCGCGAGCTGGTCGCGCAGTGCCGGCGACCGGGGCTGCAGACCCCGATCGAGCGATCCGACACCGGATCGTGGCAGGGCATGCTGGTCTCCTCGGAGACCGGCACCCGCCAGGCGACCCAGGTCATGCAGGTGGTCGTCCGGGACAATGCCGTGGTCGCGGACATCAGCGCGGGCGAGGGCTTCGACCCCGACACCGCGCTGCAGGATCAGGCCGCAGCGTTGGCGCCGGTGCTGACGGCGCTGGAGGACCTGCTGGCCCGGCGCTAGTCGTCGCCCGCCACCAGCGAGGACGACGACGCCCGGGTCGGCCATGGCCGCACCCGGGCGTCGTACGCGTTCGGTGCTCAGAGCTTCTCGAGGATCTCCCGCATCAGCTGCGCGGTCTCCGAGGGGGTCTTGCCGACCTTGACCCCGGCGGCCTCGAGGGCCTCCTTCTTCGCCTCCGCGGTGCCCGAGGAGCCCGACACGATGGCGCCGGCGTGGCCCATCGTCTTGCCCTCGGGGGCGGTGAAGCCGGCGACGTAGCCGACGACCGGCTTGGTCACGTGCTCCTTGATGTAGTCCGCGGCCCGCTCCTCGGCGTCACCGCCGATCTCACCGATCATCACGATCGCCTGGGTGTCCGGGTCCTTCTCGAACGCCTCGAGCGCGTCGATGTGCGTGGTTCCGATGACCGGGTCGCCGCCGATGCCGATCGCGGTGGTGAAGCCGAAGTCCCGCAGCTCGTACATCATCTGGTAGGTCAGCGTGCCCGACTTCGACACCAGCCCGATGGGGCCCTTGCCGGCGATCGTGTGCGGCGTGATGCCGGCCAGCGACTCCTCCGGGGTGATGATGCCCGGGCAGTTCGGCCCGATCATCCGGGTACCGGCGTGGTTCTTGTCGCTGGCCAGGTAGGCGTAGACCTCCGCAGTGTCCTGCACCGGCACGCCCTCGGTGATGACCACCAGCAGCCCGATGCCGGCGTCGATCGCCTCGATGCAGGCGTCCTTGGTGAAGGCGGGGGGCACGAAGACGACCGACACGTCGGCGCCGGTCTCCTTCATCGCCTCGCCGACGGTGCCGAACACCGGCAGCTCCTGACCGCCCAGCTCGACCGTCGTACCGGCCTTGCGCGCGTTGACGCCGCCGACGATGTTCGAGCCCGCCTCGAGCATCAGGGTGGTGTGCTTGGAGCCCATGCCACCGGTCATGCCCTGGACGATGATCTTGGAGTCCTTGTTGAGGTAGATAGACACAGTTCCTCGTCTCTTCTCGTCGTCGCCGGGGTCAGGCGTTCGCCAGCTCGGCGGCCTTGTCGGCCGCGCCGTCCATGGTGTCGACCTGGGTGACCAGGGGGTGGTTGAGCTCGTTGAGGATCGCCCGGCCCTCCTCGACGTTGTTGCCGTCGAGGCGTACGACGAGGGGCTTGCTGGCCTCGTCGCCGAGGATCTCCAGCGCGCCCTTGATGCCGCGGGCCACCTCGTCGCAGGCGGTGATGCCGCCGAAGACGTTGACGAAGACGGACTTGACCTGGTCGTCGCCCAGGATGACGTCGAGGCCGTCGGCCATCACCTGCGCGTTCGCCCCGCCGCCGATGTCGAGGAAGTTGGCCGGCTTCACGCCGCCGTGCCGGTCTCCGGCGTAGGCCACCACGTCGAGGGTGGACATGACCAGACCCGCACCGTTGCCGATGATCCCGACCTGACCGTCCAACTTCACGTAGTTGAGGCCCTTGTCCTTGGCCTTGGCCTCCAGCGGGTCGGCCTCCTCGCGGATCTCGAACTCGGCGTGCTCCTCGTGGCGGAAGTCGGCGTTGTCGTCCAGCGACACCTTGCCGTCCAGCGCCTCGAGCTTGTCGCCGCTCAGGCGCGCCAGCGGATTGACCTCCACCAGCGTGGCGTCCTCCTTGACGAAGACGTCCCACAGCCGCTGGACCATCTCGACCGCCTGGTCGCGCAGCTCGGCCGGGAAGCCGGCCTCGTCGACGATCTCCGCCGCCTTGGCCGCGTCCACGCCCGTGCCCGGGTCGATGGTGATCTTCTTCACGGCGTCCGGGTTGGTCTTGGCGACCTCCTCGATCTCCACGCCGCCCTCGACGCTGGCGATGCAGAGGTAGGAGCGGTTGGCCCGGTCGAGCAGGAAGGAGAAGTAGTACTCCTCCTCGATGCTCGCGCCCGGGACGACCAGCACCCGGTTGACGGGCAGGCCCTTGATCTCCAGGTCCAGGATCGCCCGGGCGGCCTCCTCGGCCTCCTCCGGCGTCTTGACGACCTTCACGCCGCCGGCCTTGCCGCGGCCGCCGGCCTTGACCTGGGCCTTGACGACGGACACCCCGCCGATCTCCTCGGCGGCCGCACGGGCCTCCTCGGGCGTCTCGACGGTCTTGCCCAGCGTGACCGCCACTCCGTGCTTGGCGAAGAGCTCCTTCGCCTGGTACTCCATCAGGTCCACGATCGCTCCACCCAGTCCTTTGGTCGTTTATGTACGCTCCGGGGTTCTGTCCAGCACCCTAGTCCCGGTGGCGGACCGGGGGCGACGTGGGTTGGTCTGTGGAGAAACCCGGCGCGAGTTTGCGCGGTCGTGCATGCTGGATCGGTCCGCGGGTTTGGTGCCGGACCGGAACCACCCGATAGAGTGTGCGGTCGCAATTGCGTCGAGCGCCCCCGATCGATGTGAGGAACCCTCATCAGCATGCCTGACCAGACGAGCACGCCCACCTGCCCCGAGGGCAGTGAGCGGGCGAAGCCAGTCGGCGGCAAGCGCAAGGCGGTCCGCCACCGCGGGCCCCGTCGGGCGCTCTTCCCGGGTCTGCCATCCGTCCAGATCGTCGCCGGAGTCGCCGCCCTGGCGGCCGCGGCCGTCGGTGCCGTCAGCCTGCCCGGAGAGGTGCCGCTGGCCAACAGCGCCACCGCCTCCAGCAGCGACTCCGGGCGGCTGCAGCCCGCCGGGGCGCTCAGCGGCACCAGCGCCGTCGGCTCCAGCAGCCTGCTGGCCGAGCGGGAGAAGGCCGTCTCCCGCGACTCCGCCGGCGACGCGCTCGAGGACGCCTCGGCGAAGAAGATCATCAAGGCCGCCGAGGCCCAGGCCAAGCAGCGCAACGCCGCGCTGGCCCAGTTCGCCAAGCAGGCCGAGCAGCAGGCGCAGGAGATCGCCGCGAACAAGTGGGTGCTCCCGCTGACGAACTACCGGCTCACCGCGACCTTCGGGCAGTCCGGCAGCCTGTGGTCGCGCGACCACACCGGGCTCGACTTCGCCGCCCCCTCCGGCACGCCGCTGCGGGCTGTGACGAACGCCACGGTCACCGAGGCGGGCTACGCCGGCGCCTACGGCAACCGGACCATCCTGACCCTCGAGGACGGCACGGAGCTGTGGTACTGCCACCAGACCTCCATCTCGGTCTCCCCCGGCGACACCGTGAGCGCGGGTGAAGTGATCGGGACGGTCGGCGCCACCGGCAACGTGACCGGTCCGCACCTGCACCTCGAGGTCCGGCCCGGCGCGGGCGACCCGGTCGACCCCTACAACGCGCTCAGCGTCAACGGCGTCCGTCCCTGACGCCGCCTCACCGCGACCGCCTCACCGCGCGCCCGACCGGGGGACGACGAGTACGGCGTGGCGCCGGGGCCGACCGGTCGAGATCCTCAGAGCTTCTCGACAGGCGCGTAGCGCAGCAGCAGCCGGCGTACGCCGCCGGAGCCGAAGTCGATCGAGGCGACCTGCTTGTCGCCCTGCCCCTCCAGCGAGACCACGGTCCCGAGGCCGAAGGAGTCGTGGGAGACCCGGTCGCCGGGCTCCAGGGAGGGCACCGGGCGGGACTTCTTCGCCTTCGACTCCGCATCGGCCCGCAGCGCGGCCGAGGTGAAGTTGCGCCGGCCGGCGGCGGTGAGCGAGCCCATCCCGCTCGAGGCCCCCGAGGAGCTCGCGACGTCCGGCCGCCCCCAGCGGGTCTGGGCCGACTCCTCCCGGCGCCAGTCGACCAGGTCGACCGGCAGCTCGGAGAGGAAGCGGGAGGCCGGGTTGTGCATGGGCGCACCCCAGGCCGAGCGCATCAGGGCACGGGAGATGTAGAGCCGCTGCTCGGCGCGGGTGAGGCCGACGTACGCCAGCCGCCGCTCCTCCTCCAGCTCGGGCTGGTCCCCCAGCGACCGGGAGTGCGGGAACACGCCGTCCTCCAAACCGGTGAGGAAGACCACGGGGAACTCCAGCCCCTTGGCCGTATGCAGCGTCATCAGGGTGACCATGCCGCCGTCGCTCTCGCTCGGGGCGTCGGGGATCTGGTCGGCGTCGGCCACCAGGGCCACCCTCTCGAGGAAGTCCCCGAGCCCGGGGGCGACCTGGCCCGCGTCGACGTCGGCGGGGTCCGCCGACGGACCGGCCACGGGGTCGTCGGAGAACTCCCGCGCCACCGCCACGAGCTCGGCGAGGTTCTCCACCCGGGTGCCGTCCTGGACGTCGTCGGAGGCCTCGAGCTCGGCCAACATCCCGGAGCGGTCCAGCACGCTCTCCAAGATCACGTCGGCCCGCTCGTCGGCCTCCACCATCGTCCGAAGCTCCTCCATCATCGCGACGAAGCCGCGGATCTGCTTCAGGCTGCGGGTCGCGATGCCGGGAGCCTCCTCGGCCCGGCGCAGCGCGTCGAAGAACGTGATCCGCTCGCGTTCGGCGTACGCCGCCACGACGGCCTCCGCCCGGTCGCCGATCCCCCGCTTGGGGGTGTTGAGGATCCGCCGCAGCGAGATCTCGTCGGCCGGGTTGACCAGCGCGCGCAGGTAGGCCAGCGCGTCCTTGATCTCCTTGCGCTCATAGAAGCGCACGCCGCCGACGACCCGATAGGGCATGCCGAGGCGGATGAAGACCTCCTCGAAGACGCGGGACTGGTTGTTGGTCCGGTAGAACACCGCCACGTCGCCCGGGCGGGCCGCGCCCTCGTCGGTGAGCCGGTCGATCTCCCCGGACACGAAGCGGGCCTCGTCGCGCTCGTCGTCGGCGACGTAGCCCACGATCTTCGCGCCGTCCCCGGCGGCCGACCACAGGCTCTTCGGCTTCCGGCCCCGGTTGTTGCCGATCACCGCGTTGGCCGCGGTGAGGATCGTCTGGGTCGAGCGGTAGTTCTGCTCGAGCAGGATCGTCGTCGCGTCGGGGAAGTCGGCCTCGAAGTCGAGGATGTTGCGGATGTTGGCCCCGCGGAAGGCGTAGATCGACTGGTCGGCGTCGCCGACCACCATCAGCTCGCTCGGCGGCACCCGCTCGCCGTCGCCGTCCTCCATCTGCTCGCCGCAGAGCTGGTGGACCAGGGCGTACTGCGCGTGGTTGGTGTCCTGGTACTCGTCGACCAGCACGTGCCGGAACCGGCGGCGGTAGGTCTCGCGCACCTCCGGGAACGCCTGGAACAGGTGCACGGTGAGCATGATCAGGTCGTCGAAGTCCAGCGCGTTGGCCTCGCGCAGGCGGCGCTGATAGAGCGAGTACGCCGACGCGTAGGTCTCCTCCAGGCCGTTCTGCGCGTCCCGGGCCGCCTCCTCGTGGTCGCGCAGCTCGTTCTTGGCGTCGGAGACCCAGTGCAGCACCGCGTTCGGCGGGAACTTCTTCACGTCCAGGTCCAGGTCGCGGCAGACCAGGCCCATCAGCCGCTTGGAGTCGGCGGCGTCGTAGATCGTGAAGTTCGAGGAGTAGCCGAGCCTGTCGATCTCCTTGCGCAGGATGCGCACGCACGCGGAGTGGAAGGTGCTCACCCACATCACCCGCGCCCGGCGACCCACCAGCGCCTCGACCCGCTCCTTCATCTCCGCGGCGGCCTTGTTGGTGAAGGTGATGGCCAGGATCGAGCCGGGGTGGGCCTTGCGCTCGCTGACCAGCCAGGCGATCCGGCGGGTCAGCACCCGGGTCTTGCCCGAGCCGGCGCCGGCGACCACGAGCAGGGGCGTGCCCTCGTGGGTGACCGCGGCTCGCTGCGGCTCGTTGAGCCCCTCGAGGAGCTGGTCGCGGGTCGGTCCGCGACGCTCCTCCCGGGCGGGCTCCGGGGTGGACTCAAGGCCGGGGATCGGGAACGTGCTGCTCATCTCGAACGCCACCCTACGTCGGTCCACGGACGGTGCGCGTCCGCCGTACACACCCCCTCGTCGCGGGGGCGCGTGACGCCGCCCACGTGGCCGGGAACACGTCGCCGTCGGCTGGGAGTTGCGCGTATTGGATCGTTAAAATTCTTGGGTCAACGAGGGTCGTACGGCGACCCGCGCCGCCACCGACACCCGAGAGGAGCCAGCCCATGACGTACTCGACCACCGGCCGCCACCGTGCGCCGCGCGTGCGCTCGCTGCTCGGTCGCCTCGACGCCTGGACGCTGTGGGCCTTCAACGCCCCGCAGGAGCTCGCCTCGCGTCGCGCGCCGCGCCTCGACGCCTGACCCGCAGACAGCAAGCACCACCGGCCCGGCCCTCCGCACCACGTGTGGGGGGCCGGTCGTCATCGCGCCCACGTCCCCACACGGGGCGGGCGACGACGCCGGTCACCAGAAGATGGCGACCACCATGTTGGCCACGGTGAGCCCGAGGATGCCGTAGAAGACGCCGTCCTTGAGCCGCTCCTTGCGCACGTTGGCCATCACCAGCACCAGGACCACCAGGCCGATGACGAACTTGACGCCGATCTTGGCGTTGTTCACCGGGTCCGAGCCGGCCTCGAGCACGCCGACGATGAGCAGCCCGGCGAGGAACGCCGTACCGGCGCCGTCGCGCATCGCGGCGTTGACCCGCTTGGCCGGCTCGCGCAGCTGCACGACCATGCCGCCGAAGAGCGCCGCCCAGCCGAGGAAGTGCAGCAGGACCAGGATGTTCTGGACGATCGTCATGGGCCCAGCCTAGTCAGGCGGTTCAGCCCTTCTTCCTCGGGCGCTTCTGCGGCCGCACGACCAGCACCGGGCACGGGGCGTAGTGCTGCACCCGTTGGGCCGTGGAGCCCATCAGCACGGTGTCGCTGAGCCCTCGGCCACCGGCGGCGATCACGATCAGCCCCGCCTCGCTCTGGGTCGCGGCCTTGATGATCTCGTTGGCCGGCGACCCGCTCCGGATCCGCTTGACCACCTTGGGCCCCCATCCCTTGAACTCCTCGGCGATCCGGTTCACCGAGGACTCCGCGGCATCGCGGAAGGACAGCTCCTGCGACACGTTCTTCGGCTCCCGTCCGGAGATCTCGTCGGCGAACGCGACGGCGGAGAACGGCCGGATCACCGCGAGCACGATGATCTCGCTGATCTTCTCCGGGTCGGCGAATCTCTTGAACCTCCGGGCCGCCGTCAACGACTGGCGGGATCCGTCCGTGGTGACGATGACGCGCATGTCAGGCTCCTCGATCCGATGGGTCGTCGTCGAGCGCGGGGTCTCCGCGCTCGGCACCGGCCGGACGGTCGCGCCGGCCGAAGAGCTGCTCGAGGACGTACAGGATCCCGCCCAGCCCGATCAGCGCGCCGCACCAGATCAGCGAGGTCCGGTCGGTGTAGATCACGTAGCCCAGCAGCACCAGATTGCCGACCAGCCCGATCACCAGCAACGGGGTGGGTGCGCGGAAGGTCTGGTCGGACTCGTCGCGGCCGCGGGTCTTGAGGCAGGAGATGATCACCCCGGCATAGACGATCAGCAGCAGCGCCACGGTCACCGACGCGAGCCGCTCGACGATGTTGACCTCGATGCCGATCCGGTTCAGCACATCGCTGGCCACGATCAACCCGATCACCACGGCCGCGGAGAAGATGAGCGCGACATAGGGGCTGCGACGGCTGCGGTGGATCTTCGCGAACGGGGCGGGTACGACGTCCTCCCGCGCCATGCCGTAGAGGATCCGGGACTGGGTCACCACCTGCACCAGCGTGGTGTTGGTGATCGCGATCATCGCGATGATCGCGAACAGGGTGGTCATGAAGGCGACCGAGATGGGCAGGATCCCCGCCTTCACCACCTCCAGCAGCGCCGCGTTCGAGTCGGCCAGGGTGTCGATCGGCACGGTCAGGGCTGCCGAGATGGAGACCAGGACGTAGATCACGCCGGCGGTCGCCATGCCGCCGATCAGCGCCATCGGGATGGTGCGATGCGGGTCGACGGTCTCCTCGGCGACGTTGACCGCGTTCTCGAAGCCGGTCATCGCGAAGAAGGAGAGGGCCACGCCGGCGATGATCGCGAAGATCACGTTGTCCTGGCTGCTGAAGTCGGTGAGCACGGAGAAGTCGGCCTTGCCGGCACCGACGTACACCACCCCGATCACCATGACGATCACCAGCCCCGTGACCTCGACGAAGGTCATCAGCATGTTCGCGACCACCGACTCGGTGATGCCGATGAAGTTGAGGAGCGCCAACAGCAGGATGAACCCGATCATCACCAGCAGGGCGGGCAGCGGGATCAGCTCGGCGACGTACGCCGCAAAGCCGCCGGCCAACGAGCCCGCGGCCGCGAACGTCGCGGACAGGTAGGTCACCGTGGTGAGGAACGTCAGCGCCTTGTTGCCGAACGCCTGGTGGACATACAGCGACGCACCCGCGGCGCGGGGGTACTTCGTCGCCAGCTCGGCGTACGCCAAGCCGGTGAAGCCGGCGACCGTGACGCCGACGGCGAAGGCGGCCCAGAAGGCGCCACCCACCTCACCGGCCACGGAGCCGATCAGCACGTAGATGCCGGATCCGAGCACATCGCCGAGCACGTAGAAGAACAGCAGCTTCCCGGTGATCGACCGCTTGAGCCCACCGTCGTCGGTGTCGGCGGGATTGCTGGCGACCTCTGCCATGCGAGCCTCCCTGGTTGCGTGCCCCCACGGAACAGTGATCTGGGTCACCTGTCAAACACCACCCCCCTCGGGGTGGTGCCGCGTCGAGTCAGAGCAGGCGGCGGTCGGACGCCCAGCGGGTGAGCTCGTGACGGGAGGAGAGCTGGAGCTTGCGCAGCACCGCGGACATATGGGTCTCCACGGTCTTGACCGAGATGAACAGCTCGCGCGCGACCTCCTTGTAGGCGTACCCCCGGGCGATCAGCCGCATCACCTCGCGCTCCCGCTCGCTGAGCCGGTCGAGGTCCTCGTCCACCGAGGCGACCTCGATCGACCCGGCGAAGGCGTCCAGGACGAAGCCGGCGAGCCGTGGGGAGAAGACGGCGTCCCCGTCGGCGACCCGCCCGATGGCATCCACCAGCTCGGCGCCGGTGATGGACTTGGTGACATAGCCCCGCGCCCCGCCCCGGATCGTCCCGATCACGTCCTCGGCGGCATCGGAGACCGACAGCGCGAGGTAGCGCGTGTCGGCACCGCTGACCCGGCGCATCACCTCCGCGCCCCCGCCGCCGGGGAGGTGGACGTCGAGCAGCACGACGTCGGGCCGCTGCTCGCCGATCACCGCGACCGCCTGGTCCACGTCGGCGGCCTCGCCGACCACGTCCACCGCCTGGCCGATCTCGGACCGGACCCCGGCCCGGAACATCGCGTGGTCGTCCACGAGCACGACCCGGATGCTGCCGCGGGGCTCGCTCTGGCTCATCTCACTCCTCCTCCAGCGGCAGGGACACCCGGACCTCGGTGCCCTCACCCGGCGTCGATCGCACCTGTGCGCTGCCGCCGTGCCGGTCCATCCGGTCCACGATGGAGCCTCGCACGCCCTGACGGTCCTCGGCGACCGAGGCGGGGTCGAAGCCTCTCCCCCGGTCCCGGACGAAGACCTCGACCAGCCGAGGCGTCGCCTCGGCGTACACGTCGACCCGTGCGACCCCGGCGTGCTTGGCGGCGTTGACGATCGCCTCGCGCGTGGCCTCCACCACCGGCCGGACCCGGTCGGAGGCGGGTACGTCGCCCACGGTCACCACGTCCACGTTGACCCCGTGGTCGTCCTCGACGCTCGCAGCCACCGCACGGAGCGCGCCGGCCAGGGACGTCTCGGCGGCCGGCGCCTCGTCGTAGAGCCAGGACCGCAGGTCCCGCTCCTGGGAGCGCGCCAGCCGGGCCACCGTCGCCGGCTGGTCGGCATTCTTCTGGATCAGCGCCAGGGTCTGCAGGACCGAGTCGTGCAGGTGGGCGGCGAGGTCGGCGCGCTCCTGGGTGCGCACCCGCTCGGCCCGCTCGTCCCCGAGGTCGCTGGCCAGGCGGTAGAGCCAGGGACCGACGACGATCGCCAGCCCGAGGACGCCCAGCAGCGCGGCCACCAGCGCGTTGCGCATGACCGGGAGCGACCCGCCCGTCTGCAGGGCGAAGATGGCGATCGCCGAGACGACCAGGAACGCGCCGGCGAGCAACCGCGACCAGGAGGCCCAGCCGCCGCGGCCCAGGACGAAGCGGAAGGGGTCGACCCGGGCGCTGCCGTCCCGCCAGCGCTCGCGCTGGGCCTCGTCGGCCTGTCGCCACAGCAGCGCGATGCCGGCCGCGCCCACGACGGCCGGCCCGAACAGGGCGCCGGGCCCGAGGACGGTCTGGATCGCGAGGACGACCCCGAGACCCAGCGTGCCCAGGGCGATCGCCGGGCCGGCGTCGCCCAGCCGTCGCAGCCGGCCACCGCGGCGCCGGCCGTCGCGGGTCGCGGCCTCCAGCCCGGGCGCCTCGGCACGGAACCGCTCGTCGCTCGGCAACACCAGCCACAGCGCGGCGTACAGCATCACACCGAGGCCCCCGAGGGCGCTGAGCACGACGAAGGCCACCCGCACCCACAGCGTCGGCAGCCCCAGGTGGTGGCCCAGCCCGGCCGCGACGCCGCCGAGGATCGACTCCTCGCCCGCGCGCGTGGCACGGCGGACGTCGGCGACCGGGGAGAGCGGGCTCATGATGCCGACCATCGTGGCACGCGGTATCCGCCACGAACCATGAGTGTCGTCCCCGATCCGACCCTGAGCGGAACCCCGGCCGACCGGTGAGGGATCAGAGTCGTCCCCGATGGCGCGGACCTCGCCGGGGGTACCACGCTGGAGCCATGAGCACGACACCATCGGGCGAGCAGCCCGCTCCGCCGGCCGACTCCGGCCCCCGCGTCTCCACGCAGGAGATGCGGGACCTGGCGCGGCTGCGGCGCACCGTCGGCCCGCAGCGCCGGGTCGCCGGGGTGGCCGGGGGGATCGCCCGGCACTTCGACATCGACCCGCTGCTGGTCCGGGTGGTCTTCGTGGTCACCTCGTTCTTCGGCGGCGCGGGCGTGCTGGCCTATCTGGGCTGCTGGCTGCTGGTGCCGGAGGAGACCGGCGAGTCGGTGATCCGCACCCAGGACCGCACCCGCTCTGTCGCGCTGCTCGTCCTGGGCGGCCTCGTGGGCCTCACGCTGGTCGGCAACTCCTTCGGTGGCACCGACGTCTGGCCGCTCGTCGTCATCGGCGGTGTCGTCGGGCTCGTCCTCTACCTGACCCAGCGGACCGAGCAGCGGCCCTACCAGCCGGGGACGTACGGCGCCCCGACGCCCACCGACCCCACCACGCAGCTGCCCGAGACCGAGTGGGCGGGCTACCCCGGCCAGGTCGGCTACCAGCCCCCGCTGCCGCCACCGCCGCCGGTCCCCCAGCCGGACCCCCGCAAGCGCGGCCCGCGACTCTTCTGGCCGGTCGTGCTGCTGATCGCCCTGGCCTGGGGGGTCCTCGGCCTGGTCGACGTCTCGGGGACGCCGATCCCGTTCGCGGCCTATCCGGCCCTCGGCATCGCCATCGTCGGCGCGGGACTGCTGCTCGGCTCCACGTGGGGTCGCGCCGGCGGCCTGATCGCCGTCGGCCTCCTGCTCCTCCCCGTGCTGGCGATCTCCAGCACGGTCTCACGGGTTGACGACCGCCCCACGGTCGTGACCCCGATGCCCGGGGACATCATCCCGCCGCGCTACTCCTACAACCTCGGCGACCACACCGTCGACCTGACGCAGGTCGACCCCGACGAGCTGGGCCGGCCCCTGCTGGTGGAGAGCGGAGCGGGACGGCTGCGGGTGATCGTCCCCGACGAGATCGATGTGAACGCGACCGGCCGCGTCGGCCTCGGCAGCGTGGAGGTCTTCGGGAGTCGCTCCGACGACCCGGGAGCCGTCGTACGCAACAGCGTCTCCGGACCGAGCGACACCGAGCTCGACCTGTCGGTGCAGCTCGGGGCCGGCGACGTCGAGATCATCCGAGAAGGAGCGCAGTGATGAGCGACCCGACCCAGGCCTACCTCGACCTCGACGAGACGCCCGTCGAGCCGCGCGGCGGCCGGCACGAGCTCAACGTCGCGCACCTGGTCATGGGCGTGGCGTTCACCGGGATCGCGCTGGTCTGGCTGGTCGGCGGCGTCGGGCTGCTGCCCGACGCGGACCTGCGCCTGCTGGTGCCGGTCCCCTTCCTGCTGGCCGGCGGCCTGGGGCTTCTCGGCATCGTGCTGTCCTCCCGCCGGCGCCGCCGGCGCGGGGACGACTGGAGCTGGTGACGGGCCCCTCGCCAACGGCTCCACAACGGGGGAAGGCCCGCCCCACCGATGCGGTGGGGCGGGCCTGACCGTCTGGCGGTGTCTCGGCTCAGCGCTCGGCGAGCCAGTCCTCCAGGGCCCTCACGGCGATGTCGGGGTTGTCGGAGAACAGCCCGTCAACGCCGGCATCGAGGAACGCCTTGGCCTCGGCGTACATGTCGCCGGGCGCGTTCGGGTCCGAGCCGATCCGGAAGTTGGTGGCCATGAACTGGTTCTCCCGGCGGAGCGTCCAGATGTGCACCAGCAGCCCGGCGTCGTGCGCGTTCTTCACCAGCGGGCTCGGCTCACCGGTGGCACCGGAGGCGTCGCGGGGCAGGACCAGGTCCTTGTGCACGCCCAGGCCGTCGGCGTACGTCGCGATCCACTTCATCCCCTCCGGCGTCATCAGGTCCGCATAGGTCCGCGGGTCGCCGGCGGCGACGAAGTCGTAGGGCGCGCCGACGTTGTTGACCAGCTGCGCGAGGTCGACGTCGATCACCTTGTTCAGCTCGACCAGGTTGGCGGTCTCGAAGGACTGGATGATCACCTCGTCGTCGGCGTCGTCGAGGTCGTACTTGCGCAGGCTGGCGACCAGCGGCTCCTCCAGGGAGAGGCCGATGGAGTCGAAGTACGTCGGATGCTTGGTCTCGGGGTAGACGCCGATCTCGCGGCCGTAGCGCTTGCTCAGCTGCTCGGACAGGCGGAGGACCTGCTCGAAGGTCGGCACCTTGTAGCGGCCGTCGTACCGCGTGTTCTGCGGGCGGACGCCGGGCAGCCGCTCCTCGGCGCGCAGCTTCTTCAGCTCCTTGTAGGTGAAGTCCTCGGTGAAGAAGCCGGTGACGGGCGCCCCGTCGATCATCTTCGTGGTCTTGCGGTCGGCGAACTCCGGGCGCTCCTCGACGTCGGTGGTCCCGGAGATCTCGTTCTCGTGGCGGGCGACCAGGACGCCGTCCTTGGTGGAGACCAGGTCGGGCTCGATGTAGTCCGCGCCCTGCTTCACGGCGAGCTTGTAGGCGGCCAGCGTGTGCTCCGGGACGTAGCCGGAGGCTCCACGGTGGCCGATGACGATCGGGTCGTCCCCGAGGTCCTGGGCCGTCGCGGTGCCCGCTGGAGCGAGGACGGCGACGACGGCGAGAGTGGCGGTGGCAGCGATGCGACGGGGGTTCATTTTCACACTCTCACCCGAACGCCCGGCTTTGACCAGACCCCCGGTGTTCGGTGAACGGTGCCTGACACGATGGGAAACATGACTGTGACGCTCGGCAGCCTCTCGACCGTCCCCGCCCTGGAGCGCCCCGACCTGCTGGCGGCCTCCGTGGCCGCCGCGCTCGCCGAATGGCCGCACGCCGCCGAGGTGGGGGTCGCCGAGATCGACCCCGAGCTCGCCGACACCGCCGCGTGCGCGGATGCCTACGACCTGCCGATGGAGTCCGGCGCCAACTGCGTGGTGATCTCCGGGCGCCGCGCCGGCGAGGAGCGGGTCGCCGCCTGCCTGGTCCGCGCCGACACCCGCGCCGACGTCAACGGCCTGGTGAAGCGGACCCTCGACGTGCGCAAGTGCTCCTTCCACCCGCTGGAGCGGGCGGTCGAGGAGACCGGGATGGAGTACGGCGGGATCACCCCGGTCGGGCTCCCCGCCACCTGGCGGCTGCTCGTCGACGCCGCCGTACCGTCGATCCCGGTCGCCGTCATCGGGTCCGGGTTACGGCGCTCGAAGCTGCTCGTCCCCACTCCCCTCCTCGGCGAGCTCCCCGGCGCGGAAGTCGTCGAGGGCCTCGCGCGCTGAAGCAGACCGCCTACATCTCCTCGTGCGTGTCCGGGTCGCCGGAGAAGCGGCGACCGTCAGCGCGGCCGAGGTCGGTGATCGCGCTCATCTCGTCGTCGGTGAGCGCGAACCCGTCGAGGTCGAGGTTCTCGCGCTGCCGCTCGGCCCCCGCGGCCTTGGGCAGCGGCAGCGAGTCGAGCTGGAGGTGCCAGCGCAGCACCACCTGGGCGGGGGTCACGCCGTGCGCCTGCGCGGCGGCGACGACCGGCTCCTCCTCGAACGGGGTCGGGTTCTTCCCCAGCGGGCTCCACGCCTCGGTCTGGATCCCCAGCTCGGCGTGCACGGCCCGCAGCTCGGTCTGCGGGAAGTAGGGGTGCATCTCGACCTGGTTCACCGCCGGCGTGACGCCGGTGTCGTCGATGATCCGGCGCAGGTGCTCGGGGGTGAAGTTGCTGACCCCGATGGTGCGCACCAGCCCGGCGGCCTGTACCTCCACCAGCGCCTGCCACGCCTCGGGGTAGAGCCCGCGGCTCGGGTTGGGCCAGTGGATGAGCGCCACGTCGATCTGGTCGACGCCGAGCCGCTGGGCGGAGTCGCGCAGGGACTGCGCGGCCAGGTCGTGGGCGTGGAAGCGGCCGGGGATCTTGGTCTGGATCCGGACGTCGCCGCGCGGCAGCCCGCTGCGCCGCAGCGCCTCGCCGGTCTCCTCCTCGTTCTCGTAGTTCACCGCCGAGTCGAGCAGCCGGTAGCCGTTCTCCAGCGCCGAGACGATCGCCGCGATGCCGTCGTCACCCTTGAGCGGGTGGGTGCCGAAGCCGACCTTCGGCAGGGTGGTTCCGTCGTTGAGTGTGTACGTCGAGAGCGCCATGTCCCCGACGCTAGCGCGTCGCCCTACACGGGTACGCCGGCCGAGCCGGCGGGCAGGGGGAACCACCGCAGCCCCGCGAAGTCGTCGCCCCGGGCCGTGTCAGCGACCGGCGGGACCGCCTCGGCGAGGACCCGCTCGCCCACGGTGAGGTAGCCCGCCAGGGCGCTCGGCGGAGCCGTGGTCCCGTGCCGCGGCCAGGTCATCTCGCCGGAGGCGTCGTACGCCACGTCGTGCAGGCGCAGCGGCGGCTCGGAGGAGCCCGCGCGGTGCCGCCAGAGCCCGGTCAGCGGCTCGAACCGGTAGTCGCCGAGCAGCCGCCAGCCCTCGCGGGCGACCAGCCGCACGGCGTCGATGATGTAGGAAGCGACCTCCTCGTCGAGGAAGTAGTTGAAGTTCACCCGCACCCAGCCGGGCTTGATCCCCTCGCACCCGGTCGCGATCTGCTCCTCGAAGGCCAGCGACCGCTCGACGTCGATGCCGAGCAGCCGGTGGCCGTAGGGGCCGGCGCACGAGCAGCCGCCGCGGGTCTGGATGCCGAAGAGGTCGTTGAGCACCGCGACCACGAAGTTGTGGTGCAGGTAGCCGCCGCCCAGCTCCTCGGGCGCGCGCACCACGAAGGAGACGATGGACAGCCGTCGCGCGTCGGTGTTGCCGAGGATCTCGATGCTCGGCTCCTCCCTCCACGCCGCGACCGCGCGCTGCAGCATCGCCTCCTCATGCGCCTGGATGGTCGACACCCCGACGGCCTCCTTGAGCCCGAAGACCAGACCAGCGCGGATCGACTCGACGATCGCGGGCGTCCCGCCCTCCTCGCGGTGCGCGGGGTCCTCGACGTAGCGGTGCTGGGTCGGGTTGACGTACATCACCGTCCCGCCGCCGGGCACCACCGGCACCCGGTTGGCCATCAGCTCGCGCCGGACCACCAGCACGCCGGGCGTGCCGGGGCCGCCGATGAACTTGTGCGGGCTGATGAAGACCGCGTCCTTGTACGACGCCCCCGGGCCGTTCATCTCGATCCGGACGTACGGCGCGCACGCGGCGAAGTCCCACAGCGACAGGGCGCCGTACTCGTGCAGCAGGTCGGCGATGCCGGCGGTGTCGGTGACGATGCCGGTGACGTTCGAGGCGGCGGAGAAGGAGCCGATCTTGAGCGGGCGGTCGGCGTGCCGCTCGAGCTCCTCGCGCAGGTGCTCGGTGCTGATGTGGCCGTCGGCGTCCTCGCGGATGGTGACGACGTCGGCGATGGTTTCCCGCCAGGAGATCTCGTTGGAGTGGTGCTCGAAGGGGCCGATGAAGACGACCGGCCGCTCCTCGGCCGGGATCGCCTCGGTGAGGGCGTAGCGGTCGTCCAGCCCGGCGGGGACACGCAGGCCGAGGATGCCGATGAGCTTGTCGATCGCCGCCGTCGAGCCGGACCCGCAGAAGATCACCACGGTGTCCTCGTCGCCGCCGACCGCGTCCCGGATGATCTCGCGGGCGTCCTCGCGCAGCCGGGTGGTCTGGCGGCCGGTGCCGCTGGCCTCGGTGTGCGTGTTGGCGTAGGCCGGGAGCACCTCGCTGCGGATGAAGTCCTCCACGAACGTGAGCGAGCGGCCCGACGCGGTGTAGTCGGCGTAGGTGACCCGGCGGGGCCCGTAGGGGCCGTCCATCACCTGGTCGTCGCCGATCACCGACGCCCGGATCCGGTCGAGCAGCGGCGTGGACGGCGGGGTCGGGGCGGGCGCGTCGGTCACGATCCTAATGTACGCACATTCCGATGCCGGCGCCGCTTCGTGGAGTGGGTCACGCCGTACGGCGCACCCTTGCGACTGTGACAGTCCTACTGTCACGATGACCCGCATGAAGCTCTCGCACATGCTCATGTACGACGGCAACCCGCGGGCCGCCGCCGACCAGGTCGCCGAGCTGGAGAAGGCCGGGCTGGACCTGGTCTGGGTGGCCGAGGCCTACGGCTTCGACTCCCCCACGCTCATGGGCTACCTGGCGGCGAAGACCGAGCGGGTCGAGATCGGCGCCGGCATCCTCAACGTCTTCTCCCGCACACCGGGCGCCCTCCTGCAGACCGCCGCCGGGCTGGACAACGTGTCCGCCGGGCGCGCCGTCCTCGGCCTCGGGGCCTCGGGGCCGCAGGTGATCGAGGGCTTCCACGGGGTGCCGTACAAGAAGCCGCTGGCGCGCACCGCCGAGATCATCGACGTGGTGCGCCGCGGGCTGCGGCGCGAGCCGGTGACCAACGACGGCACGTTCAAGATGCCGCTGAGCAAGGAGGACGGCGCGGTCACCGGGCTCGGGAAGGAGCTGAAGCTGCTCACCAAGCCCGAGCGCCCCGAGGTGCCGATCTGGATCGCGGCGCTGGGCCCGAAGTCGGTAGAGCAGGCCGCGGAGATCGCCGACGGCTGGATCCCCCACCTGTTCCACCCGGAGAAGTCGGGCTCGGTGTGGGGCGAGGCGCTGGCGATCGGCAAGGAGAAGCGGTCCGCGGACCTGGGCCCGCTGCAGATCACCGCGGGCGGCATGGTCGCGATCGGCGAGGGCCCGGAGACCAAGGCTCTGCTGGACTTCGCCCGGCCGCTGTTCGCCCTCTACGTCGGCGGGATGGGCGCGAAGAGCAAGAACTTCTACAACGACGTGGCGAAGGCCTACGGCTATGAGAAGGAGGCCGAGGAGATCCAGGACCTCTACCTCTCCGGCAAGAAGCGCGAGGCCGAGGCGCTGGTCCCGACCGAGTGGCTGGAGGCGGCGAACCTGGTCGGCCCGGCGTCCTACGTCAAGGAGCGGGTCGCGGCGTTCGCCGAGGCCGGCGTGACCCACCTGCAGGTGGTGCCGGCCTCCGACGACCCGGCCGGCACGATCCGCGAGCTGAAGGAGCTGATCGGATGAGCCGGCTGTACGAGTCCGAGCACGAGGACTTCCGCAAGACCGCGCGGGCCTTCTTCGAGAAGGAGGTCGCGCCGTACCACGACCAGTGGGAGAAGGACGGGATCGTCCCGCGCGAGGTCTGGCTCAAGGCCGGCGAGGCGGGGCTGCTGTGCTTCGACGTGCCGGAGGAGTACGGCGGCCCCGGCATCGACGACTTCCGCTTCAACGTGGTGCTCTCCGAAGAGCAGACCCGCGCCGGTGCGAGCGGCGTCGGCTTCTCCGTGCACAGCGACATCATCGTCCCCTACCTCACCTCGCTGGGGACCGAGGAGCAGAAGCAGCGCTGGCTGCCGGGGTGCGTCTCCGGCGAGACCATCACCGCGATCGCGATGACCGAGCCGGGCGCGGGGTCGGACCTGCAGGGGGTGCGCACCACCGCCGAGGACGCCGGCGACCACTACGTCCTCAACGGCTCGAAGACGTTCATCTCCAACGGGATCAACGCCGACCTGGTGATCGTGGTCGCGCGCACCGACCCCGAGGCCGGGCACCAGGGCATCTCGCTGCTGGTGGTCGAGCGGGACATGGAGGGCTTCGAGCGCGGGCGGAACCTGGACAAGATCGGCCTGCACGCGCAGGACACCGCGGAGCTGTCGTTCACCGACGTCCGGGTGCCGAAGGAGAACCTGCTCGGCGAGGAGGGCCAGGGGTTCATCTACCTCATGATGAACCTGCCGCAGGAACGGCTGATCATCGGCGCCCAGGCGGTCGCGGCGTGCGAGAGCGTGGTCGAGATGTGCCTGGAGTACGCCAAGACCCGCGAGGCCTTCAACCGCCCGATCGGCAAGTTCCAGCACAACCGGTTCCTGCTCGCCGAGATGGCCACCGAGGCGCGTGCGGCCCGGGCGTTCCTGGACGACCTGCTCGCCCGGCACCTGGACAAGGAGCTCACCGCCGTCGACGCCGCGATGATCAAGTGGTGGTCCACCGAGCTGCAGAACAAGCTGGTCAACCAGGGCGTGCAGCTGCACGGCGGCTACGGCTACATGACCGAGTTCCCGATCGCGAAGGCCTACCTGGACTCCCGCATCTCCACGATCTACGGCGGCACGACCGAGATCCAGAAGGAGATCATCGGCCGCTCGCTGGGGCTCTAGCGCGGTCCCGGGCGCTGGGCCCGCGGTTCGTACGGCGGTGCCGGCGGACGATGCAGGGCCACCACCTTCTCGGTCATGCGTACGGCGTCGGCAGGGCCGCCAACATCCCCGGCCGCGGCTCCGGCGTCGGTAACACTGCGGTCCCGCCGCCAGTACCAGACATGGGCGAGACCAGGAACCCACAGCACCCCCTGCCTGTGGGTCGACGGACGCACCGGTATGTCTCGAACTCCCGCCCCCATCGTGGCGGCGATCGGGCCTCCGATCAGGTCGCCACCGAGCCAGCGGGTCACCGGAATGTAGAGGTTGGTCCACCGAGTCGACGCGAACGGCGAGCCCTCATGCGCGACCAGGGGACCGCGCTCGTGCACCCGGTAGAAGGCGAGCGGCCCGTCCCCGCCGATGATCGCCTGCTTGCCTTCCCGGAGCCGGCGGTACTCCGAGTGCTGGAACTCACCACGAGGCGGGCAGGCCGGGGAACTCGTTCTCCTCGATCCGCTGATCGAACGAGGCGACCCCGCTGCTCCACAGGTCGCGCGCGTGGGTCAGAGGGGAACCGACGGTCACCAGATCGCTCACCAGCCAGGGCACCCCCTGAGCGCGTTGTTCCTGGTGCAGCTGTCGTTGAAAGTGCTGGAACCGTCCGACATCGCTCGTCTCGGTCAGCGCGGTGCTCTCGACGCTGAAGTTCCAGGCCGCGGGCTGGCGTTCGGAGACCGGTCGCGCAGACTCCTCCGGAGTCGGATCCCGCGGCCAGCGCAGCTCGTCGAAGGCCATGCGAATGATGTCGTAGGCGATCACGGAGCCGAGGCTGTGCCCGAACACGACGATGCGGCCGTAGCGCTGTTGCCCGTCGGCGTCTCGACGATGCAGCTCCATCAGGAGCTGGTGGCCGATCCTGCGGACGTTGTCCCGGTCGGGGATGTCACGCGGCCGTGGTGCGAACCAGCGGCTCGCGTCGGCCAGCGTCTCGGAGAACACCGAGGAACCCCATCCTCGGAGCAGCGGCCAGACGCCGAGGGCGAGTGGGGCGAGGGGGGCCAGGTATCGCAGCCATGGCGAGTCCCTGAACACGTAGTAGAGCCCGCCCGCCAACAGCAGCAACAGGATCAGCAGGCATCGTGCGGCCCAGACGATGCGGCGGAGCTGGTCTCCCTGGGAGCGAGTGAAAAGCAGTCTGGCCGCCCACGCGAGCACCGCGGGCGCGGAGCCGCCGGAGAGCGCGGGCGCCCAGTAGACCTCGTAGAAGTCGACCCTTCCCCGACCCTTGCCCCCGGGGATGACCAGTCGGCGCAGGTCGAGAAAGTCGGAGTCGCGATCCAGCTTGCTGAAGATCGGGCGCTCCCTCCCGTCCGGCCGGGTCCCGAAGACCGTGCGCACGAACCGCCGTACGGTGTCCATCGGCATCTGCTGGCCGATCCCGTGGACGACCAGTACCGCCGTCGGCTTCGGTGTCACCATCGTGCCCTCCCCCTGGAGCCGAATGTAGCCCTGTCCAGCTCGGAATGCCGGTGGTCGGGCCGCAGTATGGATGGTCGAGCTGGTCGAGACCCCGGGCTCGCGTGAAGAATCGACCACGGGTGGGGGTAGTGCACCCGGTCGGCGGCGGTTCGGGTGCATTTCTGCGCACGACCGGGAGGTCTTCACCGTGGGGGCGCCACTTCGATGGTCAAGCTCGTCGAGACCATCCAGCACTCTCGGTGGTCGAGCTTGTCGAGACCACCCAGGCCTGCCGGTGGTCGAGCTGGTCGAGACCGTCTCGTCGACGTACCTGTCACGTGCGTCGGGTGAAGCGGACTTTGCCGTGTTTGTCGAGGTGGTGCTGGTAGGTGGGGTCGTGGATCATCTGGTGGTGGGAGGGGCAGTAGAACCGGCCGTCCTTGACGCTGGTGGAGCCGCCTTTGGACCACGGTGTCTCGTGATGGGCCTGGCACTTGTCGGCGGGCATGTCGCAGCCCGCGGCGGAGCAGCCGCCGTCGCGGACGCCCATGGCGATCCGTTGCGCGGGGGTGTGGAACCGTCTCTTGCGGCCCATGTCGAGCACGACGGAGGGTCCGCCGAGGACGATCGGGATGATCCCGGCCTCACAGGCCAGGCGTCGGGCTTGGCCGGCGGTGATCTTGGACCCGGTGTCCAGGGATGCTGCCTTCAACCCGCCCAGCAGGGTCTCCAGCTCCATGGTGACCACCACGGTCGCGGAGATCCCGCCGCTGGTGGGGAGGGTGTCGGCGGGGCGGGACTCGACCAGCTCGCAGAACGCCTCACCCAGTCCCTTGCGCGACAGCGGCCGATGCCGCGGGGCCTGGACCGGGTCGACCGCACCGTCCACAGCGTCCGCATCGGCCGCGGCGGCGTTGGTCTGCTCGGCCACCGTCGTGGTGGGGTGGGTGTGTTTGGACCAGGCGATCGCGTGAACCTGGCGGCGCAGCATCTCTCCTTGGGCGGTCGGGAGGGTGAACCAGCCCCGCATGGTGCCGTCACCGGAGTCCCGGATCCCGAACCCGACCCGCTCCCGCGCGGCGCGCTCTTCGGTCTCGAGTCGTCGTGCTTCTTCGGCGTCCGCGGTCGCGGGGTCGATGACCTCGAACAGCCGCCGCCCCAGGATGCGGAGGTCTTTGGCGTCGTGATCGGCCGCGAGGTCCAGCATCCGCTGGGTGGCGGCGGGCAGCACCCACACCTCGGCGTCGGCGGGCACCTGCTCCAGGGCGTCGGTGATCGCGCGGGCCTGGTCGGTCAGGATCCGACCCGACTCCAACGCCTCGGCGACCTCGGGGTGAGCCTCGACCTGGGTCGCGAGCCGCCGGAAGGCGTGCGCGTCGCGGCGCACCATCCGCATCCGGTGGGCCCACCAGTTCGTCGTGGACGTCGCCCCCGAGGCCAGGCCGGTCTCCACCGACTCGGCGTGACGTAGCACCCGCAACAACAGCGCATCGGCCTGCGCCCGGGCCCGGGTCAACGCCTCCAACACCTCCCCGGCCTCGCCCGCGGCCATGGACCACACCGGCACCCCGGCCGCCTGCGTGAGTTCGGTCTCGATGCGCGCGACCGCAGCGGCCACCGGGTGGCTCGGATGCAGCGGCTTGGTCGACATACCCGGACTCTTCCAGGCGGCACCGACACTCCCACCCGGCAAACGACCCTCATCCACACCGATCCGGGTCACGATCAGGTCACAGGCGTCAAACCGCGCCACGGGGGTGGTCTCGACTAGCTCGACCACCGACAGCAGCTCGACCACCGAAAGCAGCTCGACCAGCGGACAGCGGCCTGGTCTCGACAGGCTCGACCACCGAAGAGCGCTCCGCCCACCGGACCACCGCGGTCGGCGGGGAGGGGCCCCTGGGAGACTGGGGCGGTGACCTCGGTGACCCCCCAGCAGGTACGCCGCGCGCTGGCGCGGGCCGAACGCGGCGCGGCGCTCGATCCCGACGAGGCGGCCGCGCTGCTGGCCGTGGAGGGCGAGGAGCTGGAACGGCTCTGCGCGGTCGCGGCCCGGGTCCGCGACGCCGGTCTGCGGGATGCTGGTCGCGAGGCCACGGTCACCTACTCCCCCAAGGTGTTCATCCCGGTCACCCGCCTGTGCCGCGACCGCTGCCACTACTGCACGTTCGTGGAGACGCCGGGAGACGCGCGCCGCGCCGGGCGCGCGCCGTACCTCTCCCCCGACGAGATCCTCGAGATCGCCCACGCCGGCCGGGAGCAGGGCTGCCTGGAGGCGCTCTTCACCCTCGGCGACCGGCCCGAGGACCGCTGGCCCGAGGCGCAGGAGTGGCTGGACGAGCAGGGCTACGACTCCACGCTCGCCTACGTGCGCGCGATGGCGGTCCGGGTGCTGGAGGAGACCGGCCTGCTCCCCCACCTCAACCCCGGCGTGATGTCGTGGGAGGAGCTGAACCGGCTCAAGCCGGTGTCCCCGTCGATGGGGATGATGCTGGAGACCACCTCCCGCCGCCTGTTCGAGACCCGCGGCGAGGCGCACTTCGGCTCCCCCGACAAGGACCCCGAGGTCCGGCTGCGCGTCCTGGAAGACGCCGGGCGGCTCAGCATCCCCTTCACCTCCGGCCTGCTCGTCGGCATCGGCGAGACCCTGGAGGAGCGCGCGGACACGATCTTCGCACTCCGGCGCGTGCAGCGCTCCTACGGCGGCCTCCAGGAGGTGATCGTGCAGAACTTCCGCGCCAAGCCGGACACCGCGATGCGGCACGCCGACGACCTCGCGCTCGAGCCCTACCTCGCCGCGATCGCCGTGACCCGGGTCGTCCTGGGCCCCAAGGCCCGCGTGCAGGCCCCGCCGAACCTCACCGACACTGCCGAGTGCGCGCGACTGCTGGCCGCCGGTGTCGACGACTGGGGCGGTGTCTCCCCCGTCACCCCCGACCACGTGAACCCCGAGCGCCCCTGGCCGGACCTCGACGTGCTCGGCGAGGTCACCGCGTCGGCCGGGATGACGCTGCGGCCCCGCCTGACGATCCATCCGGAGTACGTCACCGGCGCCCTCACCCGCGGCGAGCCCTGGCTCGACCCGCGCGTCGCCGGGCACGTGGCCGCGCTGGCCGGGCCCGACGGCCTCGCCCGCGACGGCGTACGCCCCGCTCCCCTGCCCTGGCAGGAGCCCGACGGCGGCGTGGACGCGCTCGCCGGCAGCGGCCGCACCGACCTGCACACCGCGATCGACGAGACCGGCCGCTCGGCGGACCGCCGCGCGGACTTCGACAGCGTGTACGGCGACTGGGACTCGCTGCGCGAGCAGGTCGCCACTGGCCCGGGCTCATGCGCCGCCGTCGCCACCGCCGGGGAGGGGTACGACGCCCTCCGCGCCGCCGAGCGCGACCCGGCGGGCCTCACCGACGACCAGGCGCTGGCGCTGATGACCGCCGAGGGCGACCTGCTGGCCGAGGTGAGCCGGCTGGCCGACGCCCTGCGCCACGACACGGTGGGCGACGACGTCACCTACGTGGTGAACCGGAACATCAACTTCACCAACGTCTGCTACGTCGGCTGCCGCTTCTGCGCCTTCGCCCAGCGCCGCACCGACGCCGACGCGTTCTCCCTCTCCCTGGACCAGGTCGCCGACCGGGCCGAGGAGGCGTGGGGCCTCGGCGCGACCGAGGTGTGCATGCAGGGCGGCATCGACCCGCAGCTGCCCGCGACGGCCTACTTCGACCTGGTCCGCGCCGTGAAGGAGCGGGTGCCGGGGATGCACGTGCACGCGTTCTCGCCGATGGAGGTCGTCAACGGCGCGGCCCGCACCGGGCTCTCGATCGAGGAGTTCCTCACCGAGTGCCGGGAGGCCGGGCTCGGGTCGATCCCGGGGACGGCCGCGGAGATCCTGGACGACGACGTGCGCTGGATCCTCACCAAGGGCAAGCTGCCGACGAGGACCTGGATCGAGGTGGTCAGCACCGCGCACCGCGTGGGCATCCCGTCGTCCTCGACGATGATGTACGGCCACGTCGACAACCCGCGGCACTGGGTCAACCACCTGCGCGTGCTCGCCCGGATCCAGGACGAGACCGGCGGCTTCACCGAGTTCGTGCCGCTGCCGTTCGTGCACCACTCGGCCCCGATCTACCTCGCAGGCGTCGCCCGGCCCGGCCCCACGCTGCGCGACAACCTCGCCGTGCACGCGGTCGCCCGGATCCTGCTGCACGGGCGGATCCGCAACGTCCAGACCTCCTGGGTCAAGCTCGGCGAGGACGGGACGCGGCGGATGCTCACCGGCGGCGCCAACGACCTCGGCGGCACGCTGATGGAGGAGACGATCTCCCGGATGGCCGGCTCCGAGCACGGGTCGGCGAAGACGGTCGAGGAGCTCGCCGCGATCGTGGAGCCGCTCGGCCGCCCGCTGCGGCAGCGGAGCACGACGTACGACGCCGCCGCGGCGCGCTGAGGAGCTCGTCCGTCAGGGCACCCGCACGTCCACCCAGACCTCGCGGTGGTCCGACGTCGGCGCCGGCCAGCCCGGGCCGGTGAGCCGGAAGAACGGGTCGTCCGGCGTCGGCCAGAAGATCCCCGAGCCCAGCACCGGCAGCCCGCGGCTCGGCAGCACGTAGTCGGCCCGCACGTTGCCCGGGCCGGGCACGTCGGCGAAGTCGGCCGTGTCCAGGGCGGGGTCGGACCGGTGGGAGTCGTTCGCTCCGCCCTGCGTCTCCGCGGCCCACACGCCGCCGTCGGACGTGGGCCGGGGGTCCTTCACGAATGGGCTGTCCAGCAGCTGGTTCGTCGCGCCCGGCACCGAGTCCCCGTCGAGCGGGTCGGAGTTGAGGTCGCCGGCGATGACGAAGCGGGCACCGTGCTCGAGGCCGCCGTACTGCCCCTGGTCGTCGTAGATGTAGGCCGACTTCCGCGGGTTGGGCGACACGTAGTCGGCCCAGAAGCGGATCTCGTCGAAGTTGCGGGTGCCGTTGCGGTCCTCCGGCCCGTCGAAGACCGGCGGCGTCGGGTGTGCGACCAGGAAGTGCACGGTCCGCTTGCCGATCCGGATCGGCACGTCCCAGTGCGACTTGGAGGAGAGACGCACGTCGGCCAGCTCGGCGGGCGACAACCAGTCGGCGGGCTGGGGGGTCGCCGGATCGTCGGGCAGCATCGCGCCGGGCATGTCGGCCCAGCGGAAGGTCTGGAAGGTGCGCACGGCCTCGGTGTCGATGGGGTACTTGGAGTAGACGACCATGCCGTACTGCCCCTCGAAGAGGCCGAAGCCGAAGGCGTCGTTGGGCCCGGCGACGGTGCCGTCGTTGTCCAGGTCGTGCCCGCTCGGGACGCCGGTGTTGGAGGGCGCGATGTAGGAGTAGGGGTAGTCCACCGGGTCCGCGCCGTTCTGGGAGACCTCGAGGTAGTTGTCCCGGAACAGGTCCACCGCCTCGGGGGCGTAGTCGAACTCGTTGATCAGCAGCACGTCGGGGTTCACCCGCTGGATCGTCTCGGCGACGTTCTGCGCCTGCTGGTCGTCGGGGGTGGAGAGGTCCTCGACGAGCTCGCCGGGTGCGGTGCGGTTGAGGGATGCGTTGAACTGGGAGAACCGCACCTCCTCCGGCCGCTGGGAGCCGTCGGGGGCGGCGTACGTCGGCGCGGCGGCCGCCGTCAGGGCCAGCGGGGCGGCGAGCAGGGCGGACAGCAGCGTGCGAGACATCGGACCTCCGGGGCGTCGGGATCCGCTCACCCTAGGCACTCCCACCGACAGTCGTCACCCACGCGCGGGTGAACGACGTGTGGCGAACCGGTCAGCGGATGCCCAGGCTCGTGCACCGGGCCTGGATCGTGCCTTCGCAGATCTGCTCGGTGGTGTAGACACCCTGGCGCACCAGGGTGTCGGTGAGCGTCGGCAGAGTCACAGGAGTCGGCGGCACCAGCGTGGCCGGCACGCCCTCCACCTCGTCCTCCGTGGCGGGGGCGCTGCGGCCCTGGGCGAGACGGGCCGCGATCTCGGCCGCCGCGGTCGCCTCGTCGGCGCGGGAGGCGTGCACGGTGACGTCCTGGGTGCCGGTGACCAACCGTCGTACGCCGTCCAGCGATGCGTCGTGCCCCGTGACCAGGGGCCGGGCTCCCGCCGGCACGCCGGAGTCTCTCACCCCGGAGGCGACCTCGCCGGCGGCGGCGTCGTCCGGGGCGATGACCGCGGACACGGGGCCGCCGGAGCGCAGCTGCTGCGCGGTCCAGGCCCGCGCCGTGGACGCCTGGTCGGGTGGCAGGGTGGCACGGACCCGGACCCGCGGACCGAGCTGGCGGACCACCCGGGCGGTCAGCCCGCCGGGCCCGTCGGAGACGACCAGCACCGGGGAGCGGCCGCGCGGCAGCATCCCGCGCAGCGCGTCGGCCGTCCCCGAGGCGCTCTCCACCTCGTCCACGCCGACGAACCGGTCGGCGCCCGGAACCAGCCGGTCGTAGGCCACGACCGGCACCCGGGCGGCCGCGACCAGCTCCTCACCGGACTCCGCGCTCACCGGGTTGAGCACCACCACGTCCGCCCCCGCGGCGACCACATCGTCGAGCTGGCTGCGCTGCCGGCCCGCGTCCCCGCCCGCGTCCCGGACGATCTGCCGACAGTCCGCGCAGGCGCTCTCCATCGCCGCGCCGAACGCGGGTAGGTCCTGCTGGGCATACCGCTCGCTGCCGGCGTCGCTCACCAGCAGGGCGACGACGTCACGGTCCTCCGGCGTGCTCTCGCAGGCGGACAGCAGCGTTCCGGCCAGCCCGATCGCCGCGATCGTGCGAGCCGCCCGGGGCCTCACTCCCATTCGATCGTTCCCGGGGGCTTGGACGTGATGTCCACGGTCACCCGGTTGATCTCGGCGACCTCGTTGGTGATCCGGGTCGAGATCCGCTCCATCAGCTCATAGGGCAGCCGCGCCCAGTCCGCGGTCATCGCGTCCTCGGAGGTGACCGGCCGGAGCACAACCGGGTGGCCGTAGGTGCGGCCGTCGCCCTGGACGCCGACGGAGCGTACGTCGGCCAGCAGCACCACCGGCATCTGCCACACGTCGCGGTCCAGGCCCGCCAGGGTCAGCTCCTCGCGGGCGATCGCGTCGGCCCGGCGCAGCACGTCCAACCGCTCGCGGGTGACGTCGCCGATGATCCGGATGCCCAGGCCGGGGCCGGGGAACGGCTGGCGCCACACCATCGTCGAGGGCAGCCCCAGCTGCTCGCCGACCGCGCGGACCTCGTCCTTGAACAGGGTGCGCAGCGGCTCGACCAGCTCGAAGTCCAGGTCGTCGGGCAGGCCGCCGACGTTGTGGTGGGACTTGATGTTGGAGGTGCCCGCGCCGCCGCCGGACTCGACCACGTCGGGGTAGAGCGTCCCTTGCACGAGGTAGGCGGTCGTGCCCTGCTCGCGCGGCATGTCGGCGAAGACCCGCACCTCGGCGGCCTCGAAGGTGCGGATGAACTCGCGCCCGATGATCTTGCGCTTCTCCTCGGGGTCGGCGACGCCCTTGAGCGCGGTCAGGAACTGGTCGCTGGCGTCGACCACGTCGAGGTCGGAGAAGACCTCCTCGAAGTCGCGGCGCACCTGCTCGGTCTCCCCGAGCCGCATCATCCCGTGGTCGACGTACACACACGTCAGCCGGTCGCCGATGGCACGCTGCACGATCGCGGCGGCCACTGCGGAGTCCACCCCGCCGGACAGTGCGCAGATCGCGCGGCCCTCGCCGATCTGCTCGCGGATCCGCTCGACCTGCTCCTCGACGATGTTGAGCATCGTCCAGGTCTGGCGGCAGCCGGCGATCTCGTGCAGGAAGTGCTCGAGCACCTGCTGCCCGTGCTCGGTGTGGATCACCTCGGGGTGCCACTGCACGCCGGCGAAGCCGCGCTCGACCTGCTCGAAGGCCGCGACGGGCGTGACCGCGGTCGTGGCGAGCACGCTGAAGCCCTCGGGGGCCGCGGTGACCTGGTCGCCGTGGCTCATCCAGACCTTGTGCTGCGCGGGCACGTCGGCCAGCAGCGTGCCCTGCTCGGTCACCTCGACCGGCGTGCGGCCGTACTCCCGGGCGCCGGTCGCGGCGACGGTCCCGCCGAGGCCCTTGGCCATCAGCTGGAAGCCGTAGCACATGCCGAAGACCGGGACGCCGGCGGAGAAGATGGCCTGGTCGATGCCGGGCGCGCCGTCGGCGTACACACTCGACGGTCCCCCGGAGAGCACGATCGCCTTCGGGTTCATCGCCAGCATCTCGTCGACCGGCAGCGTGTGCGGCACGATCTCGGAGTAGACGCGGGCCTCGCGGACCCGGCGGGCGATGAGCTGGGCGTACTGGGCGCCGAAGTCGACGACGAGGACGAGGTCGTGGTCGTGGTCGGTCACGGGGCCAGCCTAATGGGGGTACGGCGACGTCATGGCCCCGGTGGGGTGCCTCCTGCCAGCCACGTCAGCAGGTGCTTGAGAGGGAAGGCGGTGAGCTGCCACGCGAGGTAGGTCATCGTCCCGAGGTCAAAGGCGGTCACAAGGCTGCCGGCGATGCCGTCGATCGGCGTCCACACGCCGAACCACACCAGCACCGCGCCCAACCACGCCGCCATCCAGACCAGCACCTGCCCATGCAGGGGTAGCGGCGCTCGGGCGGCGGCAGCCGCTAGGAAGGGACTGGCCAGGGCGACATACGCCGCGCCGATCAAGGCGAGCGGCCAGGAGTTCACCGCGAGGGGCGCCAGCCAGAGGACACCCGCGATCAGGTTCGCGAGCAGTACGACGCCGTCGAGGCGGACGCTACGGGTCGCCGCCAGTCCATCGGTGGTCACGCTGCGATTTTCCCATCACCGGAGCCGATTCGTCCCGGAAATCCATCAGGGCCCGGCCGGGGAGGGAGGGTGGCCGGGCCCTGATCGCCCAGACCGGAGACCGGCCTGGTGCCGGGAACCGGCCATCGGAGGGAGCTGACACCCGGTTCCACGGGGCCCAACGAGGCCGTTCGCGGTGGGTTACGTCGCCCCGACCTGCTCGGCCGAGGTCACCTTGGGCAGCGTGACGACGAACCCCTCGAGCACCCGGCCCAGCGCGTCGAGGAACCGCAGCAGGGTGGGATCGAGCGGATCGCGTCGTACGCCTTCGAGCGGGCGCGCGAGCGAAGCGGCTCGGTCACCTCGGCGACCAAGTCGAACGGCATCATCCACACGATGCCGTTCTGGGGCGAGGTCGTCGTCGAGGTCTTCGACGCCTTCGCGTCCGTGCTGGCCGCCGACGGTCCCCGCACCCGTGACCTGGGCGGCACCGCCTCGACCGACGAGTTCACCCAGCGGGTGCTCGACGGCATCGGCGGCTGAGGGCTACTCCCAGCGCGGCTGCTCCTCCTCCGCCACCACGGACAGCCGCAGGTACTGCCCGCGGCCGAGCTGGAACAGCGCCGAGCCCGCGCTGCCCGCGGGCTCGACCACGCACTCGACGACGACACCGTCCAGGACGTTCACGTCGACCGGCGGACTGCCGGTCCAGTCGATCCGGGCCCGCACGACGTAGTGGCCGGAGTCCAGCGGCACGGTGAGCGTCCCGCCGCGCCGGACCCGGCCGCGGGTCCGGCCGTCGACCTGGATCCGGTAGGAGCGGGCGACGTCGCGCCAGCCGCCGCGCGGGCGGCGTACGACGAGAGTGCCCGGCACCGGGCTACTCCCACTCGATGGTGCCGGGCCGCTTGCTCGTGATGTCGACGGTGACCCGGTTGACCTCGGGCATCTCGTTGGTGATCCGGGTCGAGATCGTCTCGAGGACGTCGTAGAGCAGCCGCGCCCGGTCCGCGGTCATCGCGTCCTCGGAGGTGAGCATCCCCGCGATCGGCAGCGTGTGCGGCACGAACTCGGAGGAGACCCGGGCCTCGCGGACCCGCCGGCCGATGAGCTGGGCATACTGCGCGCCGAAGTCGACGACGGGGACGAGGTCGTGGTCGGTCACGGGCTCAGCCTAGTGCCGAGTGGCACGAGCGGGCCCCCAGGAATCCATCAGGGCCCGGCCGGGGAGGGAGGGTGGCCGGGCCCTGATCGCCCAGACCGGAGACCGGCCTGGTGCCGGGAACCGGCCATCGGAGGGAGCTGACACCCGGTTCCACGGGGCCCAACGAGCCGGTTCGGGGCGGGTTACGTCGGTTCGGAGAAAGTTTTACGACCGATCCGTGTGCGCTGAGCCACGCCGCCTCCTCCCCTGTCCCGACGCCCTCCCCCCGATCAGAGGTAGCCCAGCCACCTGAAACAGGCCGGTCCACGTGGCCTGGCTACCTCCAGCCAGCGCGAGGGGGCGCGACGGGGCGGAAGGCAGCCGCGATGGTCAGGAGACCCCGACGATCGGCAGCCGCAGGGCGCCCGGGGCCGAGTCGGGCACGGTCGGGCGGCGGGGCGCGACGGGCTCGACGGGGACGTACGCCGACCCGAGGGCCGGCCGCGGGTCCGTCTCGCCCTTGTTCGGCCAGAACGCCATCGCCCGCTCCGCCTGCGCGGTGATCGTCAGCGACGGGTTCACACCCAGGTTCGCCGAGATCGCCGACCCGTCGACCACGTGCAGTCCGGGGTGGCCGAAGACCCGCTGGTAGCCGTCGATCACGCCGGTCTCCGGCGACTCACCGATCGTGCAGCCGCCGATGAAGTGCGCGGTCAGCGGCCGGTTGAAGGGCTCGCCGATGTTGCCGCCGGGCGTGCCGCCGATCAGCCGCGCCATCCGGCGTACGGCGTCGTAGGCGATCGGGATGTAGGTCGGGTTCGGCGCTCCGTGCCCCTGCCGGCTCGACATCCGCCAGCCGAGGGGCCCCTTCTTGCCGAAGGTGGTGATCGAGTTGTCCAGCGTCTGCATGACCAGCGCGATCACGGTGCGCTCCGACCAGTGCTTGCGGTCGTAGAGGTCGAAGGCGGTCCGCCGCTGCTTCCACAGCTCCTTCATCCAGGTGCGCCAGCGGGGCTCGTCGGTGAGCTGGTCGGCGAGCACCGTCTGCATCAGCGCCATCGCATTGGACCCCTTGCCGTAGCGCACGGGCTCGATGTGCGTGTCGGCGTCGGGGTGGAAGGAGGAGGTGATCGCCACGCCCTCGCTGTAGTCGTGGGACAGGTCGGGCGCCAGGGCCCCGAGGATCGCCTCGGAGTTGGTCCGCGACAGCATGCCGAGCCGGTCGCTGATCTGGGGCAGGTCGCCCTCGTCCTTGAGCCGGTGCAGCAGCTTCTGCGTGCCGAGCGAGGCGGCGGAGAAGACGACCTGCTCGGCGGTGAACGTGCGGGTCGCCTGCCGCCGAGACAGCTTGGCCTTGGTCCAGCGGGTGCGGACCTCGTAGCCGCCGCCCTCGCGCGGCCGCACCCGGGTGACGGTGGTCAGAGGGTGCACCTCGGCCCCCGCCTGCTCGGCGAGGTGCAGGTAGTTCTTGACCAGGGTGTTCTTGGCGTTGTGCCGACAGCCGGTCATGCACTCGCCGCACGCCTGGCACGGGGTCCGCGCCGGGCCGGCGCCGCCGAAGTAGGGGTCGGCCACCTGGGGCTGCCCCTTCTCCCCCGGCCGCTGGCCGAAGAACACGCCCACCGGCGTCGGGTGGAAGGTGTCGCCGACGCCCATCTCCTGGGCGACCTTCTGCATCACCTCGTCCGACGGCGTGCGCAGCGGGTTCTCGACCACGCCGAGCATCCGCTTGGCCTGGTCGAAGTACGGCGCGAGCTCGGCCTTCCAGTCGGTGATGTGCGACCACGACGGGTCGCGGTAGAACGCGTCCAGCGGCTCGTACAGCGTGTTCGCATAGACCAGCGACCCACCGCCGACCCCCGCACCGGCCAGGATCATGCAGTCCTTGACCATGTCGATCCGCTGGATGCCGTAGCACCCGGCCTGCGGGGCGAAGAGGTAGCGCTTGACGTCGAAGGAGGTCGCCGGGAAGTCGCCGTCCTCGAAGCGGGCGCCGGCCTCCAGGACCCCGACCCGGTAGCCCTTCTCGGTCAGTCGGAGCGCCGTGACGGAGCCGCCGAAGCCGGAGCCGATGACCAGGACGTCGTAGTCGAGCTCGCCGGCCGAGCCCGTCGGGACCCCCGGGCCCGTCACGCGCGGCCCAGCCTCTTCATCAGGCGCAGCTGGGCCGTCATGACCTTGGCGTAGGCCTCGTCGCTCATCCCCAGCATCGGGGCAAACCGCACCAGCCTCTGCGTGGCGATCGACTGGGTCTCGGTGAAGCGGAGCAGCCCCTCGGGGCCCTGCCGCCGTCCCAGCCCGGACTGGCGCATCCCGCCCATCGGGGCGGCCAGCGAGGCGAAGGTCGCGGCGAACGCCTCGTTGATGTTCACCGTGCCGCACTTGATGTGCTCGGCGACCCGCCGGGCGCGCGCGGTGTCGCGGGACCACACCGAGGCGTTGAGGCCGTAGTCGCCGTCGTTGGAGCGGGCCACCGCCTCCGCCTCGTCGTGGAAGCGGTGCACCGCGACCACCGGCCCGAAGGTCTCCTCGCTGAAGCACAGCATGTCCGGGGTGACGCCCAGCAGGATCGTCGGCTCGTAGACGTAGGGCCCCAGGTCGGGCCGCGCCCGCCCGCCGGTGAGCACCGTGGCGCCCTTGGCCCGCGCGTCCTCGACGTGCCGCTCCACCGTGTCCAGCTGCTCCTGGCTGATCAGCGAGCCCATGTCCACGCCCCAGTCGGTGCTGGCACCCAGGCTCAGCGCCTCGGTCCGGGCGACGAACCGCTCCAGGAACCGGTCGAAGACCTGGTCGGCGACGAACATCCGCTCGGTGCTGACGCACAGCTGGCCGGCGTTGGAGAAGCAGGCGCGTACGGCGCCCTCCGCGGCGCGCTCGACGTCGGCGTCGCGCAGCACCACGATCGGGTTCTTCCCGCCGAGCTCCAGCGAGCAGCCGATCAGCTGCTCGGCACAGCCCGCGGCGATCTTCTTGCCGGTGGCGGTCGAGCCGGTGAAGCAGACGTAGTCCGCGCGCTCGATCATCTGCGGCCCCAGCTGCGAGCCCGGCCCGGCCACGACCTGCCACAGGTCGGCCGGCAGCCCGGCCTCCTCGAGCAGCCGGGCGGCGTACAGCGCCGTCAGCATGGTCTGGGCGTCCGGCTTGGCCACCACGGCGTTGCCGGCGGCGATCGCCGCGAGCCCGTCGCTGAGGGCCATGGTGAGGGGGTAGTTCCACGGCGAGATGACCGCCACCACGCCCTTCGGCGGGTGGTGGACGTCGACCCGGGTCAGCCCGGGCACGACGCCCGGGCGCCGCTCGGTGCGCAGCACCTTCTCCGCCGTACGCCCGTAGTAGCGCGCGGTCAGTGCGACGTGCAGCGGCTCGTCGAAGGCGTGCTTGCGGGCCTTGCCCGACTCCAGCACGATCAGGTCGAGCAGCTGGTCCTGGTGGTCCAGGATCAGGTCGTGCAGCCGCAGCAGCGCCGCCGAGCGCTCCTCCAGGCTGGTCCGCAGCCAGGCGTGCTGGGCACGGCGCGCCCGGCGGAACGCCTCGGCGACGTCGTCGGGCCCCGACTGCGGGATGTGGGCCAGGGGCTGGCCGTTGAGGGGGGACATCGTCGGCCGGGTCTCCCCGGTCGTGGAGACCACGCGCCGGGTGAGGGAGTCGACGAAGGAGGGCTCCAGCGCCCAGCTGGCGGTGGGGTCGTGCTCAGGGTCGCGCGGGCCGTCGACGAGCGGCTGGCCGGAGGGATTGCTGTGTGCAGCCATGCACCGACATTAGGTCGGAGTTCGCCGGAAGGCTACCTTTCGGTAACACTGTGAGACGCCCACCACACGATCCGCGGCCCCGGGATGCGCGCCCGGGCGTGGATCGGGTAGGCATGGGGCATGACGATCACCCGCACCCTTGCCCGGCCGATGCTCACCGCCGTCTTCTTCGCCGGCGCCGCCGCCGCATGAAAGAACTCCGACGCGATGGCGGCCAGGAGCGCCCACGTCACCGACCGGGTCGTGCCGAGGCTGCGCAGCGCCGGGATCCCGGTCCCGGAGGACCGCGCCACCCTGGTGAAGGCCAACGCGGCGACCCAGGTGGTCGCCGCGAGCGCGCTGGCCACCGGCCGGATGCCGCGCCTGTCCGCCGGTGTCCTGGCCGCCAGCCTGGTCCCGACCACGATCGGCGGGCACGCCTTCTGGCAGGAGGACGAGGCGGCGAGCAAGCAGCAGCAGCGGCTGCAGTTCGCCAAGAACGTGTCGGTGCTGGGCGGACTGCTCCTCGCGGCCGTGGACACCGACGGCAAGCCGGGCGTGGCCTGGCGCACCCGGCACCTGGCTCGCGGCGCCGCCCGCGAGGGCCGGCACCTGGCCAAGGAGACCCGGCTCCAGGCGAAGCTGGCCGCCAAGTCGGTCTGAGGCCGCCCGCCGGGCCGGGGCGCCCGGTCAGTCCTGGACGACGACCTCGACCCGCTGGAACTCCTTGAGCTCGGTGTATCCGGTCGTCGCCAGGGCCCGGCGGAGCGCGCCCACCAGGTTCATCGTGCCGTCGGCGACCCGCGAGGGCCCGTTGAGGATCTCCTCCATGGTGCCGATCTGCTCGAAGCCGACCCGCTCGCCGCGGGGCAGCTCGGGGTGCACCGCCTCGCTCCCCCAGTGGAAGCCGTGGCCCGGGGCGTCGGTGGCGCGCGCGAACGGCGAGCCGACCATGACCGCGTCCGCGCCGCACGCGATCGCCTTGGCGATGTCGCCGGAGCGGCCGATCGAGCCGTCCGCGATCACGTGGACGTAGCGGCCCCCGGACTCGTCGAGGTAGTCCCGGCGGGCCGCGGCCACGTCGGCGACCGCCGAGGCCATGGGTACGGCGACGCCGAGGACCGACTTGGTCGTGTGCGCCGCCCCGCCGCCGAAGCCGACGAGCACGCCCGCCGCGCCGGTGCGCATCAGGTGCAGCGCCGCCTGGTGGGTCGCGCAGCCGCCGACGATGACCGGCACGTCGAGCTCGTAGATGAACTCCTTGAGGTTCAGCGGCTCGGAGTGGCTGGAGACGTGCTCGGCGCTGACGGTGGTGCCGCGGATCACGAACATGTCCACGCCCGCGTCCACCACCGTCTTGGCGAACTCCTTGGTGCGCTGCGGGGACAGCGACCCGGCGACGGTGACCCCGGAGTCCCGCATCTCGCGCAGCCGCGCGGTGATCAGGTCCGGCGAGATCGGCGCCTCGTAGATCTCCTGCATCCGCCGGGTGGCCTCGACCCCCTGCAGGCCCGCGACCTCCTCCAGCAGCGGCGCGGGGTCGTCGTACCGCGTCCAGAGGCCCTCGAGGTTCAACACGCCCAGGCCGCCGAGCTCGCCGAGCCGGATCGCGGTCGCGGGCGACATCACCGAGTCCATCGGCGCGGCCACGACCGGGATCTCGAAGCGGTAGGCGTCGATCTGCCAGGCGAGGTTGACCTCCTCCGGGCCACGGGTGCGGCGGGAGGGGACGATCGCGATGCCGTCGAAGGAGTAGGCCCTGCGCGCGCGCTTGGCCCGGCCGATCTCGAAGTCAGTCACGGCCATCAGCCTAACGACGGACTCAGCGGCCGGTGTAGTTCGGTGCCTCGACGGTCATCTGCACGCCGTGCGGGTGCGACTCGGTGAGCGAGGCTGACGTGATCCGGACGAACCGGCCCTTCTCCTGCAGCTCGGGGATGGTGCGCGCCCCGACGTAGAACATCGACTGCGACAGCCCGCCGAGCAGCTGGTGGGCGACCGCCCCGAGCGGGCCGCGGTAGGCGACCTGGCCCTCGATGCCCTCGGGGACGATCTTGTCGTCGCTGGCCACCTCGGCCTGGAAGTAGCGGTCCTTGGAGTAGGACTTCTTCCCCCGGGAGCTCATCGCGCCCAGCGAGCCCATGCCGCGGTAGGACTTGTACTGCTTGCCGTTGACGAAGACCAGCTCGCCGGGCGACTCCTCGCAGCCGGCCAGCAGCGAGCCCAGCATCACCGCGTCGGCGCCGGCGACGATCGCCTTGCCGATCTCGCCGGAGTGGCGCAGGCCGCCGTCGGCGATGACGGGCACGCCGGCCGGGCGCGCTGCCAGCGACGCCTCGTAGACCGCGGTGATCTGCGGGACCCCGACGCCGGTGACGATCCGGGTGGTGCAGATCGAGCCGGGCCCGACGCCGACCTTGATGGCGTCGGCGCCGGCGTCGACGAACGCCTGGGCGCCCTCGCGGGTGCCGACGTTGCCGCCGATCACCTGCACGTGCTTGGTCGCCGGGTCGGTCTTGAGCCGCTTGACCATGTCGAGCAGCAGGTGCACGTGACCGTGGGCGGTGTCGGCGACGAGCACGTCGACGCCCGCCTCGGTCAGCGTGGTGGCGCGCTCCCAGGCGTCGCCGAAATAGCCGATCGCGGCGCCGACCATCAGCCGGCCGTCGCCGTCCTTGGAGGCGTGCGGGAACTGCTCGGACTTCACGAAGTCCTTGACCGTGATGAGGCCGGCCAGCCGGCCCTCGTCGTCGACCAGCGGCAGCCGCTCCCGCTTGTGCTGGCGCAGCAGCAGGGTCGCCTCGTCGCGGGAGATCCCGACCGGGCCGGTGATGAGCGGCATCGGGGTCATCACCTCGTCGACCTTGGTGGTCGCCCACTGCGCGACCGGGGTGAAGCGCAGGTCGCGGTTGGTGATGATGCCGATCAGCCGCTGGTCCACGTCGACGACGGGGAGCCCGGAGACGCGGTACTCCCCGCAGATGCGGTCCAGCTCCTCCAGGGTCGCGTCCGGGCCGATGGTGACGGGGTTGGAGATGATGCCGGTCTGGGTGCGCTTGACGAGGTCGACCTGGCGGGCCTGGTCCTCGATCGAGAGGTTGCGGTGCAGCACCCCGAGGCCGCCCTGGCGGGCCATCGCGATCGCCATCCGGGACTCGGTGACGGTGTCCATGGCGGCGCTGACCAGGGGCACGCGCAGCGAGATCTCCCGGGTCAGCCGGGTGGTGGTGTCGATGTCGCTCGGCGCGAGATCCGACTCGCCCGGCAGCAGCAGCACATCGTCGTAGGTGAGGCCCAGGGCGGCGAACTTCTCAGGGATCTCCACACCCTTCAGTGTACGGGCCCGGTCGAGCGGTCACGCCTCCACGGGGTGCTCGGCGAGCAGCACGTCGCTGGCCCTCTCCCCGACCAGGTAGACGGCGCTGGCGATGAAGAAGCCGGGGATGTCGGGGAAGACCGAGGCGTCCACCACGCGCAGGCCATCGACCCCGCGCACCCGGAAGTCGCCGTCGAGCACCGCCATCGGGTCGTCGTCGGCCCCGATCTTCGCCGTACCGCATGCGTGGTGGCCCCACGCCTGGTCCCGGGCGAAGTCCGCCAGGCCCTCCCGGTCGGCCACATCGCCCCCCGGGATCACCTCCGTCAGCCCCGCGCCGGTGACCCGGGTGACGATGTCGCGGGCCAGCTCGATGCCGTCCACGACGCCGGCGAGGTCGCGCTCGAAGCCGTCGCCGCCCTCCTCGAAGTAGTGGAACCGGATGTCGGGTACGGCGGTCGGGTCGGCCGAGGCGAGCCGGACCGAGCCCGCTCGGTTGGTCGTGTGTCCCTTGAGGACCAGCATCGAGAGGCTGTGGTGGTTGGCGACCGCGTCCTTGGCGTAGCCCGGGTAGTAGCCGTGGAAGTCGATCGGCAGAGAGAACACGATCAGGTCGGGATCCTCCCCGGCGACGCTGGAGCGGGCGATGACCGCGGCCAGGGATCCGTTGGTGGAGTAGGGCCCGAACCGGTCCTGCTGCCACTCCTGCCACAGGTCGTCGCTCCGGCCGTCCTCGGGGATGTCCAGGGGCGAGCCGTCGAAGAGCGGGTAGTCCCGGTCCAGGTGCCAGACCAGCGAGACCTCGTAGCGGTCGTGCAGGTTCTCCCCCACGCCCGGCAGGTCGGCGACCACGTCGATGCCGTGCTCGGCCAGCTCCTGCGCCGGCCCGATGCCGGAGAGCTTGAGCAGCTGCGGGGTGTTGAAGGCTCCCCCGGCCAGGATCACCTCGCGCCGGGCGCGCACGACGCGGGTGCCGCGGTCCTCGCCCTCCTCGCCCCGGGCGGCCTCTGGAACGGCGGCGTAGGCGCGCGACTGGTCGAGCACCTCGACCCCGACCGCGCGGCCGTCCTCGATCACCACCCTCGTCGCGAGCTGGTTGAGGCCGAGGGTGAGCCGGCCGTCGGAGCGCCGCTGGGCGTCCAGCAGCCGCTCGCGGCTGCCCTTGCGGGCACCGTCGGAGACGGCGACGGGCACGAAGGTCATCCCCTGGTACGCCGCGGTGGTGTCGGCCGCGTTCGGGTCGCGGGGCAGGGAGATCTCCTCGCCGATGCCGTAGCGGGCCCGGCTGGTCTCCTCCATCGCGCCGATCACGTCGAGGAACAGCGGCTCGCGACCGCCGATGCTCGGGTCCGCGCGGGTGGTGCCGAGCCAGCCGTCGCGGCCGTGTCGGGCCTTGCGATCCCGGTCGGCCGGGGTGTCGCCGGGCAGCGGCTCGGCGTCCTTGCCCCGCCAGCGCTCCATCCGGGTGAACAGCTCGCGCATCCGCTCCGGGCCCCACGAGTCGTCCCCGGTGAGCTCAGCGAGCCGCTGCCAGTCGTCGTCGTGCGGGTAGATCGTCACCATCGCGCTGACCGCGGTGCTCCCGCCGAGCGTGCTGCCGCGGGGGTAGAGGACGCCGCCCTCGCCGTCGACGTACTTCGGGTCCCGCCGCGCCGCGCCCTCGTCGTCGTAGTGGTGGACGTAGAAGTTCCACGCCAGGTCCGGGTCCTCGCTGGCGTAGGCCTGCATGATCGGGACCTCGTAGTAGGGGCAGTCGTGGTCGTCGCCGGCCTCCACCACCAGCACGGTGTGGCCGGCCAGCGCCAGGTTGGCGGCCAGCGGGCCACCCCCCGCCCCGGACCCGACGATGACGAAGTCGTACTCCTCAGCCGCTGCCATGCCCGTGAGGCTACGCGCTGCCCGCTCGGGTGGTGGTGAACCCGGCAGCGGGATGGCACGATCGCGGCATGGACGAGCGGCAGATTCACGACCACATCAACGACCTGGTCCGCACCGAGCACGAGCTCCGGGAGAAGCTGGGCAGCGGGGAGATCACCGCGACCGAGGAGCACGAGCGGCTCGCCCGCACCGAGGAGCAGCTCGACCAGCTCTGGGACCTGCTCCGCCAGCGGCAGGCACGCCGGGACGCCGGGGAGAACCCGGATCTCGCCCAGGAGCGGCCGACCAGCGTCGTGGAGAACTACGAGGGCTGACCCGCCCGGCTCAGGCCTGGTCGCGGGCCACCGCGACGAAGATGCAGTTGACCTTGCCCTTGCGCTGCTTCTTGGGCGTGCCCTCGAACGTCAGCGGCACGGTCTCGGAGAGCCGGCGGGACTTCGACGGGTCGACCGATGGGGTCTGGATCGACCCGCGGCCCCAGACCGAGCCGTTCTTGGCCGACGCGACCCGCAGCGCCAGTCGGTAGCGGGCCGGCTCCTCGGTGCTGTTCCGCACCCGGTAGGCCACCTCCACCCGCTTGCCCTGGCGGCGGCAGCCGGTGACCTCGACGTCCCCGCGCGCCTCGACCTGGTTCGGGATGTCCGAGCCCTCACCCAGCACCTGCGGGTCGGTGGCCGACGACTCCGAGCGCTCCGCCTTCTTCGACGGCTCGTCGTCGCCACTGCAGCCGGTGAGCAGCAGGGCGGCCGCAGCCAAGGCGATGATCGTTCTCCTCATGGCGCGAGTCTCCCCTCTTCGGTGGTGGTACGTCGACACGCCGTGCCGGGCGTCACGTGTCCTCTCCGCGACGCCGCCGCACCAGGAAGCCGCCGCCCGCGAGCAGCGCCAGCCCGAGGAGGGCGACCCACAGCGCCGGACCGCCGGTGTTCGGCAGCGGGTTCCAGTCGCCGTCGTCACCCCCGCCCGCGGGCCGGTCGCCGGGCTGGTCCGGCGTGCCCGGGTCGCCCGGCGGCGGCGTGGTCGGGTCGTCCTCGCCCTCGGCGGGCAGGATGTTGATGTCGGTGATCACGACGTCGCAGCCGTTCTCACCCGGCTCGCAGGGGTCGCCCACCGGAGGAGTGGTGATCAGCTCGGCCCGGTTGCGGACGCTGCCGTCCGCCGCATCCTGGGCGGTGACGGTGTACGGCGGCGCCGTACAGGTCATCGACTCACCCGGCGCCAGCGTCGTCGCGGGGCAGTCCACCTGGCCCACCTTCGGGTCGCGCACCTCGATGTCGCCCAGCGTCACCGTGCCGGTGTTGGTCACCACGAAGGTGTAGTCGATGATCTCGCCGACGTCGGCCCGTCCGTCGCCGTCGCGGTCCCGCAGCGCGCCGTCCTTCTCCAGGGTGGCGTCGGCCCGGGCATCGGCGGGAAGCGTGTTGTCATCGGGCTCCGACTCGACCGGGTTCCCTCCGGGGGCGGTGCCGGTGGCCTTGGCGGTGTTGGTGACCGCGCCGGCGTCGATGTCGCCCTGCGTCACGGTGTAGGTGGCGGTGCACTCCACCGACGCACCCGGAGCCACCGGGTCGCTCGGGCAGGTGACCGTGCCGACCTTCGGGTCAGAGACAGCGATGCCGGTCACCGTCACGTTGCCGGTGTTGGTCACCTTGAACGTGTAGTCGATCGTCTCGCCCACGTCGGCGAGCTCGTCGTCACCACCGTCACTGAGGACGCCGGTCTTCTCGATCATCAGCGCCGAGGCGGGGTCGGTGGGCAGGGTCTCGGTCGACGGACCGGTCTCGACCGCCTCCCCGTCCGGGCGGTTCGCGGTCGCGGTCGCGGTGTTCTCCACCGTCCCTGCGTCCACGTCCGCCTGGGTCACGACGTACGACGCCGTGCACTCCACGCTGTCGCCGGGAGCCAACGCTCCGGCCGGGCAGTCGACGGCGCCGACCTTCGGGTCGTCCACACTGACGCCGGTGACGGTCACGTTGCCGGTGTTCGTCACCGTGAACGTATACGTGATCGTCTCCCCGGCATCCGCGCCGTCGTCGCCGTCCTCACTGTTGAGCACACCGGTCTTCACCATGGTCAGGCCGGAGGCCGCGTCGGCGGCGATCTCCTCGTCGGCCAGCGGACTCTCGACCGAGCCACCCGAGGGCGTCGACCCGGTCGCGGTCGCCTCGTTGCGCACCAGTCCGGCGTCCACGTCGGCCTGGGTGACCGTGTACGACGCCGTGCACTTCACCGACGCCCCGGGCGCGACCGGTCCGGTCGGGCAGTCGACCTCGCCGACCTTCGGGTCGTCCACGCTCACGTCGGTGAGGGTGACATTGCCGGTGTTGGTCACGGTGAACGTGTAGTCGATCGTCTCCCCGACGTCCGCCAGGTCGTCGCCATCGGCGTCGTTGAGCGCACCGGACTTGACCAGGCCGAGCGCCGGAGTGGTGTCGGCCGGCACGGTCGCGTCGTCGGACGGCGAGGTGACGTCCTCACCGGAGGGCGTGTCGCCGGTCGCGGTGGCGGTGTTGTCCACCGACCCGGAGTCCACATCGGCCTGGGTCACGACGTACGACGCCGTGCACTCCACCGACGCACCCGGAGCCAGCGGACCGGTCGGGCAGTCGACCGCGCCGACCTTCGGGTCGCGGATCGCGACCTGGGAGATGGTCACGTTGCCGGTGTTGGTGACCGTGAACGTGTAGTTCACCCGCTCGCCCACGTCGGCCAGCTGGTCGCCGTCCCCGTCGACCAGCGCGGCGTCCTTGACGACCGCCAGGCTGGACGCGGTGTCCGCGGGCACGCTGCTGTCGTCCGGACCGGAGGTGACCTCCTCACCGCCGGGAGTGGTGCCGGTCGCGGTCGCGGTGTTGTCCACCGACCCTGCGTCCACATCGGCCTGGGTCACGACGTACGACGCGGTGCAGGTCGCGGACTCCCCCGGTGCCAGAGGCTGGGTCGGGCAGGTCACGCCGTCGATCTTCGGGTCGTCGATCGCGACCTGCGAGACCGTCTGGTTGCCGGTGTTGGTGACGACGAACTCGTAGCGGATCGTCTCGCCCACGTCGGCGCGCTCGTCGCCGTCCTCGTCGGCCAGGGTGCCGGTCTTCTCCACCAGCAGGGAGGACGCGGTGTCGGCCGGCAGCGTCTCGGTCGACGGACCGGTCTCGACCTCCTCGCCATCCGGCCGGTTCGCGGTCGCCGTCGCGGTGTTCTCCACGGTGCCGGAGTCCACGTCCGCCTGCGTCACGGTGTAGGACGCCGTGCACTCCACCGAGCCGCCCGGAAGCAGCGGGAGAACGGGGCAGGTGACCTGACCGACCTTCGGGTCCTCGACACTCACACCGGAGAGGGTGACGTTGCCGGTGTTGGTCACCGTGAACGTGTAGTCCACCGTCTCCCCGACATCGGCCAGATCGTCACCGTCGCGATCGTTGAGCGCACCGGACTTCACCAGCGTCAGACCAGACGCAGCATCCGCCGGGAGCTCCTCGTCCGCCAGCGGGCTCTCGATCGAGCCACCCGACGGCGTCGACCCGGTCGCCGTTGCCTCGTTGCGCACCACGCCGGCGTCCACATCGGCCTGGGTGACGGTGTAGGACGCCGTGCACTCCACCGACGCGCCCGGCGCCAGAGCACCAGCCGGGCAGGTCACGTCGCCGACCTTCGGGTCGTCCACGCTCACGCCGGACACCGTCACGTTGCCGGTGTTGGTCACCGTGAACGTGTAGTCCACGGTCTCACCGGCATCAGTCAGGTCGTCGCCATCGGCGTCGTTGAGCGCGCCGGTCTTGACCAGCACCAGGCCCGCAGCGGTGTCGGCGGGGACCGAGGCGTCGTCGGGCTCCGAGGTCACCGACCCGCCCGAGGGCGCGGTCGCCCCCGCGGTCGCGGTGTTCTCTACCGACCCGGAGTCCACGTCGGCCTGGGTCACGGTGTAGCTCGCCGTGCACTCCACCGACGCGCCCGGTGCCAGAGCACCCGTCGGGCAGGTCACGTCGCCGACCTTGGGGTCATCGATGGAGACGCCGGTCAGGGTCGTCGCGCCGGTGTTGGTGACGGTGAAGGTGTAGTTCACCGTCTCCCCGACGTCGGCGAGGTTGTCGCTGTCCTCGTCGGCCAGTACGGCGTCCTTGGCCAGTCGAAGCGCTCCCCGATCGTCGACAGGCAGGGTCGAGTCGTCACCGGGCGAGGTCACGTCCCCGCCACCCGGCGTGGTGCCGGTGGCGGTCGCGACGTTGGTCACCGAGCCGGCGTCGATGTCGTCCTGCGTCACGGTGTAGGTCGCGGTGCACTCCACCGACGCACCGGGCGTGACCGGGCCGGTCGGGCAGGTGACCGCGCCGACCTTCGGGTCGTCGACAGCGATGCCGGTCAGCGTGACGTTGCCGGTGTTGGTCACCGTGAATGTGTAGTCGATCGTCTCGCCGACGTCGGCCAGGTCGTCCCCGTCCTGATCGTTCAGCGCACCGGTCTTCTCGATCCTCAGCGCCGAGGCGGTGTCGGTGGGCAGGGTCTCAGTCGAGGGACCGGTCTCGACCTCCTGGCCGTCCGGGCGGTTCGCGGTCGCCGTGGCGGTGTTCTCCACCGTCCCTGCGTCCACATCGGCCTGAGTGACGGTGTAGGTCGCGGTGCACTCCACCGACGCCCCCGGAGCCACCGGACCCGCCGGGCACTCCACGGCACCCACCTTCGGGTCGTCGACGGCGACCGAGGTCATCGTCACGTTGCCGGTGTTGGTCACCGTGAACGTGTAGTCCACCGTCTCCCCGACATCGGCCAGATCGTCGCCGTCGCGATCGTTGAGCGCACCGGACTTCACCAGCGTCAGACCGGAGGCAGCGTCCGCCGGGAGCTCCTCATCCGCCAGCGGGCTCTCCACCGAGCCACCCGAGGGCGTCGACCCGGTCGCGGTCGCCTCGTTGCGCACGACACCGGCGTCCACGTCGCCCTGGGTCACGGTGTAGGACGCCGTGCACTCCACCGACGCACCCGGAGCCAGAGCACCCGCCGGGCACTCCACGGCGCCCACCTTCGGGTCGTCGATGCTCACCCCGGACACCGTCACGTTGCCGGTGTTGGTCACGGTGAACGTGTAGTCGATCGTCTCCCCGGCATCGGCCAGGTCGTCGCCGTCTCGGTCGTTGAGCGCACCGGACTTGACCAGGCCGAGCGCCGGGGTGGTGTCGGCGGGAACGGTGGCGTCGTCGGACGGCGAGGTGACGTCCTCACCGGAGGGCGTGCTACCGGTCGCGGTGGCGCTGTTGTCCACCGACCCGGAGTCCACATCGGCCTGGGTCACGACGTACGACGCCGTGCACTCCACCGACGCACCCGGAGCCAGCGGACCGGTCGGGCACTCCACCCCCGTGATCTTCGGGTCGTCGATCGCGACCTGAGAGATGGTCACGTTGCCGGTGTTGGTCACCGTGAACGTGTAGTTCACCCGCTCGCCCACGTCGGCCAGCTGGTCGCTGTCCCCGTCGACCAGCGCGGCGTCCTTGACGACCGCCAGGCTCGACGCGGTGTCCGCGGGCACGCTGCTGTCGTCCGGACCGGAGGTGACCTCCTCACCGCCGGGAGTGGTGCCGGTCGCCGTGGCGGTGTTGTCCACCGAGCCGGAGTCCACATCGGCCTGGGTCACGACGTAGGACGCGGTGCAGGTCTTCAACTCACCGGGAGCGAGCGCACCCGTGGGGCACTCGACCTCGCCGACCTTCGGGTCGCGGATCGCGACCTGCGAGACCGTCTGGTTGCCGGTGTTGGTGACGACGAACTCGTAGTTCACCGTCTCGCCCACGTCGGCGCGCTCGTCGCCGTCCTCGTCGGCCAGGGTGCCGGTCTTCTCCACCAGCAGGGAGGACGCGGTGTCGGCCGGCAGCGTCTCGGTCGACGGACCGGTCTCGACCTCCTCGCCATCCGGCCAGTTCGCGGTCGCCGTCGCGGTGTTGTCCACCGTCCCTGCGTCCACATCGGCCTGAGTCACCGTGTAGCTCGCGGTGCACTCCACCGACGCCCCCGGCGCCACCGGCCCGGTCGGGCAGGTGACCGCGCCGACCTTGGGGTCGTCGACGCTCACACCCGTGACCGTCACGTTGCCGGTGTTGGTCACCGTGAAGGTGTAGTCCACCGTCTCCCCGACATCGGCCAGATCGTCGCCGTCGCGATCGTTGAGCGCACCGGACTTCACCAGCGTCAGACCAGACGCAGCATCAGCCGGCAGCTCCTCATCGGCCAGCGGGCTCTCGATCGAGCCACCCGAGGGCGTCGACCCCGTCGCGGTCGCCTCGTTGCGCACCACACCGGCGTCCACATCGGCCTGGGTCACCGTGTAGCTCGCCGTGCACTCCACCGACGCGCCCGGCGCCAGAGCGCCGGCGGGGCAGGTCACCGAGCCGAGCTTCGGGTCGTCCACCGCGACGTCGTAGATCGTCACGTTGCCGCTGTTGGTGACGGTGAACGTGTAGTCGATCGTCTCCCCGGCATCGGCCAGGTCGTCGCCGTCTCGGTCGTTGAGCGAGCCGTTCTTCACCAGGCCGAGCGCCGCGGTCGCGTCGGCGGGAACGGTGGCGTCATCGGACGGCGAGGTCACCGGCTCCCCCGCGGGGGTGGTCGCCCCGGCGGTCGCGGTGTTCTCCACCGCGCCGGCGTTCACGTCGGCCTGGGTGACGGTGTAGGACGCCGTGCAGGTCACCGAGTCACCCGGCGCCAGCGGACCCGTGGGGCAGTCGACGGTGTCGATCTTGGCGTCGTTGACCCGGACGCTGGTGACCGTGACGTTGCCGGTGTTGGTGACGGTGAAGGTGTAGTCGACCCGCTCACCCACGTCGGCCAGCTGATCCCCGTCGCCGTCGGCCAGCGCGGCGTCCTTGACGATCTGCAGGCTCGACGCGGTGTCAGCCGGCACCGTGGCGTCGTCCTCGGGGGAGGTCACGGTCTCGCCGCCGGGGGCGCTGCCGGTCGCCGTGGCGGTGTTGTCCACCGACCCGGAGTCCACATCGGCCTGAGTCACGACGTACGACGCCGCGCAGGTCTTCGACTCCCCCGGCGCGAGGGGCCCGGTCGGGCAGGTGACCGCGCCGACCTTCGGGTCGTCGACCTCGATCCCGGAGAGGGTCACGTTCCCGGCGTTGGTGACGGTGAAGGTGTAGTCGATCGTCTCGCCCACGTCGGCGCGCTCGTCGCCGTCCCGGTCGTTGAGCGACGCGTCCTTGACCATGGTCAGGCCGGAGGTTCCGTCGGCGGGGACCGTGGCGTCGTCGGGCGCCGAGGTCACGACACCCTGGGAGCTCGTACCCGAGGCGGTGGCGGTGTTCTCCACCGATCCGGCGTCGACGTCGGCCTGGGTCACGGTGTAGGTCGCCGTGCACTCCACCGACGCGCCCGGCGCCAGCGGACCCGCCGGGCAGGTGACCTCGCCGACCTTCGGGTCGTCGATGCTCACGCCGTTCACCGTGAGCGTGCCGGTGTTGGTCACGGTGAAGGTGTAGTCGATCCGCTCCCCGGCGTCGGCGAGGTCGTCGCCGTCGGCGTCCACCAGCGCCGCGTCCTTGGCCAGCGCGAGCCCGGCTCGTCCGTCCACGGGCAGCACCGAGTCGTCGCCGGGCGAGGTGACCTCGGTGTCGTCGGGGGTCGTGCCCGTCGCGGTGGCGGTGTTGCTCACCGAGCCGGCGTCGATGTCGCCCTGGGTCACGGTGTAGGACGCCGTGCACTCCACCGAGTCACCGGGACGCACCGCGCCGGAGGGGCACTCGACCGCGCCGACCTTCGGGTCCTGCACCGCGACGCCGCTGACGGTGACGTTGCCGGTGTTGGTCACGGTGAAGGTGTAGCGCACGGTCTCGCCCGCGTCGGCGAGTCCGTCGCCGTCCTGGTCGGTCAGCGTCCCGGCCTTCTCGATCCGGAGCTCGGCGGCCGTGTCCGCGGGCACCGTGGCGTCGTCCTGGGGCGAGGTGACCTCCTCACCGGAGGGCGAGAGACCGCTCGCCGTCGCCACGTTGTCCACCGAGCCGGCGTCCACGTCGGCCTGGGTGACGGAATACGTCGCGGTACAGGTCACGGTCGCGCCCGGGCCCAGCGGACCCGCGGGGCAGCTCACCGATCCGAGCTTGGGGTCGTCGATCCGGATCCGGGTGAGGGTGGCGTTCCCGGTGTTGGTGACCAGGAAGGTGTAGTCCACCGTCTCGCCCACGTCGGCCAGGGCGTCCCCGTCCTCGTCGTTGAGGGCAGCGTCCTTGGCGACGGTCAGGCCGGTCTCCGCGTCGGCGGGCACGCTGGCGTCGTCGGGGCCGGAGGTGACGCCGCCTCCCGAGGGGGTGGTGCCGCTCGCGCTGGCGACGTTGTCCACCGAGCCGGCGTCCACGTCGGCCTGGGTGACGGTGTAGGTCGCCGTGCACTCCACCGACTCACCGGGTGCGACCGCACCGGTGGGGCAGCTGACGTCGACCTTGTCGTCGGCGACGCCGACCCCCATCATCGTCACGTTCCCGGTGTTGGTCACGGTGAAGGTGTAGTCGACGGTCTCGCCGGCATCGGCCAGCTCGTCGCCGTCCCGGTCGGCGAGCGCGGCCTCCTTCACGATCGACAGGGCGGCGGTGGTGTCGACGGTGAGGGTGTCGGTCGAGGTCGGGGAGGTGACGGTGGTGTCGTCGGGGCGGGTCGCGGTGGCCGTCGCGGTGTTGCGCAGCTGGCCCGCGTCCACGTCGGACTGGGTGACGGTGTAGGTCGCGGTGCACTCCACCGAGGCTCCGGGGGCCACCGGGCCGGTCGGACAGCTCACGGCGCCGACCTTCGGGTCGGCGATGCTGACGCCGTTGACCGTGACGTTGCCGGTGTTGGTCACCGTGAACGTGTAGTCCACGGTGTCCCCGACGTCGGCCAGGCCGTCGCCGTCCGCGTCCCCGGCGCCGAGCGTGCCGGACTTCACCAGGGCGAGCGCGGCCGCGCCGTCGGCGGCGATCTCCTCGTCGGTCACCGGGCTCGGGACCGGGTTGCCCGCCGGGTCCGTGGCCCCCGCTACCGCCTCGTTGCGCACCACGCCGGCGTCCACGTCGGACTGGGTGACGGTGTAGCTCGCCGTGCAGTCGACGGACGCGCCGGGCGCCAGCGGTCCCGTGGGGCAGCTGACCGAGGCGATCTTGGAGTCGCGCACCGAGACGTCGGTGAGGGTCGTCGTACCGGTGTTGGTCACCGTGAACGTGTAGTCGATCCGCTCCCCGGCGTCGGCCAGCCCGTCGCCGTCCCGGTCGACCAGCGAGCCGGTCTTGGTCAGCGCCAGCGTGGAGCGCTGGTCCGCCGGGACCGTGGCGTCGTCCTGCGGCGAGGTCACCGAGCCGCCTGAGGGCGTGGCACCGCTGGCGGTGGCGACGTTGTCGATCCGCCCGGCGTTCACATCGCCCTGGGTGACGGTGTAGGTCACCGTGCACTCGACCGACTGGCCAGGACGGACCGGGCCGGTCGGGCACTGCACCGGGCCGACCTTCGGGTCGGCGATGCTGACGTCGGTGATGCTGACGTTGCCGGTGTTGGTGACGGTGAAGACGTAGTCGATGGTCTCGCCGGCGTCGGCGAGGCTGTCGTTGTCGCCGTCGCGCAGGAACGCGTCCTTGACCATGCGGAGGGCGGCCTCGGTGTCGGCCGGCACGCGCGCGTCGTCCTCCGGGGAGGTGACGGTGCCACCGGAGGGGGTGGTGGCGCTCGCGGTGGCGACGTTGTTCACCGAGCCGTTGTCCACGTCGGCCTGGGTGACGGTGTAGCTCGCCGTGCAGGTCATCGACTCCAGCGGAGCCAGCGCCCCGGGCTCGCAGGCCACGGCGCCGATCTTGGGGTCGTCCAGGGTCACGCCGTCGACCGTGACGTTGCCGGTGTTGGTCACCGTGAAGGAGTAGTCGATCCGCTCCCCGACGTCGGCGAGCCCGTCGCCGTCGCCGTCCGCGAGCGTCGCGTCCTTGTCCAGTTGCAGGGCCGGCGTGGTGTCGGCCGGCACCGTCGCGGTGTCCTCGGGCGCGGTGACCTCGCCGGTGGGCGAGTCCGCGGTGGCCGTCGCCGCGTTGCGGACCGTGCCGGAGTCGACGTTGGCCTGGGTCACGGTGTAGGTCGCGGTGCACGTCGTGGACGTGCCGGGGGCGACCGGACCGGTCGGGCAGTCGACGGTGCCGACCTTGGGGTCGTCGACGCGGACGTCGCGGACGGTGGTGTTGCCCGAGTTGGTGATCTGGAAGGAGTAGGTGATCGTCTCGCCGGGGTCGGCCAGCTCGTCGCCGTCCACGTCGCCGAGCGCGGCGGTCTTCTCCAGGGTGATCGCCCCGGTGTCGTCGACGTCCACGACCGCGTCGTCGGGTGCGGAGGTGACCCCGCCGCCCTGCGGGTCCTGCGCGGAGGCGGTCGCGACGTTCGTCACCGAGCCGGCGTCCACGTCGGTCTGCGTCACGGTGTAGCTGCCGGTGCAGGTGACGCTCGCGCCGGGGCGGACGTCGTCGGTGGGGCAGGCGACCGTGCCGATCTTGGAGTCGTCGACGCTGACGCCGCTCAGGGTCGTCGTACCGGTGTTGGTGACGGTGAAGGTGTAGTCGATCGTCTCGCCCACGTCGGCGCGCTGGTCGTTGTCGGCGTCGCGGAGCGCGGCGGTCTTGTCGATCGCGAGTCGGGCGACGGAGTCCGCGTCGATGCTGGCGGTGTCGGGGCCGGACTCGGTGCGCGGACCGGAGGGCGGCTGGCCGCTCGCGGTCGCCGTGTTGTCCACCGAGCCGGAGTCCACGTCGGCCTGGGTCACGGTGTAGCTGCCCGTGCAGGTGACGCTCGCGCCGGGCGCGAGGGCGCCGGACGGACATGCGACCGAGCCGACCTTCGGGTCGTTGACCTGCGGGTCGGTGACGGTGACGTTGCCGGTGTTGGTGACGGTGAAGGTGTAGTCCACCGTCTCGCCCACGTCGGCCAGCGCGTCGCCGTCGCCGTCGACCAGCGACCCGGTCTTCTCGATCGACAGCGCGGAGGTGGTGTCGGCCGGCAGCGTCTCGGTCGAGGGCTGGCTCTCGGTCTCCTGCCCGCCGGGGGTGGTGTCGGTGGCGGTCGCGGTGTTCTCGACGGAGCCGCCGTTCACGTCGGCCTGGGTGACGGTGTACGTCGCGACGCAGGTGACCGCCTCGCCCGGGGACAGGGTGGTGTCGGGACAGCTGACCCCCGGGACCTTCGGGTCGTCGACACCGACGCCGGTCAGGGTCACGTTGCCGGTGTTGGTGACCCGGAACTCGTAGCGGATCGTCTCGTCGACGTCGGCGAGCCCGTCGCCGTCGGTGTCGTTGAGGTAGCCCTCCTTGACCACGGCCAGGCCGGTGCCGGTGTCGGTGGCGACCTCGGCGTCGGAGACGTTGCTGGGGATCGGGTCGCCGTCGGGGTCGCTGGCCGTCGCGCGGGCCTCGTTGCGGACCAGGCCGGAGTCCACGTCGTCCTGGGTGAGCACCCGGGAGCCGGTGCACTCGATGGTGGCCCCGGGCTCGATCGGGCCGGTCGGGCAGGTGACCGCACCGACGAGCGGATCGGCGATCCGCGGCGCGCTCAGCGTGGTGGTGCCGTTGTTGGTGAGGCGGAAGGTGTAGTTCACCGTCTCGCCGACGTCTCCGAGGCCGTCGCCGTCCCCGTCGACCAGGCTCGCGGACTTGCTGAGGCTCAGCGCGCTGCGGCTGTCGGTGGGCTGGGTGTCGTCGTCCGGCGGGGACTGGACCGGCCCAGCCGGCGACGTGCCGGCAGCGGTCGCGACGTTGTCCACCGAGCCCGCGTCCACGTCGGCCTGCGTGACCGTGTAGGACGCGGTGCACTCCACGGCCGCGCCCGGCGCCAGCGGGCCGGTCGGGCAGGTGACCGCCCCGACCTTGGGGTCGCTCACGGCGAGGTTGCTCACCGTCACCGCGCCGGTGTTGGTGATCGTGAAGGTGTAGCGGATCTCCTCGCCGACGTCGGCCAGCTGGTCGCCGTCGGCGTCGACCACCGCGCCGCGCTTGACCAGGGAGAGGCCGCTGGTCTGGTCGACGGCCTGCACGTTGTCATCGGTGGCCGGCGGGACCGATCCGCCACCGGCGCGAACCGCCTCGGCGGTCGCGACGTTGGTCAGCGAGCCCGCGTCGACGTCGTCCTGGGTGACGGTGTAGGTGGCGGTGCAGGTGACGGAGTCGCCGGGTCCGGGGGCGCCGGTCGGGCAGGTGACCGGGCCGACCTTCGGGTCGGTCACGCTCACCTCGGACAGGGACACGTTGCCGGTGTTGGTCACCCGGAAGGAGTAGGTGATCGTCTCACCGGCGTCGGCCAGGCCGTCGTTGTCCCCGTCGGCCAGCACGCCGGTCTTCTGCAGCGCGATCGACGCGGCGTCGTCGGCCTCGATCGCGTGCGAGTCCGGGTCGGACTGCACGGAGGTGGCCGAGGGCGTGTCGGCGGCCGCGATGGCGGTGTTGTCCACGCTCCCGGAGTTCACATCGGCCTGGCTCACGGTGTAGGTCGCCGTGCAGGTGACCGACTCACCGGGGGCGAGCGGCCCGGAGGGGCAGGTGACCGTGCCGACCTTCGGGTCGCGGACCCGCACGGCCGACAGGGTGACCCCACCGGTGTTGGTCACGCGGAAGCTGTAGTTCACCCGCTCCCCGACGTCGGCCAGCCCGTCCCCGTCGCCGTCCACCAGGCTGCCGGTCTTGTCCAGCCCGATCGAGGCGCTCGTGTCGGCGGGCGTCTCGGTGCTGTCCCCGGGGATGGTCACCTCGTCGTCGTCGGGCGTGCTCGCGGTCGCGGTCGCGGAGTTGTCCACGCTGCCGGAGTCCACGTCGCCCTGGGTGACGGTGTAGGTCGCCGTGCAGGTCACCGACTCCCCCGGCGCCACCGGCCCGGTCGGGCAGGTGACCGGGCCGACCTTCGGGTCGGAGACGTCCACGCCGGACAGCGTCACGTTCCCGGTGTTGGTGACGACGAAGGAGTAGTCGATGGTCTCGCCGACGTCGGCGAGGCCGTCGTTGTCGGTGTCGTCGAGTGCCGCCCGCTTGTCCAGGGTCGCCGAGGCCGCGGTGTCGGTGGGCGTGCTGGTGGTGTCCACCTGCTCCGGCAGGGTGGTGCCGCCCGAGCTCGCCGTCGCGGTCGCCGGTTGTCCACGCTCCCGGAGTCCACGTCGCCCTGGGTGACGGTGTAGGTCGCCGTACACGTGATCGAGGCGCCGGGGGCCAGCGTCCCGGTCGGGCAGTCGACCGCCCCGAGCTTGGGGTCGGTGACGGTGACGTTGGTCAGCGTCGTGGTGCCGGTGTTGGTCACGACGAAGGAGTAGTCGATCGTCTCGCCCGCATCCGCCAGCGCGTCACTGTCTCCGTCGTTGAGGTCGGCCTGCTTGTCCAGGGTGAAGGCGGGCGTCTGCTCGGCGTCGATCGAGGTGCTGGACTCGTTCGAGCGCACCGGGTTGCCCTCGGGGTCGTTGGCCACCGCGGTCGCGGTGTTGGTGATGGTGCCGCGGTCGACGTCGGCCTGGGTGACGGTGTACGTCGCCGAGCAGGTGGTCGTCTGGCCCGGCTCGATCGGCTCGCCGGTGCAGGTCGCCTCGATCCCGGCGGCGGCCAGCATCGGGTCGTCGACCCGCAGCACCCGCAGCGTCACGTCGCCGACGTTGCGCACTCTGAACTCGTAGCTGATCGTCTCGCCGACGTCCGCTCCGCCGTTGCCGTTGAGGTCGGCGAGCTGGGAGGTCTTGGTCATCGCCAGTGCGGCACGGGTGCTGGTCGGCTCCCGGTGGGTCGACTCGTTGGAGACCGCGCTGGCACCCCCGGGCGTGGTGCCGGTGGCGACGGCGTTGTTGACCACCGCGCCGTTGTCGACGTCGGTCTGGGTGACGGTGTAGCTGCCGGTGCAGGTCACCGAGGCGTTCGGAGCCAGCGTCGTGGTGGGGCAGGTGACCGACATCTTCGGGTCCTGGACCCGCAGCCCGCTGACGGTCTGCGTCCCCTCGTTGGTGACGGTGAAGGTGTAGTCGATCGTCTCGCCGGCCTGCACCCGGCCGTCGCCGTTCTCATCGGCGGGGGTGCCGTCCTTGACCAGCGCCAGCGCGGTCTCCACGTCGGCCGGGATCAGGTGGGAGTCGGTGGCGGCGGGCGGGTCGACCCCGGTGGGTGGCGTCGCCGTGGCCCGGGCGGTGTTGGCGACGCCGCCGGCGTCCAGGTCGCCCTGGGTGACGGTGTAGGTCGCCGTACACGTCGTCGTGGCGCCCGGAGCGAGCGTGGTCGTCGGGCAGCTGACCCCGGTGACCTTGGGGTCGGTCACCGAGAGCCCGGTGAGCGTCGTGGTGCCGGTGTTCTCCACGATGAAGGAGTAGTTCACCGTCTCCCCGACATCGGCGAGACCGTCGCCGTCGCCGTCGGCCAGCGTGCCCCGCTTGTCCAGGGTCAGGGCGGCCGTGCGGTCGGTGGGCGTGCGGGTGGTGTCGGGCGCCGAGCGCAGGGACTCACCGCTCGGGGTCCGGGCGACGGCGGTCGCGGTGTTGACGATGGTGCCGGCGTCCACGTCGGCCTGGGTGACGGTGTAGCTCGCCTGGCAGGTGACGGTGGCGCCGGGTGCGATCCGGGTGGGGCAGGTGACGGGGCCGACCTTGGGGTCGTCGATGCGTACGTCGGTCAGCGTCACGCCGCCGTCGTTGGTCACCGCGAAGGTGTAGTCGATCACCTCGCCGACGTCCGCCGCGTTGTTGGCGTTGCCGTCGCGCAGGACAGCGGACTTGTCCAGGCTGATCCCCGAGGTGCTGTCGACCGGGGTCACGGTGTCGTCCGGAGCAGAGGTCGGGTTGGGGACGCCGCTGGGCGCGGTGCCGCTCGCGGTGGCCGTGTTGCTGACCGATCCGGCGTCGATGTCGTCCTGGGTGACGGTGTAGGTCGCCGTGCACGTGCGGGTCTCGCCCGGGGCCAGCGGCCCGGTCGGGCAGCTCACCGTGACACCCGCATCGCGGAGCTTGGGGTCGTTGATCGTGACGTTGTCGACGGTCACGGTGCCGGTGTTGCGGACCGCGAAGCGGAAGGTGATGGTCTCGCCCACGTCGGCGGCGCCGTCGCCGTCTCGGTCGGAGAGGGCTGCCGTCTTGTCCAGGGCCAGGCCGGAGCGGCGCTCGGTGGGCACCGTGGTGCTGTCCGGGTCGGAGGTGAGCCGGTTGCCGGTCGGAGTGGTGCCGGAGGCGGTGGCGGTGTTGTCGACCGAGCCGCTGTTCACATCGGCCTGGGTGACGGTGTAGGTCGCCGTGCACACCCGTTCGTCCCCCGGGGCCAGGGGGCCGGTCGGACAGGTCGCCTGCACCCGTGGGTCGTTGATCGCCACGGAGGTCAGCGAGACGTTGCCGGTGTTGCGGACCACGAAGCGGTACTGGATCTGCTCGCCGACGTCGGCCCGGTTGTCGCCGTCCCCGTCGTTCAGCGTGGACTGCTTGTCCAGGGTGATGCCACCGCGCCGGTCCAGGGTCAGAGTGTCGCTGTCGGTCGCGGTCACGGGCGCGTTGTTGTTCGGCGGATTCGCCGTCGCCGTGGCGGTGTTGAGCACCTGGCCGTTGTCGGTGTCGGCCTGGGTGATGGTGTAGGTCGCCGTACACGTCGTGGACGCGCCCGCCGCCAGGGTCGTGGTCGGACAGGAGACGGCCCCGACCTTCGGGTCACTCACCGATACCCCGGTCACCTGGGTGGAGCCTGTGTTGGTGACCAGGAAGGAGTAGGTCACCCGGTCGCCGGCGTCGCGCAGCCCGTTGTTGTTGACGTCGGTGACCGTGCCCCGCGTCTTGTCCAGGGTCAGCCCGACCCGCTCGACGGTGTTGGTGGTCGTCTGCGAGGTCGAGATGCGCTCGGTGTCGGTGGCGCTCAGCCAGCGGAACCTGGTCTCGGCGGTGTTGGTGATCGGGGTGCCCGCGGCCACTCCGTCGTTGACCCGGACCCGGAAGGTGACGGTGGCCGTCTGTCCGACCGCGAGCGATCCGCCCTGGCTCGCGGTCGCCCCGGATCCGACATTCGCACGCACCACTCCCCCGGACACCTGACCGACGTCGTCGCCGATGGCGTCGGTGCGCGTGGTCCCGTCGACGGTGAGGGACCCGGGCACGTAGGTGGTGTTGGCCGGGATCTGGTCGGTGATCGAGGTCAGGATCGAGGCGGCGCCGCCGTTGTTGGTGGCGCGGACGGTGTACTCCAGGACGTCCCCGGCGGTGGTCACCCCGCCGTTGACGTCCCGGACGCTCTTGTCGGTGATGATGCACGGCGCGTTGCCGAAGATGATGTTGTCCAGGAAGTTGCCGAGCGTGGCGTTCCCGCTGGTGCCGGAGACCGCCGAGAAGACGAAGGCCGTGCTGGTCTGCCCCGCCGGCACGGTGTAGGTGCCGGTGTACTGCACCCACTGGGCGTCGGTGGTGCTGATGTTGGCGCTGGTCTGCCCGGCGGGGACCTGAGCCACGGCGTTCGTGACCGTGCTGCCGATCTTCACCTGCATGGTGTTGGTGTCGTCACCCGCGATGCTGTTGCGACTGCGAGCCCGGTGCCAGATGCTCCAGCGCATGGTCTGTCCGGGCGTGGTCGCGATCTGCTGGTAGAGCGAGGACGTCTGGGTCGCATTCAGCTCGACCCACTGGCTGCCACTCTGCGCGGAGATCGCCAGGCCGCCGTTCGCTGCGGTGACGGTGCCCCGCCAGAACTCGATCAGGTTGTCGGAGGCGGTCGTCAGCCACTCCAGTCCTGCAGTCCCTTCGAGCACGTTCGTACCCGCTCCGTTGGGCACCGTCGGGCTCTCGAAGTTGCCGTTCTTCAGGCTGATCGGGGTCGGGCAGCTGGTCGGATCCTGCGCCAGGGCGGCGGGCGCCGCCTCCGCCCGAGACTCCCGACCGTCGGCGCCCACCTGCACCACGGCGACCATGCCGACGAGGACGAGCATCGCAAGGACAACGCGCGTGACCCCGCGCCACCCATGCCCCATCATCGTCCCGGTTCCCTTCCGGTGTCTGTGTCGACCCCGGGAACCCTCCGAAGGTGTGCCCGAGCCTCAGGGCACAGGCTAAGGGATGGGGGGCCCGTGACGGAAGTGGCCAACGATGCCTACCGCCGCCCAACGAGGGCTAATGACGAAGAACGGCCCGCCTCCCCGAGGGGGAGACGGGCCGTCCACGGGTAGGCCGGGGGTCAGTGACCGTTCCTGTCTGGTCACTGACCCTGCGGGGCTCGCCTACGCCGCACCTCGCTGCGCTCGGCGCGACTCCGGCTCACTCCTCGGTCAGTGACCGTGCCCGTGGCCGTGGCCGGCGGCCGGAGCGTCCTCCTCGTCCTCGGGCTTGTCCACGACCAGGGTCTCGGTCGTGAGCAGCATGCCTGCGATCGAGGTGGCGTTGACCAGCGCGGAGCGGGTCACCTTGACCGGGTCCAGGACGCCCTCGGCGACCAGGTCGCCGTACTCGCCGGTTGCGGCGTTGAAGCCGGTGCCGGCGCCGCCCTCGCGGACCTTGGCGACGATGACGTAGCCGTTGTCGCCGCCGTTCTCGGCGATCCAGCGCAGCGGCTCGTCGACGGCCTTGGCCACGATCCGCACGCCCATCGCCTCGTCGCCCTTGAGCCCGAGGTCGTCGGAGAGCACGGAGGAGGCGTGGATGAGCGCCGAGCCACCGCCGGCGACGATGCCCTCCTCGATCGCGGCACGGGTCGCGGAGACCGCGTCCTCGATCCGGTGCTTCTTCTCCTTCAGCTCGACCTCAGTGGCCGCGCCGACCCGGATCACGCACACGCCGCCGGCCAGCTTCGCGAGGCGCTCCTGGAGCTTCTCGCGGTCCCAGTCGGAGTCGGTGTTCTCGATCTCGGCCTTGAGCTGGTTGACCCGGCCCTCGACCTCGGACGCCTCGCCACCGCCGTCGACGATGGTGGTGGTGTCCTTGGTGACGACCACGCGGCGGGCGGTGCCCAGCACGTCGAGGCCGACCTGGTCGAGCTTGAGCCCGACCTCGGGGGCCACGACCTGGCCGCCGGTCAGCGTCGCGATGTCCTGCATCATCGCCTTGCGGCGGTCGCCGAAGGCCGGCGACTTGACCGCGACGGCGGTGAAGGTGCCGCGGATCTTGTTCACGACCAGGGTGGAGAGCGCCTCGCCGTCGACGTCCTCGGCGAGGATGAACAGCGGCTTGCCGGACTGGATGACCTTCTCCAGCAGGGGCAGCAGCTCCTGGATCGAGGAGATCTTGCCCTGGTGCAGGAGGATGTAGGGGTCGTCGAGGACGGCCTCCATCGACTCGGTGTCGGTGACCATGTAGGCCGAGATGTAGCCCTTGTCGAACTGCATCCCCTCGGTGAACTCCAGGTCGGTGCCCATGGTGTTGGACTCCTCGACCGTGATCACGCCGTCCTTGCCGACCTTGTCGAAGGCCTCGGCGAGCAGGTCGCCGATGTGGGAGTCGCGGCTGGAGATGGTGGCGACGCTGGCCATGTCCTCGCGGGTCTCGACCTCGCGGGCACCCTCGCGCAGCGCGTCGCCGACGGCCTCGGCCGCCGCGTCCATGCCGCGCTTGAGGGCCATCGGGTTGGCGCCGGCGGCCACGGAGCGCAGGCCCTCGTGGACCATCGCCTGGGCCAGGACGGTCGCGGTGGTGGTGCCGTCACCGGCGACGTCGTTGGTCTTGGTGGCGACCTCCTTGGTCAGCTGGGCGCCCATGTTCTCGAACGGGTCGTCCAGCTCCACCTCACGAGCGACGGTCACGCCGTCGTTGGTGATGGTGGGAGCGCCCCACTTCTTGTCGAGGACGACGTAGCGGCCCTTGGGCCCCAGCGTCACCTTGACGGCGTTGGCGAGCGCGTCGACTCCGCGCTCGAGGGAGCGACGGGCGGACTCGTCGAACTCCAGGATCTTCGGCATATCTGATGCTCCTCAGGATTTGGGGAGACGAGCCTGGCGCCCGGACGTCATACGAGGTGCGGAAGCGGTTCCACGGGTCGTATGACGTCCGGGTCAGGACTGCGTCAGGAGACGACAGCGAGGACGTCGCGGGCCGAGAGGATGAGCAGCTCCTCGCCGGAGTACTTCACCTCGGTGCCGCCGTACTTGCTGTAGATGACCTTGTCGCCGACGGTGACGTCGATCGGGACGCGGTTGCCGGCGTCGTCGACGCGGCCGGGACCGATCGCGAGGACCTCGCCCTCCTGGGGCTTCTCCTTCGCGGTGTCGGGGATGACCAGGCCGGAGGCGGTGGTCTGCTCCGCGTCGAGCGGCTTGACGACGATGCGGTCCTCGAGGGGCTTGATGTTGACCGACACTTCTGATCGACCTCTTTCTCGGTGCTGTGTGTCGTGGCTGACTCATCGGGTGAGGCGCCCGAGCGCCTCGGGGTACGTTCGGTGCGACCGCTGCTCCGATGCACGCCGTCGCGGGGGTCGTGCGCCGGTCACGGGCGCTGGCACCCTCGGGGTGAGAGTGCCAGCACCGACGTTAGCACTCACGGTCCGAGAGTGCCAGAAGCTCATGGCTGCGGGCTTGCGATGATGCGGCCATGGACGTGGCGACCTTCCAGTGGCTGCTGACCGACGAGGGCACCGCACTGCTGGCGGCCGCCGCGCGGGCGCAGGAGCAGGGCGATCCGGTGCGCGCCGCGGAGGAGGTACGGCGCCTCGCGCCGGCCGCCTCCCCCGAGCAGCGCGCGGCCGCCCTCTCGCAGGCGGCATTGCGCCAGCGGGGCCGGGCGAAGCTCGGCGAGGCCGCGGACCGGATGTGGTTCACCCCCGACGGCCTGGAGCAGGCGACCGCTCCCCCGGTGGCCGCTCACCGCGCGGCGCGGCTGGCCGCGAGCGATCTCGCCGACGACCCGCGCGGGGTGGTGGACCTCGGCTGCGGCATCGGCAGCGACCTGATCGCGATGGCCGGCGCAGGGCTGGCCGTGAGCGGCGTCGATCTGGACCCGGTGAGGGTCGCCGTCGCGCGCGCCAACCTGGCCGCTGCCGGGCACGCGGGCGAGGTGCACCGAGCCGACGCGACCGAGGTCGACCTGGACCGCTTCGCGCTCGCCTTCGCCGATCCGGCCCGCCGCGGCGGTCGGGGCCGGACCTTCGACCCCGACTCCTGGACCCCGCCCTGGCCGTTCGTCGAGCATCTGCTGCGCCGACCGGGGGTGGTCAAGGTGGCGCCGGGCATCCCGCACGACCTGGTCCCGGGCGATGTCGAGGCGGAGTGGGTCTCGCTCGGCGGGGAGGTGAAGGAGGCGGCGCTGTGGTCGCCGTACCTCGCCACCGCGCGTCGCCGTGCCACCGTCATCACCGCCGACGGGCAGGTCTCGCTCACCGAGGCCGACGACCCCTGGCAGGGGCGGGACCGGCCGGTGCGGGGGCTCGGCGGCTACCTGCACGAGCCGGACGGTGCGGTGATCCGGGCCGGGCTGGTGACAGCGGTGGCCGCGCTGGCCGACGGCGGGCTCGTGGACGAGCACATCGCCTGGGTCACCTCCGACGCGCCCGCATCGAGTCCCTTCGCCCGCTCCTACCGGGTGCTCGAGCGCCTTCCCTACCGGGAGAAGCAGCTGCGGGCGGCGCTGCGCGAGCGCGGGATCGGGCGCCTGGCGATCAAGAAGCGCGGGGTCGACGTGGTGCCCGAGCAGCTGCGCAAGCGGCTGGCGCTGCGCGGCGACGAGGAGGGCACGCTGGTGCTCACCCGGGTCGCCGGCGAGGGCACCGCGCTGCTCGTGCGGCCCCTGTGATCCGGCTCAGCAGCCCTGGCGCGGCAGACCGGGCATCCGGACCGGCAGCCGGCCGGGAGCCCTCGCCTCACCCAGCAGCACCTCCACCAGGGCCGACATCGCTCCGGGCGTGTTGCCGAAGGCGGCGATCCGCACCGGGGCGCCCACCCGGCCCAGGGAGTACGGCGTGTCCGTGGCCACCGCGATCTCGCCGTCCACGGTGCCGGACTCGAAGCCGCTGAACCCGATCGAGGTCCCCGCGTCCAGTCGCGCCTGCTCGTCGGCCTCCCAGGCCGCGAGCGCCGAGCGGCGCCGGTCCTCACGAGCCTGCCAGGCCGCCCGGCGTTGCTGGTAGTCCGCGTAGGCCTGCTTGTCCCGGCGCCACTGCGCGAGCGCCGCGGTGTAGGCCTGTCGCTCCTTCTTGGTCGCCTTGGGTCCCGGCTCCGCGGGCCGCACGGGACGCGCCACCGCCGCCGGCGCCGGCTCCGGCGTGGCGAGGTCGTCCGGCGGGCTGCGCCGGACCAGCACCTCCAGGCCGGCGCGCCGGGCGGCCGCGCTGAAGTTCGCCACCGCGACGGGGTCGCCCTGGGGAGTCACGGCGCCCCGCACCAGCCGGCCTCTGCAGGGGCCCGCCGTGATCGTGAGCGCGGCGGCGGAGAGCGCGCGCGAGGCCCGCGCGGCCGATCCCGGGGCGCGGTCACGCTGCGGGCCGGTCCGCTGCTGGTGCAGCAGCCAGGCGACCATGCGGGTCGCGGACTGCACGAGCCGCTTCCGGGGCAGCCGGCCCTGCTCGACCGCCGTCACCAGCCCGGCGCGGGCGGCGCGCGGGTCGGGTGGCATGAGCACCACGTCGGCGCCCGCGTTGACGGCCCTCACCGCCGACTCGGCGGAGCCGAACCGGTTGGTCACCCCCTGCATCTCCAGGGAGTCGGTGAAGACCAGGCCGTCGAAGCCGAGGTCGCGGCGGAGCAGTCCGGTGATCGCCTTGCGGGACAGCGAGGTCGGCATCCCCGGCTGGATCGCCGGCACCGCCAGATGCCCGACCATGATCGCCGGCAGGCCGGCGTCCACGGCGTCGGCGAACGGGGCGAGGTCGCTGCGCCGCATCTGCCTCATCGACCGGGACTGGACCGGCAGGGTCAGGTGGCTGTCGCTGGTGACCGACCCGTGGCCGGGGAAGTGCTTGAGGACGGGCAGCACGCCGCCGTCGAGGAAGCCCCGGGACGCGGCGACCACCTGCTCGCCCACGACGGCCGGGTCCGAGCCGGCCGACCGGGAGCCGATCGCCGGGTCGCGGGGACCGATCGTCACGTCCGCGTCCGGCGCGAAGCCGGTCAGGAAGCCCAGCCCGCGCAGCTCGCCCGCGCTGCCGGCGTAGGCACGGCGGGTCACCCGCGTGTCCCCGGCGGCCCCGGCGGACATGAAGGTCGGGAAGCGGGTGGCCTCGCCCTTCACCCGCTCCACGATGCCGCCCTCCTGGTCCACGCCGGTGAGCAGCGGCCAGGGCCGGCGGACCTCCCGGGCCAGGCGCCGGTTGACCGAGCGGATCTGGTCGGTGGAGACGACGTTGCCGGAGAAGGCGATCACCCCGCCCAGGTGCAGCGAGCGCACCAGGCCGACCGGCGCCCGGGTGCCGGAGTAGTCGGCCACGATGACCTGGCCGGCCAGCTTCGGCAGCGGGAGCCGCCGGACCTTCCCCAGCGCCCGGTCCAGCTGCGCCTCGCTCGGCCCCCAGCCCGCGCGCACGCCGATCCGCTCGGCGGGGCCGGGCGGGTCGGGCTCCGCGGAGCGCGATGCCGCGCTGCCGGGGCGGTCCTGCTCCGCCGGGTCGGGCGAGCAGGCCCCGAGGGTCGCCGTACACGCCAGCGCCGCGAGGACCGCGGTGGCTCGTCGGATGCGGGTCACCCGCCTGCTCTCCCTGTCTGGTCGGGGTCTCAGAGGTTCGCGCGCTCGCCGCCGATCGTGGTGTCGGCGCCGTGCCCGGTGTGGACGACCGTCTCCTCGGGCAGTCGGAGGAGCTGGCCGCGGATCGACTCCTTGATCTGGTCCTCGTCGCTGAACGACCGGCCGGTCGCGCCCGGCCCGCCCTGGAAGAGGGTGTCGCCGGTGAAGACGCAGTCCAGGTCGTGCACATAGAGGCAGACCGCCCCCGGTGCGTGGCCGGGGGTGTGCAGCACCTTGACCGCGGCGCCCGCCACCTTCACCGACTGGCCGTCGGCGAGGTCGGCGTCCCAGAGCTCGTCGGGGTGCGTGAGCTCCCACAGCGGCTTGTCATCGGGGTGGAGCAGGATCGGCGCTCCGGTGCGCTGCCGCAGCTCCGGGGCGACGCGGACGTGGTCGTCGTGGGCGTGGGTGCAGATGATCGCCTTCACCTGCCGCCCGCCGACGACCTCCAGGATCGCGTCGACGTCGTGCGGCGCGTCGATGACGATGCACTCGTCGTCGTCGCCCACCACCCAGATGTTGTTCTCCACCTCGTGGGTCTCGCCGTCCAGGGAGAAGGTCCCCGAGGCGGTCCCGTGGTCCACGCGCACGCTCATCAGAGGATCACCACCGAGCGCAGCACGTCACCGGAGTGCATCTTGTCGAAGGCGGCCTCCACGTCGTCCAACGCGATCTCCTCACTGACGAAGGCGTCCAGGTCCAGCCGACCCTGCTGGTAGAGGTCGACGAGCATCGGGAAGTCGCGGCTGGGCAGGCAGTCGCCGTACCAGCTCGACTTCAGCGCCCCGCCGCGGCCGAACACGTCGATCAGCGGCAGGTCGGGGATCTTCATGTCCGGGGTCGGTACGCCGACCAGGACGACCGTCCCGGCCAGGTCCCGGGCGTAGAACGCCTGCTTCCACGTCTCCGGCCGCCCGACGGCGTCGATCACCACGTCGGCGCCCTCGGAGCCGTCGGCGCCGCAGATCTCCTTGATCCGCTCGACCGGGTCCTCCTCGCCGGCGTGGATCGTGTGGGTGGCGCCCAGGCCGGTGGCCCACTCCAGCTTCCGCGGGTCGGTGTCGACGGCGATGATCGTCGACGCCCCGGCGAGCGCGGAGCCGACCACGGCGGCCATCCCGACGCCCCCGCAGCCGATCACCGCGACGCTGCGGCCGCGGCCCACGTCGCCGGTGTTGATGGCGGCACCCAGGCCGGCCATGACACCGCAGCCGAGCAGCCCGACCGCCGCGGGTCGGGCCGACGGGTCGACCTTGGTGCACTGGCCGGCGGCGACCAGGGTCTTCTCGGCGAAGGCGCCGATGCCCAGCGCCGGGGACAGCTCCGTGCCGTCCTCCAGGGTCATCCTCTGGGTGGCGTTGTGGGTGTTGAAGCAGTACCACGGCTCGCCGCGGGTGCAGGCCCGGCACTCGCCGCACACGGCGCGCCAGTTGAGCACCACGAAGTCGCCCGGCGCGACCTCGGTGACGCCCTCGCCGACGGCCTCCACGACCCCCGCGGCCTCGTGGCCGAGCAGGAAGGGGAACTCGTCGTTGATCCCGCCCTCGCGGTAGTGCAGGTCGGTGTGGCAGACCCCGCACGCCTGCACCTGCACCAGGGCCTCGCCCGGGCCCGGGTCGGGGACGTTGATCGTCTCGACGGTGACCGGCGCACCCTGCTTGCGCGCGACCACGCCACGTACCTGCTGCATGCGGCCTCCTCCGGGGTCTCCTGACCTCGCCCACCCTAGGGGCCGCCGCGAGAGCCCGGCGCCCGGTGTCGAGATTTCTGCAACCCGTCCTCCCCCGCTCGGCGTCTTGGGTGCGACAGGATCGAGCGAGAGGGGGTGGCGGAGGTGCCGGAGACGAGTACGGCGATCGGGGTCCGCCGCGCGGGCGGGGACCGGGACACCGAGTTCACCGCCTACATGCAGGCCCGCCGTACCTCGCTGATGCGGACCGCCTATCTCCTGGCCGGCGACCACGCGACCGCCGAGGACCTGGTGCAGACGGCGCTGGCGAAGCTCTACCTGAGCTGGGACAGGGTCCGCGAGCGGGACAGCCTGGACGGCTACGTCCGCCGGATCCTGGTCAACGAGAACAGCTCGCTGTGGCGCCGCGCCTTCAAGCGCTCGGAGGTCAGCAGCCAGGCGCTGCCGGAGCGAGGCGTCAGCGACGAGTACGACGACGGCGTCTCCGCGCAGCTGTGGGCCTTCGTGCAGACCCTGCCACGACGCCAGCGCGCGGTCGTGGTGCTGCGGTACTACGAGCAGCTGACCGAGGCCGAGACCGCCGACGTGCTCGGCTGCTCGGTCGGGACCGTGAAGTCCCAGGCGAGCCGCGCGCTCGCCGCCCTGCGCGAGCGCGCACCCCAGTCATTGAACCCCCGCACCGGAGAGGAGGAGTCCCGATGAGTGCCCGAGACGACGAGCTGGGCGAGCTGATGGGGAGCGCCCTGCGCGAGCGGGCCGACCGCGTCGACGGCGAGGGCGTGACCCTGGACGGGGTGCGCGGCACCGCGCGCACGATCCGGCGGCGCCGCCGCGTGGCGGGGGCGCTGGCGGCCGCGGCCGCGGTCGCGGTCATCGTGCCGACGGCGATGATGGCCGGCGGGGAGGCTCCGCAGCGGCCGCAGCCCGCGGACGCGCCGGAGCCGTTCTCGGTGCGGCTGGACCGCGCCGCCCCGGGCGGCGAGCCGCCCACGGTGGCCTGGATCCAGGGCCGGGTCCTGCACACGCCCGACGGGGAGAGCGTGCAGCTCGCCCGCCGCTACGACAGCCTCACGCGGTTCGGGGAGACCTACCTCGCGGGCTACCAGCGCACCGGCGACGGGAGCTACGCCTTCGACGAGCTCGCCCCCGACGGGAGCGTCGCGAGCACCCAGGTCACCGGCAGCCAGAGCGTCCAGGACGTCGTGGTCCTGTCCGCGGACGGCAGCGTGGCGGCCTGGACGACGCCCCGCGGCGCGGTCCGGGTGTGGACCGACGCCGGCGTCGAGACGGTCGGGCAGGTCCCCGTCACCAGGGGTGGCGGCACCGGCTGGGTAGCGGCGGTGCGCGGCGAGGACGGGTGCACGCAGGAGTGCGAGGTCTACGTCAACACCTGGGACGGCCGGGGGCGGGTGACGGCCTTCTCCACCGACGGCTCCGAGCGCACCCTGCCGCGCTCCATCACGGTGGTGCTCGCCCGCTCGATCGATGGCCTGCTGAGCGTGTCCACCGACCGGACGGCGCCCAACGAGGTGGACTCCTGCGTGGGCGTCTACGACGAGCCGGCGGGCGCCTATGCCTGGCGCAGCTGCATCCGCGGGGTCGGTGGCTTCTCCCCCGACGGCGACTGGAGCGACGTACGCCAGCCGGACACCGACGGGCCGCCGGCCGGCTATCTGATCCGCGAGGCCGCCTCCGGTGAGCAGCACGGCGCCCTCACCACCCGCGGCGACGTCACCAACACCGTCGTGGGCCCGCTGGTCTGGGAGGACGAGGAGCACTTCCTGCTGCCCGCGCGGAGCGCCGACGGCGACTGGATGCTGGTCCGCGGCGACCTGCGCGGCGACATCACCCAGGTGCTGCCGCCGGAGCGCGGCGGCGAGCTCTACGAGGTCCCCTGGGTCCTCTCCGATCGGTGAGGGTCAGGCCGAGACCTGGGTGACCGGCTGGGAGGAGTCCGCGGGGATTCCCAGGCCGGAGGGCGTGCGGCCGCGCTGCACCATCTCCGCCCCGAGCGCGGCGACCATCGCGCCGTTGTCGGTGCAGAGCCCGGGCCGGGGCACCCGCACCCGGACACCCTGGCGCGCGGCCCGCTCCTCGGCCATCGCGCGCAGGCGCGAGTTGGCGGCGACCCCGCCGCCGATCAGCAGGTCCTCGACGCCGCGCTCGGCGGCCGCGTCCAGCGCCTTGCGGACCAGCACGTCGCAGACCGCCTCCTGGAAGGACGCGGCCACGTCGGCCACCGGCACCGGCTCGCCGGCGCGCTCCTTGGCTTCCACCCAGCGGGCGACCGCGGTCTTGAGGCCGGAGAAGGAGAAGTCGAAGCGATGCCGCTCCAGGTCCCGGCGCGAGGTCAGCCCGCGGGGGAAGTCGACGTAGACGCTGCTCCCCTCGCGCGCCGCCCTGTCGATGTGCGGGCCGCCGGGAAACGGGAGGCCGAGCAGCCGGGCCACCTTGTCGAAGGCCTCCCCCGCGGCATCGTCGATCGTGGCGCCGAGCGGGTCCACGCCGCTGGTCACGTCCTCGACCTCGAGCAGGCTGGAGTGGCCGCCGGAGACCAGCAGCGCCAGGCACGGCTCCGGCAGCGGCCCGTGCTCGAGTTGGTCGACCGCGACATGGGCGGCCAGGTGGTTGACGCCGTACAACGGCTTCCCGAGCCCGACCGCCAGCGCCTTTGCCGCGGCCACCCCGACCAGCAGCGCACCGGCGAGGCCGGGGCCGCTGGTCACCGCCACCGCGTCCACGTCGGCCAGCCGCACGCCGGCGGTCTCGGCCGCGCGCTCCAGCGTGGGGACCATGGCCTCCAGGTGGGCGCGGCTGGCCACCTCCGGCACCACACCGCCGAAGCGAGCGTGCTCGTCGACGCTGCTCGCGACAGCGTCGGCGAGCAGCGTGGTGCCCCGCACGATGCCGACACCGGTCTCGTCGCAGGAGGTCTCGATGCCGAGAACGAGGGGGGCGTCGCTCATGGATCCCATTGTGTCCGATGGATGATGAGCCTCGTGGAGGAGATCACCGCGGCCGAGCTGCTCGCCGACCCGCCGACGCCCTATGTCCGCTGGGAGCTGGCCGACGACCCGGTGACCCGGGGGTGGAGGTACGGCGACGCCCTGGTCGTCGAGGTCGCCCGCACGCATCAGGGCTGCCACCGGCACCCCGGCACGACCTGGGTCGCGACCGGCCCGGCCCCCTCGCTGTCCCCGCTGCTGGAGGGGCTGGCGCGGGTCGAGGCGGCACCGGACCGGCTGTCCCTGGAGGACGTCGGCATCACCCCGCCCTGGCCGCAGGAGGTCCTCGGCCGATGGACCTGGATGTGGTCGGATCGTCTGCCCCCGCCGCCCGCCGTGCCCGTGGTCGAGGTGGCCGACGACGCCGCTATCGACGCGCTCCTGGACGCCGGCAACCCGACCTCCTGGGACCGGCCGGGCAACCGCACCGCCGAGGCCTGGCTGGGCGTCGAGCAGCAGGGCCGGCTGGTGGCCGTCGGGTCGATCACCCGGAGGGGCAGCGGCGTCGGGCACCTGCAGGGCGTGACCGTGCACCCGGACCTGCGCGGCCGGGGTCTGGGCGTGGCGGTGAGCGCGGCGCTGACGACGCGGGCGCAGGCGAGCGGGCCGGGGGTGGCGACGCTGGGCGTCTACACCGCGAACACCCCAGCGGTGCGCACCTACGAGCGCTTGGGCTACCGGGCGCCGCACCGGTTCCTGTCCGGGCCGGTCAGGCCAGCGACCGGCTCATGACCAGCGCGTCCGACCCGTCGCGGTAGTAGCCGCGCCGCCGGTCGATCACCGCGAACCCGTGGCCGCGGTAGAGCGCGATCGCGGGCTCGTTGCGGTCGCCGACCTCGAGCAGCATCCTCTCCCCCTCGGCTCGCTCCAGTGCGTCGGTGAGCAGGATCCCGGCCAGGCCGCGGCCCTGATGGTCGGGGCGCACGCCGATCCGCAGCAGGTCGGTCACCTCGCCCGCGGTGCTGGTGACGACGTACGCCGTCACTCCCCGCTCGCCGTCGGCCACCCGCACGCGGCCCCTCGCGACCTCCTCGGCCACCTGGGCGCGCGACCAGGCGGTGAACCCGAACAGCGTGTCCTCCAGCGCGGCCAGGTCCGCCAGGTCCTCCTCGGTGGCAGGCCGGATCACGAGACCCGCTTGGGGGCTCCCGGCATCGCCGCGTCCGGGCGGCGGAGATAGAGCGGGTCCGCGGCGGTGACGGCCGCCCGGTGCTCCCGGACCGCTCGGGCCAGCCAGCCCGCGGAGGGACGCTGCGGCTCGACGCCGGTCGGGAACGCGTCGGGGTAGAGCGTCGCACCCTCGCCCACCACGGGGGCGTCGGTCGCGAGGTTCTCGGGCCGGTCGACGACCGGTCCCTCCAGGCGGCGGCCGGTGGCGTCGTACGTCGCGAGGTAGACCTCCTTGCGCCGCGCGTCCGTCGCGACCCGGAAGTCGTCGGTGACGGCGTCGCGCTGCACGGCCTCGAGGGCGAGCACGTCCAGCGTGCACACGCCGTGGACGGGGACGCCCAGCACCAGCCCGAGGGTGCGGGCGGTCACCAGGCCGACCCGCAGTCCGGTGAAGGGGCCCGGCCCGGTGCCGACGGCGACGCCGGTCAGGTCGGCCCGGGTGCAGCCGGTCTCGCGGAGGGCGGCGTCGATGAGCGGGGCGAGCTGCTCGCCGTGCCGCATCGTCTGCTCGCTGCGCCGCTCCCACACCACGTCGCTCCCGTCGTGGAGAGCGACGGAGACCTGCGGAGTCGCGGTGTCGAAGGCGAGGAGCACCGGGTGAGCCTACCGCCGAGACCCGCCCGGTTCCGGGCTATTCGCCCAAACCGGGCGACGTGGTGTCGCGGCTCATCCGTCGTACCCCTCGGGCAGCAGCTCCCCCACCGGGACCGGCGTCGCGACCCGGTTCTCGGGCGGGGCGAGCGGGCACACCCAGCGGTGGTCGTAGACGCAGGAGGGGTTGTAGGCGAAGTTGAGGTCGACCACCCAGGCCTCCCCCTCGCGGCCGAGGTCGCTGCCCTTGACCGTGTCCAGGACGTAGCGGCCCGCGCCGTAGGTCTCGGCGCTGCCGTCGCGCAGCGGCAGGAACAGCCCTCCGCCGTAGGACTCCAGCCACCACACCGCCACGCTGCCCAGATCGCCGAGCCGGACGGTGCCGACGCCGCTGAACGGCACGGCCCCGTCGGTGCCGGACTGGAACTCCCAGCGGTCGAGGTCGGCCGGCTCGATGGGCGCGGTGAACCGAAAGGCGGGGTCGTAGTCCGCGTGCCGCAGCGCCTGCCCGGGACGGCGCGGGCTGGCCGGATGGGTCTCGAACAGCTCGGTGCGCCCGGCGACCCAGAGCTCGTGCGCGCTCGCCGGGTCGGCCTCCGCACGGACGGCGGCGTAGAGCGCCTGGACCTCGCGGCGCCAGGAGGCCACCTGCAGGGCGGGCGGGTAGTCGACGTCGTCCACGTCCGCGACGCTAGCGGCTCCAGGTGCGCGCGACCCGCTCGGCCACGTCGGCGAGCGCACCGGCGGGGTCGGCGAAGGCGCGCTCCTCACCGGCGACGTCGAGCAGGGAGTAGGCCGACTCGACGCCGAGGGCGCGCATCTCCCGCGCTCCGACGTCCACCCGCCCGGCGAGCACGATGCAGGGCCGGAGGGCCTGCTCGGCGGTCTGGGCGACGCCGTACGGCACCTTCCCGCTGCGGCTGGAGAAGTCGAAGGCGCCCTCCCCGGTCACCACCAGGTCCGCCTGTCGCGCCCGCTCCGGGAGCCGGACCGCGTCGGTCACCAGGTCGATCCCGGGCTGTCGGCGCGCGCCGAGGAGCAGGAGGCCGAAGCCGAGGCCGCCTGCGGCGCCCGCCCCCTTCTCCAGGGAGGTACGGCGGCCGGCGAGCTCGGCGAAGGACTCCAGCACGCCGTCCACGACCACGATCCGGTCCTCGCTCAGCCCCTTCTGCGGGCCGAACGTCTTCGCCGCACCGAACAGACCGGTCAGCGGGCTGTCCACGTCGCTCGCCGCGACCAGCCGCACCCCGGCCACCCGCTCGCGGGCGCCGGAGAGGTCGACCGAGGAGACTCCGGCCAGGCCCGCGGCGCCGCCGTCCAGCGGCCCGTCCGCGGTGGCGCCCAGCGCCGCCAGCAGCCCGGCCCCGCCGTCGGTGCTGCCGCTGCCCCCGAGACCCACGACGACCGTCTCGGCGCCCGCGTCGATCGCGGCCGCGATGAGCTCGCCGACACCGCGGGTGCCGGCCTCCTCGGGCCGGTCGGTGCCGCTGAGGTGCAGCCCGCAGGCCTGCGCGCTCTCGACGTAGGCGGTCCCCTCGGCCAGCAGCACCGTCGCGGGCACCGGGTCGCCGAACGGCCCCGCCACCGTGACCGCCAGCAGGTCCCCGCCCAGCGCGGCGTGCAGGACGTCGACGAAGCCGGGCCCGCCGTCGGCCATCGGCGCCTGGTCCAGCTCGTCGTCCGGCGCCCGCCGGGCCCAGCCCTCGGCGATGGCGGCGGCGGCCTGCACCGCGGTGAGGGTGCCGGCGAACTTGTCCGGGGCGATCAGCACGCGCATGGCCTCATCCTTCCCCAGTACCGGTGGCGCGTGCGGAGGCCTCGGTGCGCTCGACCAGGTCGGCCACGACCGCCGCGAGGTCCCCGGTGCGCTCCCACGCCTGCCGCTGCAGCCGGGCCCCGCTGCCCCGGGCGAAGAGCCGCTCCAGGCCGCGGGCGGCCAGCTCCTCGTCCCCCGCGTCGGCGAGCGCCGGCCGGACCGTGGCGACCAGGGCGTCCAGGGCCTCGGCCGCCGGCACCAGCGCGCCGGAGACCGGGTGCACCAGGTCGCCGCCCACGCCGTACCTCGCCGCGCGCCAGTGCGCGCCGCGCAGCAGGTCACTGCGCCAGACGGGCACCTCGGCCTCGGGATCGGCCACGGTCTCCACGAGCGCCCGGGCCAGCGACCCGACCAGGATCGCGTCGTCGACGTCGGTGCAGACATCGGCGACGCGCAGCTCCACGGTGGGGAACTCCGCGGACGGCCGTGCGTCGAGGTAGAGCATCCCGTCGTCCAGCGCCGACCCGATCTCGGTCATCCGCCGGGTCACGCGGTCGTACTCCTCCGGCGAGCCGAACGGCTCGGCCTGCCCGGCCGCGGGCCAGCGCGACCACACCTGCTGGCGCCAGGAGGCATAGCCGGTGTCGCGCCCCTCGGAGTACGGCGAGTTCGCCGCCACCGCCACCAGCAGAGGCAGCCAGGGCCGCAGCCCGTCGATCACCCGGATCTGCTCGGCCCGGTCGGCACAGTCCACGTGCACGTGCATCCCCAGCGTGCCCGCGGCCAGCGCGGTGTCGCCGAACTCCTGCACGATCCGCTCGTATCTCGCGTCCGGGGTCACCGACGTGCCCTCCGACGCCAGCGGGGCCACCCCGACGGCGACGGCCCGGACGCCGGCCGCCTTTGCGGCCTCGATGGCGGTGACCCGCGCGGCCCGCAGCTGACGGCCGAGCTCGGGCAGGTCGGTGCCGGGGTCGGTGTGCGTCTCGACCATGTGCTGCAGCAGCTCGCCCTCGAGGTCGGTCTCGGCGCCCTCGCCCCGGGCACTCGGGCTCGCCTGGTGTCGGTGCAGCACCCGGGAGGACACACTGGCCATCTCCCCGCTCCCGGGGTGCACCAGCAGCAGCTCCTCCTCGATCCCCACCGACCGCACCATCGACGCCTCGTCCGCGGGTCCACCCCCCGATCGCTCGGCGGGAGCCTAGTGTCGGTCCGTGACCGACCGCGCCAGCACCCTGGTCCGGCCGATGCTGCCCGCAGACGTCCCGGCGTCCGAGCGGATCAGCGACGAGAGCTACTACGGCGTCGACGTCGCCCACGGGCTGCCCGGCACCCTGGTCCCGGCCCGGCGCTCGGAGGCGGGCAGCGCGTCCTGGCGTCGCCGTACAGCGCATCTGCTCGGCACCGACCCCGGCGGCTGCTGGGTCGCCGAGACCGACGGCGAGGTGGTGGGCTTCGCGGTCTCCTTCCGCCGCGAGCTGATGTGGCTCCTCGCCTCCTTCGCCGTGCGCCCCGACCTGCAGGGCGCGGGCATCGGGGCCGCACTGCTGGACGCCGCGAAGGAGTACGGCGCCGGCTGCCTGCGCGGCATGCTCGCCGCCTCGGCGGACCCCGCCGCCGTCCGCCGCTACCGCCTGGCGGGCTTCACCCTGCACCCGCAGATGCTGCTGCACGGCACCGTGGACCGGGCCGCCCTCCCGGCGCTGCCTCATGTGCGCGAGGGCACCGAGCGGGACCTGGACCTGATGGACTCCGTGGACCGGCACTCCCGCGGCGCGGCCCACGGCCCCGACCACCCGGTGCTCGCCTCGCTCTTCCGGCTGGTGGTCGTCGACCGCCCGTCGGCCTCCGGCTACGCCTACCTCGGCGAGGGCTCGACGCCGGTCCTGCTCGCCGCCACCGACCGGCGTACCGCCTCCTCGCTGCTCTGGGAGGCGCTCGCCTCGGCGCCCGGCGACCGGCCGGTCACCGTCCCCCACATCACCGCGGCGAACGAGTGGGCGCTCGACGTGGGCCTCGCCGCGCGGCTGTCGGTCCACCAGCTCGGCTACCTGTGCCTGCGCCGGATGCGGCCGCCGGCGCCGTACCTGCATCACGGCTCCCTGCTCTGAGCCACACCGGGCACCGGGGGCCGGCGCCACTACGATGAGCCCATGTCGACGGCTCCGCTGCCCCTTCTCCCCCTCGGCCGAGGCCGGGACCTGAGCGCCGAGCGCGGCGTGGAGTGTCCCGGTGACCTGCCGGCCGCCTCCGACCCCGACCTGGTCGAGCGGGCGCGCGCGGCCAAGGAGGCGCTCGGCGAGCGGGTCTTCGTGCTGGGCCACCACTACCAGCGCGACGAGGTCATCCAGTTCGCCGACGTCACCGGCGACTCCTTCAAGCTCGCCCGGGACGCGGCCGCCCGGCCGGAGGCGGAGTACATCGTCTTCTGCGGCGTGCACTTCATGGCCGAGTCCGCCGACATCCTCACCTCCCCCGAGCAGCAGGTCGTGCTGCCCGACCTCGCCGCCGGCTGCTCGATGGCCGACATGGCGCGGATCCACCAGGTCGAGACGGCCTGGGACGCGATGGCCGACGCAGGCGTGCAGGACCGGGTCGTGCCGGTGACCTACATGAACTCCTCCGCCGACATCAAGGCCTTCTGCGGCCGCAACGGCGGCGTGGTGTGCACCTCCAGCAACGCCGACGTCGCGCTGGAGTGGGCGCTGGACCAGAAGGAGGACGCCAAGGTCCTCTTCCTCCCCGACCAGCACCTGGGCCGCAACACCGCCGTGCTCAAGCTCGGCATGGCCCTGGAGGACTGCGTGGTCTGGGACCCGCTGCAGCCGGGCGGCGGGCTCAGCGCCGCGGAGCTCGAGAGCGCCCGGATGATCCTGTGGAAGGGGCACTGCTCGGTCCACGGCCGCTTCTCCGAGGACGTGGTCGACGAGCTGCGCGAGCGGCACCCGGGCATCAACATCCTGGTGCACCCCGAGTGCAAGCACGAGGTGGTGCTCAAGGCCGACCTGGTCGGCTCGACCGAGTTCATCATCAAGACCATCGAAGCCGCGCCCGCCGGGTCGGTCTGGGCGATCGGCACCGAGCTCAACCTGGTCAAGCGACTGGCCGACGCCCACCCGGACAAGGAGATCGTCTTCTTGGACCGGAACGTGTGCTACTGCTCGACGATGAACCGGATCGACCTGCCGCACTTCGTCTGGGCGATGGAGTCCCTGGTCGACGGCACCGTGGTCAACCGGATCGAGGTCGACCCGGACACCGAGCGCGAGGCGAAGGTCGCCCTCCAGCGGATGCTCGACCTGCCGGGCAAGTCGCACCGCGACTGACGGCGGAGACCACACCGGCGTCTAGCACGACGAGCGGGAGGTGACCCGCACCGAGTCCACGCCGTCCTGTCGATAGTGCCGCTCGCCTTGCCGGTAGTAGATGCGCACTGCTCGCGCGGAACCATCACCAGACACCGCACGCAGGCCGGTCCACAGCGTCACGACCTCGTTCGGTCCCAAGACCGTGCGCGAGGCAGATCGGCCCGTCGCGAACTCTTGACGGAGATCACGGCCGAGGGGCGGCCAGCCGTCAGCGACCACCTGACTGTTGGGCGTCGAGGCAACCACCTGTGAACCGACAACCTCCATGCCGCGTGCTCCAGCCAGTCCCACGCGGGTGATGACGACATCGGAATCGGTCACGTTGCGCAGATCCATGGCTCCGAACGTCTTCGCCCCGTCCTTCCCCCGGGGCACGCAGATGCTGCCAGGGGTTCGTCCGACGTCGAGGGCAGACCCTTCACCAGGTGTCCCGGTCCCGGGCCCGCTGGACTCGGTGCAGCTCAGCAGGGCGAGGCAGCAAAGGACCGCCAACCCGATCGCCGTTGCTTTCACCAGTTCTTCGGCTTCATGGCGATGACCCGAGGAGAACCCGCTGGCTTATCTCGCTGCCCGCATAGACGCCCTGGCTTCACGAACTTCCAGTACTGGAAGGCGTCGGAACGAAAGCCCGTCCTGCTGGACAAATCGATACCAATCGCTCCACCAAGTTTGGCCCCATTAAGCCATACCATAGCATTGCTCGATCTTTTCGAAGATTCCGAGCCAGCCGAACGGTACCTGACACAGTGAGTTGCACTCGGAAATGCTACGTTGCGGTGGCGTGTACCACCCTGATGTCGGATGGCTTTAACGCGAAAGGTGAAGGACGGGCCAGGGCTCCGCACCGTTGTGCAATATTTCCCGTACGAGAAGAGAGTGTCCAAGTATCTGGACTTGGGTTTCTTGTACAGTGGCCACCCAACCCCCAAAGTACGTTCTCGGGTGACGGTCCCGCTCCTCGAGAACGACCCATACTTTCCGCTGAAGGAAACCCCGACACCGAGAGAACTGTCTGCCGTCCCCGCGTAGGTAAAGCGAATTTGTTTCCCTACACCTCGACTGAAAGCGTTTCCCACGTTAACCCATCGGTCGCCCAACTTCTTGACCAGTCGTGTGCCAGTAACGGGGCAGCCGTTCGGGAACCCAGCCGCTGCAGACGTTGTGGACCTAGCAGCATCGCGACGATCACTCTCGGACAAAGACACACCTCGACTTGTCACATGAACCGACTTTGTCGGCATCTCAAGCATCTCAGACCCAGGTGACGCGTCTGGAGTTCCCCTCTTTGTGAGGGTCAAGTTCACTTTTTCGCTGGCAACAACGCCGGCATCACTAAGCTCGACCACACCGTCCCCCGCCGACTTCGAGGTGCCACCCACCAGAGTGAGACTGTAGGAAGACTGGGAACCGTCCGCACCTCGTGCGACGACGTCCACGTCGAAGGACCCACCACTAACCATACGGCCAACAGCGTCGCTGGCCGCTAAAGCGAAGCGTCCGGCGCTATCCGTACGACTCTGCGCGATAGTGCGCAATTCGAATGTCGACCCTTCATCCATCGTAGAAAGCGTATCGACCGACGGCCAAAGTTGCGCCTCGACCGCCACACCACTCAGCGGGCGCCCTCCCTCGCTCATTACTTGCCAACGACGAGGGGGCGCTGCGGCGGTGGCTCGACGGAGTCCTCCAAGCCAAAGCCGCCACCCAGAACCAACGACAAAACAGCCGCAAAAGCCGATCGCATATCTTCCCCTGTCCCGAGAACTTATCAAGGAGTCTAGGGTAGGCATCCTTCTCGAGCAACAGGCAGAATCCGTCAGTCGCAGTTGTCGCACTGCCCGGAGGCGGGCAGCGCCATGAAGCACCGGTCGCAGATCTTGGGCATCACATCGGTCTTGGCGACCCGCGGCGTGGGCGCGGCGCGCGTGCCGGCAGGGCGCGGCGCGCGGCTGCGGCCCGCGGCGGCGGACGTCGTACGGCGCGGCGCAACGGCCGAGGGCATCGGGCCGGGCTCGCCGCCGCCCTCGGGCAGCGTCGCGCCGAACCAGCGATAGCAGTCCAGCCGCTCGGAGGCGGCGTGCGCGTCGGGGTCGGCGGGCTCGGCGCCGCCGCGAAGGAACTGCACGCGGCCGGCGTAGCCGGAGGCGACGCGGCCGGACTGGTCCACGCACAGCGAGGCCAGGAACGGCTCGCGACGGTCGACGTTGTCCTGCATCGTCCGGTAGAGCACGTCCCCGAGCCAGTGCCGGGGCTGCTGCCGGGTGCGGATCCGGCTGCGCTCCTGCACCCACTCGGCGAGCTCGGCGGAGGTGATGGTGGCGTGGTAGGTCCCCGCGAGCTCCTCCAGCCTCATCCGTGCGGCCAGCGCCCAGGTGGCGTGTGCGTCCTCGCGGCCGAGCGTCGCGGCCTCGGTCCAGGGAACCTCACTCACATCCAGCGATTCTAGGTCAGGCCGGGCGCATCCCACAGGGCGAGCCAGCGCTGCTGGTCCGGCTCGACCGGCACCTCGCCGGCGACCAGGTCGCGCACCCGCAGCTCGAGCAGGGTGTCCCGGGTCTGCCCGCCGCCGGGCCGCGGCGCGAAGGGATAGAAGGTGCCCTGCTTGTAGAGGTAGACCAGCCCGAACCGCTCGCCGCCGACCCCGGTGAACGGCAGCATCGTGCACAGCAGCCCGGTGTCGAAGCCGGCCTTTTCGAGCGTGGTGTTGACCGCGTGCAGCTCGGTGACCAGGCCCGCGACGTCGGCGGGCCCGTCGGCGCTGCCCAGGTCACGGCGCACGACCAGCCAGGTGTAGCCGAAGTCATCGGTGGTGAACACGACGTCGTCGGGGACGTCCGGGTCGTCGTCGAGCATCCGGCGGATCTCGTCCTCGACCTGGGCGGCGGCCGCGCCGCTGCCTGCGCGGAAGCACACCGTGCCGACCCCGGCGGGCCGGAACCCCGCGGCCTCCAGGCCGATCGAGGCCGAGGGTACGGCGAACAGCGCGTCCAGGTCGGGTCGCCGCGGCTGGCTGCGTCCGGTCAGCGCGCTCCAGAACTTCACCGGCTCGCTCCTCAGGTCGGGCGGGAGAGCTCGGCCTCGATCCGGGCGAGCTGCTCGAGCCGCTGCTGCAGCGGCGGGTGGGTGGCGGTGAGGGTCTTCAGCGTCATGCCCGAGACCGCCGGGGCGATGAAGAAGGCGTTCATCGCCTTGTTCGCCCGCAGGTCCCGCTGCGGCGTCGCCGCGATCTCCCCGCTGATCTTCTGCAGCGCCGACGCCAGCGCGCCGGGCTTCTGGGTGAGGTAGGCCCCGGCCCGGTCCGCGCTGAGCTCGCGGTAGCGCGAGAGCAGCCGGGTGAGGAAGAAGCTGATCGCGTAGACGACCAGCGAGACCGCGAGCACGATGAGGAAGGCCGGCAGCCCGCCGTTGTTGCCCCGGCGCCCGCCGACGGCACCCCACTGGGCGCCGCGGGTGAGCATCCCGGCGACGATCCCGGCCGAGGAGGCCAGGGTCATCACCAGCACGTCGCGGTGGGCGACGTGCGAGAGCTCGTGGGAGAGCACCGCCTCGAGCTCCTCGGGGGTGAGCTTGCCCATGATCCCCGTGGTCACGCACACCACCGCGCGCTCGGGCGACCGACCGGTCGCGAACGCGTTCGGCATCGACAGGTCGGCGATCCCGACGCGGGGCTTGGGCATGTCGGCCTGGGCGCAGAGCCGGTCGATCATCCCGTGCAGCTCGGGTGCCTCCTCGGGGGTGACCTCGCGGGCGCGCATCGCGCGCATCGCCACCTTGTCCGAGGACCACCACTGGTAGAACGCGATGCCGATGCCGACCAGGCCGATGATCGGCACCAGCCCGCCGTAGCCCGAGCTCCCGGCGAGGAACATCAGCGTGACGATCAGCGCCACGAAGAGCGCCCCGAGCAGGAACATCACCGTGGTCATCCGGACGGTGAGGCCGGTGTCGCGGATGAAGCGTGACTGCGCCATCGACGCCCTCAGCGGGTGCGGCCGGTCACGGCTTGTCGCCGTCCTCGACCGTCTTCTGACGCTCGGACTCGACGATCGCGTCGCCGCCGCTGCCGCCGGCCTCGATCTGGTGGCTCTGCTTCATCCTCGCCAGCTCCGCCTCGACGTCGGACTGGGAGCTCATCGACTCCAGCTCACGGGAGATGTCGTCGCCGCGGTTGAGGGAGGTCACGTCGTCGAGCGCGCCGGAGGCGATCAGCTCGTCCACCGCGCCGGCCCGGGCCTGCATCGCCGCGGTCTTGTCCTCGGCCCGCTGGATCGCCTGGCCCACGTCGCCCATCTCGTCGCCGATGCCGGTGACCGCGTCGTTGATCTTGGTCTGCGCCTCGGCCGCGGTGTAGGTCGCCTTGATCGTCTCCTTGCGGGTGCGGAAGGCCTCGACCTTGGCCTGCAGTCGCTGCTGGGCCAAGACGAGCTTCTCCTCCTCGCCCTGGAGGGAGGCGTGCTGGGTCTGCAGGTCGCTGATCTGGGAGGTCAGGCCGGACTTGCGGGTCAGCGCCTCGCGGGCGAGGTCCTCGCGGTCCATGTCGATGGCCTTCTGCGCCTGCTGGGTCAGCTTGTCCGACTGCGACTCCAGCTGCTTGATCTGGATCTCCACGCGCTTGCGGCTGGTCGCGACGTCGGCCACGCCACGGCGTACCTTCTGCAGCAGCTCGGTCTGGCGCTGGTAGCTGTAGTCGAGCGTCTCGCGCGGGTCCTCGGCCCGGTCCAGGGCCCGGTTCGCCTTGGACCGGAAGATCAGCGTCATGCGCTTCCACAAACTCATGGGTGGCCTTTCCTCGCGTCGCTCGTCACGACGCTCTCGGTGCGCCGGCTCCCCCGCCGGCTGGTGCTCCTCCACCCTAGGCCGAAACCCAAGTGGGGGCGAGCAGTGGGCAGTGCCCACCGGATAGTGTCGGGGCGTGTTCCGCCGCCAGAAGCCCGAGCCAGAGCCCGAGACGTCCACCACCCCGGCGGACGAGGGCGTGACCGGCAAGGGCCGCCCCACCCCGAAGCGCCGCGACGCCGAGGCCGCGGCCAAGGCCCGCGCCAAGGCTCCCCGCACCCGCAAGGAGCAGGCGGCCGCCCGTCGCGAGCAGCGGGCCAAGGCCAACGAGCGGGTCCGCGAGGCGATGCGGACCGGCGACGACAAGAACCTCCCGGCTCGGGACAAGGGGCCGGTGCGCCGCTTCATCCGGGACTTCGTCGACGTCCGGCTCTCCTACGTCGAGCTGCTGCTGCCGCTGCTGGTGATCTACCTGGTGCTGGGCTGGACCGGCAGCACCGCCGCGGCCGGGTGGGCCAACGCGGTCCTGCTCGCCCTGCTCCTGCTGGTCGCCATCGACCTGGTGATCATGCGCTTCCGCCTGCGGCGCGAGCTGACCCGGCGCTTCCCGGACGCCCCGCTGAAGGGGACGACGTCCTACGCCGTCACCCGGTCGCTGCAGATGAAGTTCATGCGCCTGCCCAAGGCGCAGGTGAAGATGGGCCAGAAGCTGCCCGAGCGCTACACCTGAGCCGCGCTCAGGCGTCGTAGTCGAGCTCGACCCGCGCCGAGGTCGGGTGGGACTGGCAGGTGAGGACGTAGCCCGCCTCGACCTCCTCGGGCTCCAGCGCCCAGTTGGCGTCCATCTCGACGCTGCCCTCCACCAGCAGCGCCCGGCAGGTGCCGCACACGCCGCCCTTGCAGGCGAACGGCAGGTCCGAGCGCACGGCGAGCGCCGCCTCCAGGACCGGCGGGCCGTCGGGAGGCAGCGCCAGCTCGGTGGTGCGGCCCTCGAGCCGCAGCCGCACCGTCGCGGCCCCCTCCGGGTCGCCTTCCAGCGCCTCGGTCCGGGCCCGCGCCGGCCGCGCGACGGGCTCGGCGTGGAAGAGCTCGGTGTGCACCGAGGTCGCCCCGAGCGCGACCAGCTCGTCGCGCAGCGCGAGCACCATCTCCTGCGGGCCGCAGAGGAACCAGTCGTCCACCTCGCCCGCGTCGCCGATCAGCGGCATCAGCCGGCGCAGCCGCTCGGCGTCCAGCCGGCCGGAGAGCAGCTCCACGTCCTGCTGCTCGCGGGAGAGCACGTGGAGCACCTGCACCCGGTCAGGGAAGGCGTCCTTCAGCGCGGCGATCTCGTCCAGGAACATCACCGAGCGGTGGGTCCGGTTCGCCACCACGAGGGTGACGTGCGAGCGCGGCTCGGTCTCCAGCACGGCGCCCGCGATGGAGAGCACCGGGGTGATGCCGGAGCCGGCCGCGATGCCGACGTACCGCCGCGCCCGGTTCGGGTCCGGCGCCGGTCCGAAGCTGCCCGACGGCGTCATCACCTGCAGGGCGTCGCCCACCTTCAGGCCGGGCAGCACGCCCTCGCTGAAGGCGCCGCCCGGCAGTTGCTTGACCCCGATCCGCCACACGCCCGTGGACGGCGCGACGCACAGCGAGTAGGAGCGGCGGACGCCGTCCTCCCCCACGAGCGTCAGGTGCTGGCCGGGCCGGAAGGCATAGCGCTCGCGCAGCTCCTCGGGCACGTCCAGGGTGAGGGCGACCGCGTCGTCGGTCAGCGGGTCGATGGCGGCGATCCGGAGCGGATGCACCTCGGGCCGGGCGGCCATCAGATGGCCTTGAAGTGGTCGAACGGCTCCTTGCACGCCTGGCACACCCACAGCGACTTGCAGGCGGTCGAGCCGAACCGGCTGGACTCCCGGGTGTCGGGGCTGCCGCACTGCGGGCAGCGCACGCTGAGAGTGAGGGGTACGACGTCGTCGGCCGGCCGCGGTCCGGGCGGGGCGATCCCGTAGCCCTCGAGCTTCTCCCGCGCCTCCTCGGTCATCCAGTCGGTGGTCCACGCGGGCGCCAGCACGAACTCCACGCACACCCGGCGGTAGCCCGCGTCGGTGAGGGTGTCGATCAGGTCCTGCCGGATGGCCTCCATCGCCGGGCAGCCGGAGTAGGTCGGGGTGATCCGGATGTGCACCCGGCCCTGGTCGTCCTCGGTGACGTCGCGCAGGATCCCGAGGTCCTCGATCGTGACGACCGGGATCTCCGGGTCGGGTACGCCGGCCGCCAGCGCCCACGCGTGCGTCCGCTCCATGGTCACCACGTCGCCCCCGGGTGCGACCGGGTGAGGTGCTGCATCTCGGCGAGCAGGTAGCCCATCTGCTCGGTGTGCCGGCCCTCGCGGCCGCGGGCGACGGCGGGCGGCGTCTCGGGCACGCTCAGCGTGGCGCGCTCCAGCACCTCGCCGACCCGGCGCAGCACCGGCTCGCGCAGGGTGGCCGGGTCGACCGCCGTACCGTCCTCGACCAGGCCGGAGCCGAGGTGGGAGCCGTCGAAGAGCTCGGCGGCCCAGCCCCACTCGGCGTCCAGCGCGGCCTGCATCCGGCGGTGGCTCTCCTCGGTGCCGTCCCCCAGCCGCAGCGTCCACAGCCGGGCGTGGTCGACGTGGTAGTCGACCTCCTTGACCGCCTTCGCCGCGATCGCCGCCAGCGTGGGGTCGGTGCTGCCGCGCAGGGCGGTCCACAGCTCGTGCTGCCAGGTCGCGAAGAGCAGCAGCCGGGCGATGGCCACGCCGAAGTCGGTCTGCTCGCGCTCGACCAGGCACACGTTGGTGAAGTCCCGCTCGTCGCGCCAGTAGGCCAGGTCGTCCTCGGTGCGGCCGCGGCCCTCGAGGTCGCCGGCGTGACCGAGCAGCATCCGGGCCTGCCCGAGCTGGTCCAGCCCGATGTTGGCCAGGGCCACGTCCTCCTCCAGCTCGGGGGCGCGGCTGACCCACCAGCCCATCCGCTGCGCGGAGATCAGCGAGTCGTCGCCCAGCGCCAGGACGTGCCGCACGCGGGGGTCGTCGGGGAGGCTCACAGGTGCTCCACGCCCTCGGGGATGTCGTAGAACGTGGGGTGGCGGTAGACCTTGTCGCCCGCGGGGTCGAAGAAGGAGTCGCGCTCGTCGGGGCTCGAGGCGACCACCTCGGCCGCGGGCACCACCCAGATCGAGACGCCCTCGCTGCGCCGGGTGTAGAGGTCGCGGGCGTTGCGCAGCGCGAGCTCGGCGTCGGCGGCGTGCAGCGAGCCGACGTGCACGTGGGACAGGCCGCGCCGGGAGCGGACGAAGACCTCCCACAGCGGGGTGGTGGGCGTGCTCATGCGGTGGCGGCCTCCTCGGTCTCGGCGAGGCGGCGGGCCTGCTTGGCGGCGTACGCCGACGCGGCCTCGCGCACCCAGGCGCCCTCCTCGTGGGCGCGGCGCTTGTGCGCCATCCGCTCGGCGTTGCACGGGCCGCGGCCCTTGATCACCTCGAAGAGCTCGGTGAAGTCGATCTCGCCGTGGTCGTAGTGGCCGCGCTCCTCGTTCCACCGCAGCTCGGGGTCGGGCAGGGTGAGCCCGAGCGCCTCGGCCTGCGGCACCGTCATGTCGATGAAGCGCTGGCGCAGCTCGTCGTTGGAGAAGCGCTTGATCCCCCAGGCCATGGACTGCGCGGTGTGGCCCTGGCCGGACGCCTCGCCGCTGTCGGAGGGGCCGAACATCATCAGGCTCGGCCACCAGTAGCGGTCGACCGCGTCCTGGGCCATCGCGTGCTGCTCGGGGGTGCCGTGGGAGAGCGTGTGCAGGATCTCGAAGCCCTGCCGCTGGTGGAAGGACTCCTCCTTGCACACCCGCACCATCGCCCGGGCGTAGGGCCCGTAGGAGCACCGGCACAGCGGCACCTGGTTGGTGATCGCCGCCCCGTCGACCAGCCAGCCGATCGCGCCGACGTCGGCCCAGGTCAGGGTCGGGTAGTTGAAGATCGAGGAGTACTTCTGCCGGCCGTCGTGCAGCTGGTCGATCAGGTCGGCCCGGTCCACGCCCAGCGTCTCGGCCCCGGCGTAGAGGTAGAGGCCGTGGCCGGCCTCGTCCTGCACCTTGGCCATCAGGATCGCCTTGCGGCGCAGGCTGGGCGCCCGACTGATCCAGTTGCCCTCCGGCTGCATCCCGATGATCTCCGAGTGCGCGTGCTGGGCCATCTGCCGGATCAGCGTGCGGCGATAGCCCTCGGGCATCTCGTCGCGCGGCTCGACCCGCCCCTCGCCGCCGACCAGAGCGCGGAACTCCGGCGTCTCGTCGTCGGCCAGCGGCGGCGCGCCGGTGGTGGTGAAGTCGTTGCCGTACATCGGGGCCAGCCTAGCCCAATGTGACAGATGTGTGCACCCCTGCCGCGTGGGTGTAACACCGCGCCTGCTGGGAGACTGCCGCCATGAGCAGCAGCCCCACCGCCGACGTCTCCGTCCGGGTCGCCTGGGCCGACGACGCCCCCGCGATCGCCCAGGTGCAGGGACGCGCCTGGCGGGCGTCGTACGCCGACCTGCTGCCCGCCGACGTGCTGGACTCCTTCGACACCGACGCCGTCGCCGCGGCCTGGCGCGAGCACCTCACCCGGCCGGCGGACGCGCGCAACCGGGTGCTGGTGGCCTTGGAGCACAACACCGTCGTCGGCTTCGCGCTCTGCTCCCCCGGCGCCGACCCCGACTGCGACCCGGTCGCCGACGGCGAGCTCTCCGAGATCACCGTCGACCCCGGCAAGCGCGGGCTCGGGCACGGCTCCCGGCTGTTGCAGGCGGGCGTGGACACCCTGGTCGCCGACCGGTTCACCCGCGCGGTCACCTGGGTGACCAGCACCGACGACGCCCTGCGCGGCTTCCTCACCGAGGCCGGCTGGGCGCCCGACGGCGCGCACCGCGAGCTGGACCTCGACGGCTCCGGCGACACCGTGGTGCGTCAGGTGCGGCTGCACACCGCGCTCGTCGACCCCGAGTGACCACGGACCGGACGGCCTTGATTTCCTGCTCCACCCGGGGAGACTGGGAGCACCATCGCAGGGAGGGGATCTGCCGATGTTCGGACCACTGCCACCCATCCATCGCGCGCTGATCGTCGCCGGCTCGCTGGTCGTCTTCGTCGGGATCTGTTGGATCCTCGCCTACCAGTCCCCGACGGTGCTGACCGTCGTCGGCCCGATCGTGGGGGTTCTGCTGGGCTCCCTGGTCGCGTGGGCGCTGCTGCACGGGCGCCAGGAGCGGAGGCCCACCGGCCGCTAGGCTCGGGCGGTGTCCGATGCCGCCCCCGCCGCCTGGCCGGCCGAGCGCCGCGCCATCGTCCGGGACTCGCTCGCGGTCGGGCTGGCCACCGGCGCCTACGGCACCGGCTTCGGCGCGATCTCGGTCGCCTCGGGTCTGAGCGTGTGGCAGACCTGCGTGCTGTCGCTGCTGATGTTCACCGGCGCCTCGCAGTTCGCCTTCGTCGGCGTGGTCGCCTCGGGCGGGAGCTCGGTGTCGGCCGCCACGACCGCGCTGCTGCTCGGCACCCGGAACACGCTCTACGGGCTGCGGATGGCGCCGCTCCTCGGCTTCCGCGGCGCAGCGAGGATCGGTGCCGCCCAGGTGCTGATCGACGAGTCGACGGCGATGGGGGTCACCCGGGACTCCCGGCGCGCCGCCCGCACCGGGTTCCTCACCACCGGGCTGTCCATCTTCGTGCTGTGGAACCTCTTCACCTTCCTCGGCGCGGTCGCCGGCGACCTGATCGGCGACCCCCGCACCTACGGCCTGGACGCCGCGGTCGGCGCGGCGTTCCTGGCCCTGCTCTGGCCGCGGCTGACCGACCGGCGCAACCGGATGGTCGCCGTGCTCGCGGCCGCGCTCGCGCTCGCGATCGCCGGCGTGGTGCCTGCCGGCGTGCCGGTGCTGGCCGCGGGCGGCGTCGCGCTGATCGCCGGGCTGCTCAGCCGGGGCGGCGACTCGACCGACGTACCCACCGACGAGCCCGACCACAGGAGGACTGCCCTGATGTGGACCGCGGTCGTGCTGGCCGGCGTCGGCTGCTACCTGCTCAAGCTCGCCGGCCTCTCGGTGCCCTCGCGGGTGCTCGAGCGGCCGGTGGTCGAGCGGATCGCCGACCTGATGCCGGTCGCGCTGCTCGCGGCGCTGATCGCGGTGCAGGTCTTCGTCACCGACCAGCGACTGGTGCTGGACGCACGGGCGGCGGCGCTGGGCTTCGCGTTCGTGGCGCTGCTGCTGCGCGCGCCGTTCCTCGTCGTGGTGGTCGGCGCCGCGGTGCTGGCGGCGCTGCTGCGGCTGCTCTGAGCCGGGCTCTCAGTCCAGGTCGAGGAAGTGCTCCAGCCCCACGGTGAGGCCGGGGTGCTCGGCGATCCGGCGCAGCCCGGTCAGCACGCCGGGGGTGAAGGAGGCCCGGTCCATCGAGTCGTGCCGGATGGTCAGCGTCTCCCCCAGCCCGCCGAAGAGCACCTCCTGGTGGGCGACCAGGCCGCGCAGCCGCAGCCCGTGCACCCGGACTCCGTCGACGTCGGCCCCACGGGAGCCCTCGAGCGCGGTGGACGTGGCGTCCGGCATCGGCGCCGAGCCCGCCTCGCGGCGGGCGGCCGCGATGAGCTGCGCCGTACGCCGCGCCGTGCCCGACGGGGCGTCCGCCTTGTCCGGGTGGTGCAGCTCGACCACCTCGGCCGACTCATAGAACGGGGCCGCGATCTGCGCGAAGCGCATCATCAGGATCGCCCCGATGGAGAAGTTGGGGGCGATCAGCACGCCGGTGCCTGGACTGTCGGCGAGCCACCCCTCCAGGGTCGCGAGCCGCTCGTCGGTCCAGCCGGTGGTGCCGACCACCGCATGGATCCCCTCGCGCACGCACAGCTCGAGGTTGTCCATGACCACGTCGGGGTGGGTGAAGTCCACGACCGCCTGGGCGCCGCTCTCCACCAGCAGCCGCGGGTCGTCGCCCTGGTCCACCTCGGCCACCAGCTCCAGGTCGTCGGCAGCCTCAACGGCGCGACAGACCTCGCTGCCGACCTTGCCGCGGGCGCCCAGGACGCCCACGCGGCGTACCTGCTCGGTGCTCTCCTGCTGCTCCTCGCTCACGCCACCGAGCGTAGTGCGCGGCACGCTCCGGACGGACCGGTGCCTGACGGGTGTCGGGCGAGGTGGCACTCTTGTCCCATGCGAGCGTCGCCGATCCCGCCCAGGATCCGTTGGGCCGTCGACCTGATGGACGTCCAGCCGGGCGACAGCATCCTGGAGATCGGGTGCGGTCCCGGGGCCGGCGCCGAGCTGATCTGCTCCCGGCTGGAGACCGGGAAGCTGTTCGCCATCGACCGCTCCGAGTCCGGCGTGGACCGCACCAAGCGGCGGTGTCAGAAGTACGTCGACGCCGGGCGGCTCACCGTCCGCCAGATCGACCTCGCCACCCTGCGGGTGCCGGTCAAACGGCTGAACAAGGTCTTCGCCTTCAACGTGAACCTGTTCTGGGTGCGCGACGCCGCCGACGAGATCGCGCTGCTGCACGAGCGGCTGCTGCCCGGCGGGGCGGTCTACCTGTTCTGGGAGGCCAACCGTCCCGAGCTGGTGCCGACGATGGTGGGCAAGGCGTCCAAGGCGCTGACCGACCAGGGCTTCCGGGTCTCGGTCGTGGAGCAGAAGGCCCCACCGGTCGTCGGCCTCATCGGCCGCCGCTGAGGCCCTCGGCTCTAGGGCGTGTCTCCCTATTCGCGAAGCCAGATGGTGATGGCGCGTAGGACGACGCCTCCTCGATAGACCACCGCGAGCTTGTCGTAGCGGGTGGCCAGGCCGCGCCATTGCTTGTGGTCGTTGAAGGACCGCTCGATGACGTTGCGCCCCCTGTAGGTCACGGCGTCGAATGAGGGCGGACGACCGCCGGCCGATCCGCGCCGTTTGCGGTGGGCGATCTGGTCCGAAGGCTGCGGGATGACCGCCCTGACTCGGCGGGATCGCAGCTCGGCGCGGATCGCGCGGGATGAGTAGGCCTTGTCGCCGAGCACGGCGTCCGGGCGAGTGCGCGGCCGCCCCGGACCGAGGCGCTTGACGGCCAGGTGCGACAGGAGTGGCTTGAGCATCGGGGAGTCGCCGGCCTGGCCGGGCGTGAGCGCGATGACCAGCGGGCGGCCCTGCCCATCGACGAGTTGGTGGATCTTGGTCGACATCCCGCCGCGGGAGCGACCGAGCGCGTGGTCAGGGGGCTCGGCACGCAGGTCCTTGTAGTTCGACTCAGCCCCCCGTGCGGCGCCCGGCTGGCACCTCGATGCGGCTCAACGTGGTGGCGTGCTGGTGCGCCCGGTTGATCGTGGAGTCCACCGACACGTCCCACTCGACCTGCCCGGCGGCGTCGGCTTCGGCGACCAGCCGGGCATGTACCTTGTCCCACGTTCCGTCGGTGCTGAACCGCTTGTGGCGCTTCCAGATCGTCTGCCACGGGCCGAAGGACTCGGGCAGGTCCCGCCACGCCACCCCGGTCCGGAACCGGTAGACGATGCCCTCGATCACCTGTCGGTGATCGCGAAACGGCCGACCCCGCTGGCCGTCCGAGGAGGGCATCAACGGCTCGATCCGAGCCCACTGAGCGTCAGTCAGCACCGCAGAACGCGACATGCGTCAACAATCCCGGCTCGACCCCGCGTTCTTTGGGAGACACGCCCTAGGGCCCGACGAGCGCCAGCACCTCGCCACCGCCCAGCAGCTCGCCCGCGAGCTCGCCGACCTCGTCCACGGTGACGGCGTCGATCCGGTGCAGGATCTCGTCCAGGGTGAGCAGCTCGGTGCCGAAGAGCTCGGCCTTGCCGAGGCGGAACATCCGCGAGCCGGAGTCCTCCAGGCCGAGCACCAGGCCGCCGCGCAGCTGGCCCTGGCCGCGCTCGACCTCCTCGGGGGTCAGCCCGTCGGCCGCGACGGAGGCGAGCTCGTGGCGCACGACGTCGAGCAGGGCGTCCTGCCGCGCCGGGAGGCAGCCCGCGGCCACGCCCAGCAGGCCGGCATCGGCGTGCTGTCCGGTGAAGGAGTAGACCGAGTAGGCCAGGCCGCGCCGCTCCCGGACCTCCTGGAAGAGCCGGGAGGACGTGCTCCCGCCGAGGGCCGTGCTGAGCACGCCCAGCGCGAAGCGGCGCGGGTCGGTGCGGGTCAGGCCGCGGCCGCCGAGGACCAGGTTGACCTGCTCGAAGGGGCGGTGGGCGGTCGCCGTCCCCGGGCGGACGCGGCGCGCGTCCAGCCGCTGCGGGACGGTCGCGGGCTCCGCCGTACCGTCCAGGAAGCCGTCGCGGTCGAAGGCCGCGGCGACCTGCCGGACCACGGCGGCATGGTCGATGTTGCCGGCGACGGAGACCACCAGGGTCTCCGGGCGGTAGTGGCGCTGCCAGAAGCGGTGCACCTGGTCGCGGGTGAGCGCCTCGATCGAGGCGGTGGTGCCGGCGATCGGACGGCCCAGCGGCGAGTCGCCCCACGCCTGCAGGGCGAACAGGTTGTGCACGACGTCGTCGGGGTCGTCGTCGTGCATGGCGATCTCGTCGAGGATCACCTGGCGCTCGGCCTCGACGTCGGGCTCGGCCAGCACCGAGGCGGTGACCATGTCGCCGAGCACGTCGATGGCGACCGGCAGGTCCTCGTCCAGCGTGCGGGCGTGGAAGCAGGTGTAGTCCTTCGCGGTGAACGCGTTGAACTCCCCGCCGACCTGGTCCAGGGCGACGGAGATGTCCAGGGCGCTGCGCGTGTGCGTGCCCTTGAAGAGCAGGTGCTCGAGGAAGTGCGAGCAGCCGTGCAGCGCGCCGCTCTCGTGCCGGGAGCCCACACCGGCCCACACGCCGACCGACGCGGAGCGGACCCCGGCCATCTCCTCGGTGACGATCCGCAGGCCGCTGGGCAGCACGCTACGGCGGACCCGGGAGGTGACCCGGCCGTCGGCGTCGCGGGTGGTGTGCACGACGCGGGTACGGCGACCCGGCCGGGAAGCGGCCGGCCGGCCAGCAGAGGTCTGCTGGCCGGCCGGAACGCGGGTGGATCTCGCGGTCACTGCGCCTCCGTGACCTCCGCGGGAGCCTCATCGGAGGCCTCCGAGGTCTCGGACTCCTCGACCACCGGGACCAGCGACAGCTTGCCGCGGTCGTCGATCTCGGCGATCTCGACCTGGACCTTCTGGCCCACGGAGACGACGTCCTCGACGGCCTCGACCCGCTTGCCGCTGGCCAGGGCGCGCAGCTTGCTGATGTGCAGCAGGCCGTCCTTGCCGGGCAGCAGCGAGACGAACGCACCGAAGTTCGTCGTCTTGACCACGGTGCCGAGGTAGCGCTCGCCGACCTCGGGCATCGTCGGGTTGGCGATCGCGTTGACGGCGGCCTTGGCGGCCTCGGCGGCCTCGCCGCTGGTGGCGCCGATGTAGACGGTGCCGTCGTCCTCGATCGAGACGCTCGCGCCCGTGTCGTCCTGGATCTGGTTGATCACCTTGCCCTTGGGGCCGATGACCTCGCCGATCTTGTCGACGGGCACCATCACGGTGATGATCCGCGGCGCGTGCATCGACATCTCCTCCGGAGCGTCGATCGCCTCGGCCATCACGTCCAGGATCGTCATCCGGGCGTCGCGGGCCTGGGTGAGCGCCTGGCCGAGCACCTCGGCGGGGATGCCGTCGAGCTTGGTGTCGAGCTGGAGCGCGGTGACGAACTCACGGGTGCCGGCGACCTTGAAGTCCATGTCGCCGAAGGCGTCCTCGGCGCCGAGGATGTCGGTCAGCGCGACGTACTCGGTCTTGCCGTCGACCTCGCCGGAGATGAGGCCCATCGCGATGCCGGCCACCGGCGCCTTGAGGGGCACGCCGGCCTGCAGCAGCGACAGCGTCGAGGCGCAGACCGAGCCCATCGAGGTGGAGCCGTTGGAGCCCATCGCCTCCGACAGCTGGCGGATCGCGTAGGGGAACTCCTCGCGGTCCGGCAGCACCGGCAGCAGCGCCCGGCGGGCGAGCGCGCCGTGGCCGACCTCGCGGCGCTTGGGCGAGCCGACCCGGCCGGTCTCACCGGTGGAGAACGGCGGGAAGACGTACTTGTGCATGTAGCGGCGGTGCTTCTCCGGGGAGAGCGTGTCCAGCTGCTGCTCCATCTTCAGCATGTCCAGCGTGGTGACACCCAGGATCTGGGTCTCGCCGCGCTCGAACAGCGCCGAGCCGTGCACCCGCGGGAGCACGCCGACCTCGGCGTGCAGCGGACGGATGTCGGCCAGGCCGCGGCCGTCGATACGGACCTTCTCGCGCAGCACGCGGTCGCGCACCAGCGACTTGGTCAGCGCGCGGAACGCGGCGCCGATCTCCTTCTCCCGACCCTCGAAGTCGGCGGCGTGCCGCTCGACCAGCCCGGCCTTGATCTCGTCGAGGCGCTCCTCGCGCTCCTGCTTGCCGGCGATGGTGAGGGCGGACGCGGTGTCGTCCTTCGCGGAGGACTCGACGGCGTTGTAGACGTCGTCCTCGAACTCCAGGAAGACCGGGAACTCCTCGACCGGCTTGGCGGCCTCGGCGGCGAGCTGCTGCTGGGCCTCGACCAGCTGCTTGATGAACGGCTTGGCGGCGTCCAGGCCGCCCGCCACGACCTCCTCGGTCGGGGCCTGCTGGCCACCGCGGACCAGCTCGACGGTCTGCTCGGTGGCCTCGGCCTCGACCATCATGATCGCGACGTCGCCGGTCTCGGTCACCCGGCCGGCCACGACCATGTCGAAGACGGCCGACTCGAGCTGCTCGTGGGTCGGGAACGCGACCCACTGGCCGTCGATCAGCGCCATCCGCACGCCGCCGATCGGGCCGGAGAACGGCAGGCCGGACAGCTGGGTGGACATCGACGCGGCGTTGATCGCCAGCACGTCGTAGGGCATGTTCTGGTCCAGCGCCAGCACGGTGATGACGACCTGGACCTCGTTGCGCAGGCCCTTCTTGAAGGTCGGGCGCAGGGGGCGGTCGATCAGCCGGCAGGTGAGGATCGCGTCCTCGCCCGGGCGACCCTCGGAGCGGAAGAACGAGCCGGGGATCTGCCCGATCGCGTACATCCGCTCCTCGACGTCGACCGTCAGCGGGAAGAAGTCGAAGTGGTCCTTGGGCTGCTTGGAGGCCGTCGTGGCCGAGAGCAGCATGGTGTCGTCGTCGAGGTACGCCGTCACGGAGCCGGCGGCCTGACGGGCCAGGAGGCCGGTCTCGAACTTGACCTTGCGCTGGCCGAAGGTGCCGTTGTCGAGAACGGTCTCGACAGCGGAGATGGTGGGTTCACTCATGTAGTGGAGCCCTGCTTTCTTGGTCGCGGAGCGATCCGCGAACGCCCGGCAGCAAACTCTGGTCCCCGCTCGGGACCAGGCCGGTCTTCGATCGAGGCCCGCGGGATCCTCCTGCTTCTCGAGATCCCGAAGGCCACTACCGAGGACCGGGCCGAAGGTTGCGCGGGTCGCTCCTGGGATGTGGATGTTCAGTTGTGGGTCCGAGACGACGATAGCGCCCGGATGTGACGGGAGCGGCCCCCCGTGCGGGGAGCCGCTCCACGAAGTCAGCGACGCAGGCCGAGGCGCTCGACCAACGAGCGGTAGCGCTCGATGTCGGTCTTCTGCAGGTAGTTGAGCAGACGACGGCGCTGGCCCACGAGCAGCAGCAGGCCACGACGGCTGTGGTGGTCGTGCTTGTGCTGCTTGAGGTGCTCGGTGAGGTGGGCGATGCGGTGGCTGAGCAGCGCGACCTGCACCTCGGGCGAACCGGTGTCGCCCTCGGTGGTGGCGTACTCGGCGATGATCTTCTTCTTGGTCTCCGCGTCGGTTCCTACAGCCATGCGGGGGCTCCTTCCGGTGTCTCGTTGCGCGGCGCGCCGGGGCCTGTTCACCCGGGCACTCTGGTTCCGCGGCCGATTGCATACGGCGAATGAGCAACCTGGAGAGGCTATCAGCGGCGCGGTCGCTGCGGTAAATCCACAGGCGACGTCACGGCCGGGACGCGGGCCTCGGCCGGCTCCGGGAGCGCCGCCTCCTGCCCCGGTCCGCGCTCGGCGAGCGGGAAGACGTTGCGGCGAGCGACGTCGCCCAGCAGCCAAGGGAGGAGGACCACCCGTCCGCGGGCACAGTAGTCGGCGACGTCCATCGGGCGACCGGCCTGGTCGAAGAGCTGGATCCCGACCAGCGGGCGGCCCTGGGCGTCGTACGCCTGCACGTTGCAGACCTGCCGGCCCCGGTTGACCACGCCGTACCCCCGGGTGGCCCTCAGCGGGTCGGTGAAGTCGTAGCCCAGGATCCGCGCACTGCTGTCCAGGCTCTGCCTCTGCGCCGCCTCCGTGGCGAAGGGGACCATCACCAAGGCGAAGGCGTTGAGGAGCACGAGCAGCACGCGAGCCAGCGGGCCTCGGCTCCCGGCGGGAGCGGCGCCCGGCCAGAGGCGCCCGAGGCCGACCAGGACGCTGCCCACCACGGCCAGCCCGAGCAGGGCGAAGCCCACGAACGGCTCCACTCCCGGCACCAGCAGCAGGCCCCTGGTCGACCAGCCCGGCAGCAGCCGGGCCACGAGCACGACGGCCACCCACGCGCGCACCACCCACCAGACGGGGCGAAGCGCCGCGATCACGGGCCAGACGGCCGCCATGGCCGGCCGCTCGGCCAGGTCGTCCCAGCCGGCTCGCAGGGCGTCCATCCGGACCGCGAGCCCGCGTCTGCGACGGGCGCGCCCCTCCGGCGGCAGGCCGGCCGCGGCCCGCAGCTCCGCGGCATAGGCGGCCGGGTCGCCGAGCACACCCCCGCCGTGCTCGGCGACCTGCTCGTCCAGGTCGGCCTCCAGGCCGGCCAGGAGCTCCTCGGCGTCCTCCGGCGGGAGGTCCGCCAGATGGGCCGCGACGGCGGCCACGAATCGGGAGACCTCGGGCCGCGCCCGCAGCCCCTGCGTGTTCGTCATGCGGGAACCTCCGTGTCCAGCAGTCGGGTGACGACCGTCGAGAAGTCGTGCCAGTCATCGCGCTGCTGCTTGAGCTGGGCGCGGCCGGCCGGGGTGATGCCGTAGTACTTCCTGTGCGGTCCCTCCTCGGAGGGCATGACATAGGAGGTCAGCGCGCCGGCGGCGTAGAGCCGGCGCAGGGTGCCGTAGACCGAGGCGTCGCCGACGTCGTCGAGCCCGGCGGCACGCAGGCGGCGCACGACGTCGTAGCCGTAGCCGTCCTCGTCGTCGACCACCGCCAGCACGGCGAGGTCGAGCACTCCCTTGAGGAGCTGCGTGGTGTCCATGCACGGCACAGTACTCCGCATCGCGCAGTAGCGCCGATGACACGCCACCTTCCGGCGTGTCGGCCGCCTCAGGCGATCCGCGACCCCGTGCCCGAGGTGGGTGCCAGACCCACCGGGTCGTCGTACACCGGACCCAGCGCGACCGTGCACGCCGTGGTCGCCTGGATGCCGGCGCCGAACCGGGTGAACGAGACGTCGGCCGACCCGAGGGCGGTCTGCTCCTCGAACGCCGACAGGACGGTGGTCAGGGAGGGGTCGTAGCCCGTGAACCCCTGCCCCACCAGGACGACCCGGTGCGGGGCGGTCATGTCGCGGACGATGGCCGCGACCGCGCCCAGCGCCCGCGCTCGCTGCTCGAGCAGCTCGTGGGCGGGCAGCGACCCGAGCCGGGCGGCGTCGACCACCTGCTCGACCGGGGCGCCGACCGGGACGATCCCCGCGGCGCTGGCGCGCCGGGCCACGGCGTGGTCGGAGTACGCCGCGCCCAGGCACCCGGTGCGCCCGCAGACGCAGCCCTCCGGCTCGGCAGTCGGGAACGTCGGGAAGTGGGTGAGGCTGCCACTGCGGGAGACGTCGGTGTCCGAGCCGTGGTCGACGGCCACCGCGAAGCCGACGGTGTTGCGGGCGTAGACGTAGAGCGTCACTCCCCCGGTGCCGTGGCGGCGGTGGAGGAACTCGGTGGCGGCGACGGCGGGGACGTGGTCGGCGGTGATGACGTCCAGGCCGAGTACATCGTGCAGCCGCGCGCTGGTCTCGGAGCGGTCCAGGTCGAGGTCGGCCCATGGCGCGACGAGTCCGGCCACCAGGGGGACCCGGCCGGGCTGGCCGCCCAGCAGCTCGGCCGAGAGGGCGGCCAGCTGCTCGAGGTCGGGCGGGCCGTCCAGCGGCTGCGGCACCGTGCGCTCGCAGACCACCCGGCCGCGCAGGTCCCCGACCGCCACGCTGGCCACGCCGCGGCCGAGGTGGAAGCCGAGCGTCGCGAAGCGGGTGGGGTCCACCTCCACCGGCGTCCGCGGACGGCCGGTCACCCCGACCGGGGCGGCGTCGGGGCGCTCGCGCAGCAGGCCGGCCCGCAGCAGCGCGCTCACCGAGCGGTTGACGGTGGGCAGGCTCAGGCCGGTGGTGCGGGCCAGCTCGTCGCGGGAGACCGGGCCCAGCGCGCGGGTCTGCTCGATCACCCGGCTCGCGGGGCTGGCGAACCGTCCACGGCTCAGGGTGATCCGGTGGTGGTGAGACATGGTCAAAGTCTACTGACTTACTTGACTAACTTCGCGCAGCGTCCACCGGCCGCGTGTCCGGCAGGCACGGCGGGCTTCGGTTCACCGCGATCCGAAGCATTGGCAGCACCGGCGGCGGGCGGCACCGTGGCAGGACGACTTCCCCGGAGAGAGGACCGCCATGACCCTGCAGCTGGAGTACGAGGAGACCACCGCGGACGCCGTACGCGTGCAGCAGCTCGGCGGCCGGATCGGCGCGCAGATCGACGGCGTCCGCCTCGGCGATGACCTCGACGACGCCGTCATCGAGCGGATCCGCGCCGCGCTGCTGCGGCACAAGGTGGTGTTCTTCCGCGGGCAGCAGCACCTCGACGACGCCGGCCACCGCGCCTTCGCCGAGCGGCTCGGCCCGCTCACCACCGCCCACCCCACGGTCAACACCGGCAACGCCCACGTGCTCACGCTGACCGCCAACAAGGGGATGGCCGCCAACGCCTGGCACACCGACGTGACCTTCGTCGACCGGGTGCCCGCGATCAGCGTCCTGCGCGGCGTCACCATCCCGCCGTACGGCGGCAACACCGTCTGGGCGAACACCGCCGCCGCCTACGACCGCCTCCCCGCGCCGCTGAAGGCGCTGGTGGAGAGCCTGTGGGCGGTGCACACCAACAGCTACGACTATGCCCAGCGCGATGAGGAGAACGAGCAGCCGGACGCGAACTTCACCCGCGACGACTTCGCCTCGAAGATCTTCGAGACCCGGCACCCGGTGGTGCGGGTGCACCCGGAGACCGGTGAGCGGACGCTGGTGCTCGGCAACTTCGTCAAGGGCTTCGACGGGCTCAACGACTCCGAGTCCGTGGCCGTCTTCAAGCTCCTGCAGGACCGGGTCACCCGGCTGGAGAACACCATCCGCTGGACCTGGAAGCCCGGCGACGTGGCGATGTGGGACAACCGCGCGACCCAGCACTACGCGGTCGCGGACTTCGACACCGAGCCTCGGGAGATGCGCCGGATCACCGTCGCCGGCGACGTCCCCGTCTCGATCGACGGCCGGCGCAGCGAGGTCATCTCCGGCGACTCCGGGGGGTATGTCGACATCGACAAGCTGATCAGCTGAGGGAAGATGGCGGGGTGAGCCCGACCTCCACCGAGACGCGCCTGGGCGTGTGCAACCTGTGCGAGGCGATCTGCGGGCTCACCCTGACCCTCACCCACGGGCCGTCCGGGACCGCCGTCACCGGCGTGCGCGGCAACCCCGACGACCCGCTCTCCCGCGGGCACATCTGCCCCAAGGGCGTCGCGATCGCGGACGTCACGAGCGACCCGGACCGGCTCACCCGTCCGGTCCGTCGCGTCGGCGAGGGCGCCGACGCCCGCTGGGAGGAGATCGGCTGGGACGAGGCGGTCGGGCTCGTCGTGGACGGGCTGGCGCGCACGCGGGAGCGGTACGGCGACGACGCGGTGGCCGTCTATCTCGGCAACCCGAACGTGCACTCGCTCGGCGCGATGACCCACGGCACCGCGCTGGTGAAGGCGCTCGGCACGCGCAACCGGTTCAGCGCGACGAGCGTGGACCAGCTCCCCCACCAGCTGGTGGCGCACTGGATGTTCGGCCACCAGCTGCTCCTGCCGATCCCGGACCTGGACCGGACGTCGTACTTCCTGGTCGTCGGCGGCAACCCGATGGCCTCCAACGGCTCGCTGATGACGGTGCCGGACTTCCCCGCGCGGCTGCGCGCGCTGCAGGCCCGCGGCGGGCGGATGGTGGTGCTGGACCCGCGGCGCACCGAGACCGCCGAGGCCGCCGACGAGCACCACTTCGTCCGCCCCGGGTCGGACGCGTTCGTGCTGCTCGCCATGGTCCGGACGCTGATCGACGACGGGGTCGCGGTGCCGCCGGAGCTCTCGCGGGGGTACGACGACCTCGCGGCCGCCCTCGAGCCCTTCACGGCGGAGCGAGCGGAGCGGATGAGCGGGCTCCCCGCCGCCGACGTCCGTCGCCTGGCACGCGAGCTCGCCGCGGCGGACCGCGCCGTCGTCTACTCCCGGATGGGGGTCTCCACCGGCGCCTTCGGCTCGGTCGGCGTATGGGCGGTGAACCTGCTCAATGCGCTCACCGGGAATCTGGACCGGGTCGGCGGGGCGATGTTCACCTCGCCGGCGATCGACGTGGTGGGCTCGGGGATGATCTCGCGCGGCCACTGGGACAAGTGGCGCAGCCGGGTGCGCGGGCTGCCCGAGGCGCTGGGCGAGCTGCCGGTCTCCGCGCTGGCCGAGGAGATCGACACCCCGGGCGAAGGCCAGGTGCGGGCGCTGCTCACGGTGGCCGGCAACCCGGTGCTCTCCACTCCCGACGGCGCGCGGCTCGAGCGGGCGGTCGAGGGGCTGGACTTCATGGCCGCGGTCGACATCTACGTCAACGAGACGACCCGGCACGCCGACGTGATCCTGCCCCCGACGACGGCGCTGGAGCGGGACCACTACGACCTGGTCTTCCACGCCCTGGCGGTGCGGAACACCGCGCGCTTCACCCCCGCCGTCCTCCCCCGCGCGGACCATCAGCGGCACGACTGGCAGATCTTCCGCGACCTCGCGCTCGGGCTGGCCCGGCGGGCGCGCCTGCGCGGTCGCCGCCGCGTCCTGCTGGAGGCGCGGATGCGCACCAGTCCCACGGTGATGGTCCGGGCCCTGCTGCGCCGGGGGTCCGGGTTGACGATGCGCACCCTGCGCGAGCGACCCGAGGGCGTCGACCTGGGAGCGCTGCGTCCGGGCCTGCTCTCCTCGCGCCTGCAGACCCGCGACGGGCTGGTGGACCTCGCGCCGCCCCTGGTGCTGGCCGACCTCGTTCGGCTGGACTCCGTCCCCCTCCCCTCGCCCGACGAGCTGGTGCTGATCGGACGGCGCCACCAGCGCGACTGCAACTCCTGGCTGCACAACGCCGGCCGGCTGACCCGTGGCCGGGCGCGCCACCGGCTGCTGGTCCACCCCGACGACCTGGCCGCGCGCGGGCTCTCCGACGGCGACGAGGTCACCGTGACCTCCCGGGTCGGCTCGGTCCGCGTCGAGGCGGCGGCCAGCGAGGACATGATGCCGGGCGTGGTCTCGCTCCCCCACGGCTACGGCCACCAGCGCGACGGCGTACTCCTCGGGATCGCCACCCAGGTCCCCGGCGTCTCCCCCAACGACCTCACCGACCCCGCCCGTCTGGACTCCTCCGGCAACGCGGTCCTCAACGGCGTCCCCGTGACGGTGCAGGCGTAGCTCCCCGAGTCGGCGCTTGTTCACCCCGAGTCGGCGTGTCCTGGCCGAGCCCGTCAGTCCTGCGCTCGCCGGTCGACGACGCGGCGGATGACGGCCGTGGTGGAGAGCCCGCTCGTGCGCGCGACGTACTCCAAGCGGTCGATCACGTCGCCATAGACGGCCTCCGCGGCCTCCGGGGTCAGGTCGTCTCCGTGGACGACGACATCGATCCGATGAGCCACGACGAACTCCTCGTCGATCCGGAGCGGCGCGTCCGGAATGACCTCGTCGACATACCGGCACGCCTCGATGACGGCCACGCGCTCAGACAGGCTCATGATGGGCCGGCGCTTGTACGTCGTAGCCACCTCATCCGACAGCACCCCGACGATCAGCCGGCCTCCGTGAGCCCGGGCAGCTCGCAGCAGCTCGACATGCCCAGCGTGGAAGAGGTCGCCCACCATGTCGACGTAGACCCGCCGACTGCCGGAACGGGGGCGGAAATCGTTCACGGTCACGCATCCTGCCGAACCGAGATGCCTCTGGTCGAGTCGGAGAGGCCCAGCTCCGATGCTCCCCTGCACGCCTCAGTCGCCCGCTGAGAACTGTCGGCGACGAGTGCCAGAGTGCTCTCCACAGGGACCAAAGACGGATGGTCACCATGGGCATGGGGAGTAGAATCAAACGCATGATCGAACCGCTCGTCAGCCTCCTCAGCCCGGCCGGCACGCCGGGTGAGCGGTTGCGGGCGGATGCGGTCGGAGCGTGGGCCGCGGATCTCTCGACCGCGGTGACGGCGTCGAACGACGACCCCGGCGGCAGCGGCCTGAACGCGCCCGAGCTGGTGGATGCGATCCGCGCTCTCGAGGAGCTCTCCTGCGTGGTCTCGGCGGCGCAGGCCTCGCTCTCCGCCGAGTTGGACATCCAGATGCGCGCCGAGCGCGAGGCCCACGGCGTGCCGGCCGACAGACACGGCCAGGGCATCGGCGCCCAGGTCGCGCACGCGCGGCGGGAGTCGCCCCATCGCGGCAGCCGGCATCTCGGTCTGGCGACGATCATCCAGCGCGAGCTCCCCCACACCTGGGCGGCGTGGCGCGCGGGGCGCATCACCGAGTGGAAGGCGACGATCATCGCCCGCGAGACGTCCTGCCTGTCGCTTCCCGAACGGCAGGCGGTGGACGCCATGATCGCCGAGGACCCCGACCAGCTGGAGGGTCGCGGCGATCAGGAGCTCGCCGGGCTTGTCCGCTCCCTGGCCGAGCAGGCCGATCCGGCCGCGGTCGTGGCACGCCGACGCAACGCCGAGGCCGACCGACGGGTCTCGATCCGGCCGGCCCCCGACACGATGGTCTGGTTGAGCGCCCTACTGCCCGTCGCCGAGGGCGTGAGCGTGTGGGCCACTCTGTCCCGCGCCGCCGACACGGCCACCTCGTCCGGCGACCCGCGGACCCGCGGCCAGGTGATGGCCGACGCGCTGGTGCAGTCCGTCACCTCACACCCGGCACCCGACGTCGCGGCCGCCGAGGGGGACGACCAGGAGAGCACCGCCTCGCCCGGGGTCCAGCTCGGCTTGGTGATGACGGACCGCGCGCTCTTCGCCGGCAGCGACGAGCCCGCCCACCTCGACGGCTACGGCCCCATCCCCGCTGAGCTCGCCCGGGAGATCGTCACCGGCACCCTGACCCGCGACGAGTTCGTGTGGGTACGACGCCTCTTCACCCACCCGACCACCGGCGAGCTGATCGCCGCCGATGCCCGCACTCGCCGCTTCCGGGGAAGTCTGTCGCGCTTCATCCGGCTTCGGGACCGCATCTGCCGCACGCCCTGGTGCGACGCAGCCATCCGACACGTCGACCATGCGGTCGATCACGGGCTCGGCGGCGCCACCAGCCAGGACAACGGCCAGGGCACGTGCGAGGCCTGCAACTACGCCAAGCAGGCACCGGGCTGGAGCGCCGGCCCGGCCCTCGGCGGCCCGGAGGACGGGCACGCGCTCCGCACCACCCTGCCCACCGGGCACAGCTACACCACCAGACCGCCACCCCTGGGCCCCCGCACCGATCCACGACCGCTGCGGATCGACTACGCGCTCACCGGCTGAGGACGATCCGGCCCGGGGCGAGCGCCCGCACCGCTCAGGCGCGGACGCTGTCCAGGACGGCCAGCACCTCGTCCGGGGTGGTGGCGGCCCGCAGCCGCTCCACCTGCTCGGAGTCGGTGAACACCGCGGCGATCTTGGCGAGCAGCTTCAGGTGGTCCTTGCCCGCGCCGGCGACACCGATCACGAACTCCGCCTGCTTGCCGTTCCAGTCGATCCCGTCGGGGTAGTGGACGTAGGACAGCGCAGTACGACGGATGCTGTCCTTCGCCTCGTTCGTCCCGTGCGGGATCGCCAGCAGGTTGCCCATGTGCGTAGACACCGACTGCTCGCGCTCGTGCATGGCGTCGACGTACGCCGGCTCCACCGCACCCGCGGCCACCAGCAGCTCGCCGGCCTCGGTGATCGCGTCGTCCCGGGTGCCGGCGGTGCCGCCGAGCACGATCGACTCGGCGGCCAGCACGTCGCCTGACCCCTCGTCGACGTCGGCCTCAGCCTCGGCCGGAGCGGCGGTGCCGGCGGGCTCGGCGGACCCACCCTCGGTGTTGGTCTGCTCCAGCAGGTCCACGATCTCGTCGTACTTCGGGCTGCCCATGAAGTTGTCGACCGAGACGTGGACGGCGGACCCGGTGCGCTGGCGCGCCCGGTCGGTGAGGTCCTGGTGGGAGACCACCAGGTCGTAGTCGTCGGTGAGGTTGGAGATCGCCTTGTTCACCACGGTCACGTCGGTGAAGCCGGCGTCCTGCACCTTGCGGCGGAGCACCGAGGCACCCATCGCCGAGGAGCCCATGCCCGCGTCGCAGGCGAACACGATGCTCTTGATCGTGCCCACCTCGGCCGGCGTGGTGTCCCCGACGAGCGCTCCGGAGGCCACCGACTTCTTGCCCTTCATCGCCTCCATCGACGCCGTGGCGGCACCCAGGTCGCCCTCGTCGGACTTGTCGATCTTCAGCAGGAACCCGGCGATCGCGAAGGTCACCGCCGCCGACGCGAGGACCGCGAGCGTCACGCCGAGGTAGGAGTCCCGGGCGGTCTGGGCGTAGATCGCGAAGATCGAGCCCGGGGCGGCAGGGGCCCGCAGGCCGGTGTCGAAGAGGACGTTGACGAACACGCCGGTCATGCCGCCGGCGATCATCGCGATGATCAGCTTCGGCTTCATCAGCACATAGGGGAAGTAGATCTCGTGGATGCCGCCGAAGAAGTGGATGATCGCCGCACCGGGCGCCGAGGCCTTGGCCAGACCACTGCCGAAGACCGAGAACGCGAGCAGCAGACCCAGGCCGGGGCCGGGGTTGGCCTCCAGCAGGAACAGCACGGACTTGCCCTGCTCGGACGCCTCCGCGATGCCCAGGGGGGTGAGTACGCCGTGGTTGATCGCGTTGTTGAGGAAGAAGACCTTGGCGGGCTCGATCACCAGCGAGGTGAGCGGCAGCAGGTTGTTGTCCACCAGCAGCTCGACCATGTTGCCGAGCACGTCCATGATCCAGTTGACGACCGGCGCGACCACCCAGAAGCCGAAGATCGCCATGACGAAGGCCGTGATGCCGGCCGAGAACATGTTGACGAGCATCTCGAAGCCGGGCCGGATCTTGCCGTCCCACAGGGCGTCCAGCCGCTTCATCACCCACGCCGCCAGCGGGCCGAGGATCATCGCGCCGATGAACATGTGCACCTGGCCGAGCTCAGCGAAGTCCTCCTCCGCGTTGCCGGCGGCCAGCCACTCCTGCAGCGCCTCGGCGTTGAAGTTCGCGATCAGCAGGTCCGAGCCGGCGATCGCGCCCATGACCGCGAACGCGCCCACCACGGCGCCCCGGTCGCCGTGCACCATCCGGCCACCGGTCGCCGCGATCAGGATCGGCAGCAGGTAGTGGATCGTCGGCCCGACCAGCGTCGCCAGGTCGGCGTTCGGCAGCCAGCCGTCGGGGATGAAGAGCGCGGTGAGCAGTCCCCACGCGATCAGGGCCGGGATGTTCGGCATGATCATGTTCGACAGGAAGGTGCCGAACTTCTGCACGTGCACCCGGGCGCCGCCGCGGCTGCTGGTGCCGCTCGATCCGGCGGTCTCGGTGGTGGTCGTCATGGGTGGTCCTCCAGCTCTGCGTGACGCCCGTCACGCCTCGTTCTCCGCAGTCTGACCCAAAGCGGGGCGTTTGCCAAGCATTCGGGCAGAAATTCATGCCCGACTCTGTGGCTTTTCCCGGAATCGCCCGTTAGCGTGGCCCGGACAGGCACGGCCGAGCGGGCCGTCCAGGCCCAGGAGGAATCGAATGAAGGCACTGCGCTTCTACGCCCCCGAGGACGTCCGGCTGGTCGACGTCCCCGAGCCCGAGACCGGCCGGGACGAGGTCAAGATCCGGGTCCGCAACTGCTCGACGTGCGGCACGGACGTGAAGATCTTCCACAACGGCCACGTCAACATCACCGGCGAGACGACCATGGGCCACGAGATCGCCGGCGAGGTGGTCGAGGTCGGCGAGGACGCGCTGGGCGGGTTCCAGGTCGGCGACCGGGTCCAGTGCATCGCGGCCGTCCCCTGTGGGGAGTGTCACGAGTGCAAGAAGGGCTGGATGGAGGTCTGCGAGAACCAGACCTCGGTCGGCTACCAGTACGACGGCGGGTTCGCCGAGTACATGATCGTGCCGCACCAGGTGCTCAAGGTCGACGGCTTGAACCGGATCCCCGACAACGTGGGCTTCGACGAGGCCTCGGCCGCCGAGCCGTTCGCGTGCGCGATCAACGCCCAGGAGCAGCTCGGCATCGAGGAGGGCGACTTCACCGTCGTCTTCGGCGCCGGCCCGATCGGCTGCATGCACATCCGGATCGCCCGCGGCGTGCACAAGGTCGGCCCGGTCGTCCTGGTCGACATCAACGACGAGCGGCTGCAGATGTCCGCCGAGGCCGTTCAGCCCGACCACGTGATCAACTCCGCGAAGGAGGACTTGGTCGCGAAGGTGATGGAGCTGACCGGCGGTCGCGGCGCGGACGTCATCATCACCGCCACCCCGGCCAACGTCACCCAGGAGCAGGCCGTCGCGATGGCCGCGCGCCAGGGCCGGATCTCGTTCTTCGGCGGCCTGCCCAAGAACGACCCGGTGATCCAGCTCGACTCCAACGTCGTGCACTACCGCCAGCTGCACATCCACGGCGCCAACGGCTCCTCGCCCGACCACAACAAGCGGGCGCTGGAGTACATCTCCACCGGCCAGGTCCCGGTCAAGGACCTGATCACCCGCCACCTCCCGCTCGAGCAGGCCCTGGAGGCGTTCCGCATCGTCCAGGCCGGCGAGGCGATCAAGGTGACCGTCGAGCCCTGAGGGAGCTCACCCGAGCAGGGCGCGTACGGCGTCCCGCGCGGTCAACGGGTCGGGGGCGGCGAGCGCCGCCTCGGCTGCGCGCTCACAGGTGTCCATGGACACCCGCGACAGCTGGGCCCCCACGGGCCGCACGGCCGCGGCGGCCATGGACAGCGAGGTGATCCCCATGCCCACGAGCACCAGGGCGAGCAGCGGGTCGGCCGCCGCCTCACCGCAGACCCCGACCGGCTTGCCGGCCTGCTTGCCCGCCTCCGCGGTGATCGCGACCAGCTGCAGCACCGCCGGCTGCCAGGGGTCGGTCAGGTGCGCGAGGTCGGTGGCCATCCGGTCGGTGGCCATGGCGTACTGCGTCAGGTCGTTGGTGCCGATGGAGAGGAAGTCGACCGCCTCCAGCATCCGGTGCGCCAGCAGCGCGGCGCTGGGCACCTCAACCATGACGCCGGCCTTGAGGCCGCGACCGCGGACCTGCTCGGCGAAGTCGCGCGCCTCGGCGACGGTCGCGACCATGGGCGCCATCACCCAGGTCTCGGTGCCGGTCCGCTCCGCGGCCCGCGCGATGCCGTCCAGCTGCCGCTCGAGCAGCCCGGGGTTGTCGAAGGAGAGCCGCAGCCCGCGGACACCGAGGGCGGGGTTCTCCTCCCCCTCGTGGGTGGCGAAGGCGATCGGCTTGTCCGACCCGGCGTCGAGGGTGCGGACCACGACGTACCTGCCCTCGAAGGGGTCGAGCACGGCGGCGTAGATGTCGGCCTGCTCCTCCACGGACGGCTCGTCCTTGCGGTTGAGGAAGCTCAGCTCGGTACGGAAGAGGCCGACGCCCTCCACGGGGCCGGCGGCCGCGGCAGCCGCGGACTCGCCGTCGGCGACGTTGGCCAGCACCTTCACCCGGGTCCCGTCGGTGGTCTCGGCCGGCCCCGTCCACGACTCCAGCTCCGCGCGCAGCACCCGGTCCTCCTCGACCAGGCGCCGGGCCTCGTCGGGGTCGACGCCGGTCGCCACGGTCCCGGCCACGCCGTCGACCAGCACCGGGGACCCGGCGGCCAGCTCCAGCGCGCCCGCGACCCCGACGATGCAGGGCAGCCCGAGCTGGCGAGCGATGATGGCCGTGTGGCTCGTGGAGCCGCCCCGCTCGGTCACCAGCGCGAGCACCACGGCCGGGTCCAGGCCGGCGGTGTCGGCGGGGGCGAGGTCCTCCGCGACCAGGACGGCGGGCTCGTCGGGCAGCTGCACCCCGGGCTCGGGCTCGCCGACGAGGCGGGCGACCACCCGCTTCTCGATGTCCTTGAGGTCGGTGGCGCGCTCGGCCATCAGGCCGCCCATCGAAGTGAACACCCCGACGAACTGCTCGACCGACCCGCGGACGGCGGCGATCAGGTCCTCTCCCGAGCCCAGGCGCTTCTTCACGCCTCCGCGCAGCCCCTTGTCACGGGCCAGGCCGGCGCTCGCGGTGAGCACCTCCGCCGCCGCTCCCGAGGCGCGACCCGCCTTGGCCTCGAAGCCCTCCGCGACGGCCGCGGCCGCGGTGTCGTAGGCCGCGAGCGCGGCGTCGGCGTCCGCATGCCCGCCGTCGCCGTACGCACTGATCGCCTGCTCGGCGACCTCCGTGCGCACGAGCAGCGCGGGCCCGTAGGCCAACCCGGGCACGACCGGCGTACCCCGCAGCTGGCGGTCGTCAGAGGCGGCATCAGTTGTGACCATGCGCACAGTGTTTCCCGCGAACCCCTTGACAGTCAACAGATTCGGGCATAAAAACAACACAAACGCAGACACGCAGCGGAGGGAGACCGCGGATGTACGCCGAGGAGCGCCAGCAGGCGATCGCCGCGCTGGTGGCGCGCGAGGGTCGCGCCTCGGTGACCGGTCTCGCCCGGGAGCTCGACGTCACCACCGAGACCGTCCGCCGCGACCTCTCCGCCCTGGAGCGCGTCGGCCTGGTGCGCCGGGTGCACGGCGGAGCCGTCCCCGCCAGCTCGTTCACCGTGCTGGAGGCCGCCCTGGGTGAGCGCGACGTGGAGCAGGTGGAGCGCAAGGACCGGATCGCCGGCGCCGCCCTCGACCTGCTCCCCCGCACCGGCGGCACGCTGCTCTTCGACGCCGGCTCGACGACCGCCCGCCTGGCGGCGCGGCTGCCCGAGGACCGCTCCTACACCGCGATCACCCACAGCGTCCCGATCGCCGCCCGGCTCGCGCCGCAGCCGCACATCGACCTGCACCTGCTGCCCGGCCACGTGCGCACCGCCACCCAGGCCGCGGTCGGCTCGGCGACCGTCGAGGCGCTGCGGACCCTGCGTGCCGACCTGGCCTTCCTCGGCACCAACGGCATCTCGGTCTCCCACGGGCTCTCCACGCCCGACCTGGACGAGGCCGTCACCAAGCGGGCGCTGGTGGCGAGCGCGCACCGCATCGTCGTCCTCGCCGACTCCACCAAGATCGGAGAGGAACGCATGGTCCAGTTCGCCGCCCTGGAGGACGTCGACGTCGTGGTCACCGATGACGGGATCCGCGCCGCCGACCGCTCCGCGATCGAGGCCGCCGGTGTCGAGGTCGTGGTCGCATGATCGTCACCCTGACCGCCAACCCCAGCGTGGACCGCACCGTCACGCTCGCCGGGCCGCTCCAGCGCGGAGCGGTGCAGCGCCTCACCTCCGTCACCTCGCAGGCCGGAGGCAAGGGGGTCAACATCTCCCGCGCCGCCGTGGCCGCCGAGGTGACCACCCTGGCGATCCTGCCCGCCGCACCCGCGGACCCGTTCGTGGTCTCGCTCGGCGAGGACTCGATCCCCTGCCTGCCGGTCGGCCCGGCCGGCCCGGTCCGCACCAACCTGACCGTCACCGAGCCCGACGGCACCACCACCAAGCTCAACTCCCCCGGCGCCGAGGCCACCCCGGCCCTGCTGGACGCCCTCGCCGAGGCCGTGCTCGCCCAGGCCACCGAGGCTGCGTGGGTGGTCGTGGCGGGGTCGATCCCGCCGGGCGTCCCGGCCGGGTGGTACGCCGAGCTGATGGCCGCCGTACGCCACACCCCCGCGCGGATCGCGGTCGACACCAGCGAGGCTCCGCTCGTCGCTCTCGTCGACGGGCTCCCCGGGAGCGCACCGGACCTGATGAAGCCCAACGGGGACGAGCTCGCCTCGTTCACCGGCGCCGACGCCGCCACCCTGGAGTCCGACCCGCAGGCGGCGGCCCGCGCGGCCGCCACCCTGGTCGACCGGGGCGTCGGCGCGGTCCTGGCCACGCTCGGCGCGCACGGCGCCGTGCTGGTCACCGCGGAGGGCGCCTGGCACGCCACGCCCCCGCCCACGACCGTCGTCAGCACCGTCGGTGCCGGCGACTCCAGCCTGTTCGGCTACCTCCTCGGCGACGTGCGAGGAGACGCGGAACCGGACCGGCTGGCTCTCGGGGTCGCCTACGGCAGCGCCGCCGCAGGCCTCCCCGGCACGACCATTCCGCACCCATCGCAGACCCGCCCCGACCTGGTCGAGGTGCGTCCGCTCGAACTCCCCTCCGGAGCCCCGACATGACCCAGATGATCACCCCCGAGCTCGTCCGTCTCGACGTGGACCTCGGCGAGACCAAGCAGGACGTCATCCGCGCCCTGGCCGACGTCGTCGCCGACGCCGGCCGCACCGACGACGCACCCCAGCTCGTCGAGGACGCCCTCGCGCGGGAGGAGACCTCCGCCACGGGCCTGCCTGGCGGCATCGCCATCCCGCACTGCCGTACGCCGGCGGTCGAGGTCCCGACCCTCGCCTTCGCCCGGCTCTCGCCCGCTGTCGACTTCGGCGCCAAGGACGGACCGGCCGACCTGGCCTTCCTGATCGCGGCGCCGGCCGGCGGCGACGCCGACCACCTCAAGCTGCTCACCAAACTCGCCCGGGCCCTGGTGAAGGCGGAGTTCACCGACAGCCTGCGCTCGGCCGAGACGCCCGAGGAGATCGTCGAGCTGGTCGGCGGCGTGGTGGGCGACGCACCCGCCCCCGCCGCGCAGACCACAGCGCAGACCACTGCGGAGACCCCCGCCGAGAAGCCCGGGCCGACCGCGGCCGCGGAGTCCTCCGCCGCTCCGGTCGCCGGGGCCGCCGCCGGGGCTGCCGACGACCGGCGCCGCCGCCTCGTCGCGGTGACCGCCTGCCCCACGGGCATCGCCCACACCTACATGGCCGCCGAGGCCCTCGAGGCCGCGGCGAAGAAGGCCGGGGTCGACATCGAGGTCGAGACCCAGGGCTCCGCCGGCTCCACCCCGCTGGGCCAACAGACGATCGCCGACGCCGACGCGGTCATCTTCGCCGTCGACGTGGGCGTGCGGGACCGCGGTCGGTTCGCCGGCAAGCCCGTCGTCTCCTCGGGCGTGAAGCGCCCGATCGACGAGGGCGACGCGATGATCGCCGAGGCGCTGCGCTACGCCGACGACCCCGAGCGTGCCCCCAAGGTCGAGGGCAGCAGCGGCGGGGACGGCGCGGGCCAGTCCTCCACCGCGACCGAGTCGTGGGGCGGCAAGGTACGCCGGGTCCTGATGACCGGCGTCTCCTACATGATCCCGTTCGTCGCGGCCGGCGGCCTGCTGATCGCCCTCGGCTTCCTGCTCGGCGGCTACACGATCACCGGCCCGGCCGGCGAGATCGTCACCGACAACACCCTGTTCAACCTGCCGGACCTGCAGGAGCTCGGGCTGGAGAACGCGCTGTTCGACAGCGCGCTGATGGCCTACCTCGGTGCCCTGCTCTTCACCCTCGGCAGCGCGGCCTTCGGCTTCCTGGTGCCGGCGCTGGCCGGCTACATCGCCTACGCCATCGCCGACCGGCCCGGCATCGCCCCCGGCTTCGTGATGGGCGCCCTGGCGGGCCTGGTGAACTCCGGCTTCATCGGCGGCATCATCGGCGGTGTGCTGGCCGGTCTGGTCGCGCACTGGATCGCCGGGTGGAAGGTGCCGGCCTGGGCCCGCGGCCTGATGCCGGTGCTGGTCATCCCGCTGCTGGCGACCCTGATCTCCGGCGCGATCATGGTGATCGTCCTCGGCAAGCCGCTCGCGGCGCTGATGGACGCCCTGACCGACGGGCTGAACAGCATGACCGGCGGATCGGCGATCGTGCTGGGCATCGTGCTCGGCCTGATGATGGCCTTCGACATGGGCGGCCCGCTCAACAAGACCGCCTACGCCTTCGCCACCGCCGGGCTCGGCGCCGCGGCCACGGCGAGCGGCAACGCCCCGCAGCTGCGGGTGATGGCCGCGGTGATGCTGGCCGGCATGGTGCCCCCGCTGGCGCTGGCCCTGGCGACCGCCGTACGTCCTCGCCTGTTCACCGTGCCCGAGCGCGAGAACGGCAAGGCTGCCTGGGCGATGGGCGCCTCGTTCATCACCGAGGGCGCGATCCCGTTCGCGGCCGCCGACCCGCTGCGGGTGATCCCCGCGATCATGGCCGGTTCAGCGGTCACCGGCGCGCTCTCCATGGCCTTCGACGTGGGCCTGCGCGCCCCGCACGGCGGCATCTTCGTGCTGTTCGCCGTGAGCAACATCGTCGGCTTCCTCATCGCGCTCGTCGCCGGCGTGCTCGTCGGCGCCGCGGCCGTGGTGGCGCTGAAGTCCATCGGCCGGCCCGACACCGACGTGGCCACCGTCTGACCCGCCTCGCTACCGTCTGATCCACCAACCCAGAGGAGATACGCCCATGCCCAGCAAGACCGTCAAGGTCGGCTCGTCCGTCGGCCTGCACGCCCGCCCCGCCGCGATCATCAGCGAGGCCGCCGGCGAGCTCGGCTCCGAGGTGACCATCGGCATCCCCGGCGACGAGCCGGTGGACGCCAGCTCGTCCCTGCTCATCATGACCCTCGGCGCCTCGGCCGGCGACGAGGTCGAGGTCAGCAGCGACGACCAGGAGGCGCTGGACAAGATCGCCGCGCTGGTCGAGCAGGACCTGGACGCCTGAGCCGAGCTCAGTCCCGGAGCAGCTCGCGGGTGCGACGTACGTCGTCGCGCATCTGCTCGACCAGGGGCTCGACCCCGTCGAAGCGGATCATCCCGCGCAGCCGGGCGACGAACTCGACCTCGACCGGGACCCCGTAGAGGTCCAGGTCGTCGCGGTCCAGGGCGTAGGCCTCGACCCGCGGGTCGCGGTGGCCGTCGAAGGTGGGGTTGGTCCCCACCGAGATGGCGGCCGGGAAGCGCTCGTCGGTGTCCAGGCGGGTCAGCCAGCCGGCGTAGACCCCGTCGGCGGGCACGGCGACCTCGCCCGGGGCGACGTTCGCGGTCGGGAAGCCCAGCTCGCGACCCCGCCGGTCCCCCTCGACGACCGGGCCGCGGACCACGACCGGGCGACCCAGCGCCTCGGCGGCGCCGGTGACGTCCCCGCCGGCCAGGCTCTGCCGGACATAGGTCGAGGACCACACCTGCGGCCCGCCGTCCAGGGCGATCCCCTCGACGGTGAAGTCCCGCTCGGCCCCCAGCTCGCGGAGGATGCCGACGTCCCCCGCCGCCTTGTGGCCGAACCGGAAGTTCGCGCCCACCACTACGGCGGCGGCGTGCAGGCAGCCGACGAGCACCCGGTCGACGAACTCCTCGGGGCTCCAGGTGGAGACCTCCCGGCTGAACGGGATCGCCAGCACGTCGTCGGCACCGGCCTCGGCGAGCAGGGCGGCCCGGTCCTCGATGGTGGTCAGCGCCACCGGTGCGTGCTCGGGCCGCAGTACCGCCATCGGGTGCGGGTCGAACGTCGCGACCACGACCCGGTCGATCCCCCGCTCGCGGGAGATCTCGCAGGCGCGCCGGACCACGTGAGCATGACCGCGGTGCACGCCGTCGAAGTTGCCGACCGTGACGACGGTGCGGCCGATGTCGGCGGGTACCTCGTCGAAGGATCGCCAGATCTGCACGGGGTCGAGCCTACGACGCCGGCTCAGCCGACGAAGACCGCCACCGGTCGCGCGCCGCCGGCCGGGTCGGGACGGTAGAGCGCGAGGAAGGTGCCGTCGGGGGCGAAGAGCGCGCTCAGCCCCTCCAGGCGCAGGTCCAGCGGCCGGCCGAAGCCGACGTCGCGGGCCTGGGCGTCGTCCAGGTCGACCGCGGCGAAGCCCTCGCGCGCCGCCTCGGCGAGCGGGACCACGACCGGGTCCTCGGCCAGGTCGTCCAGGGTGCGCGCGCGGTCCAGGCCGAACGGCCCGACGGCGGTACGGCGCAGCGCCGTCAGGTGGCCGCCCACGCCCAGCGCCGCACCGAGGTCGCGGGCGATCGCGCGGACGTAGGTGCCGCTGGAGCAGCGCAGCGAGACGTCCAGCTCGAAGCGCTCCCCCGGCCGCTGCTCGTGCAGCGTCAACTCGTGCACGGTCACCGGGCGGGCGTCGAGCCGGACCTCCTCGCCCTCGCGCACCCGCTGGTACGCGCGCTTGCCCTCGACCTTGACCGCCGACACCGAGGTCGGGACCTGCTCGATGTCGCCGACGAAGCGCTCCAGCGCCCGCTCGACGTCCGCGGGGTCGAGCCCGGAGGTGTCCGCCGTGGCGGTCACCTCGCCCTCGGCGTCGTCGGTGGTCGTCGACGCGCCCAGCCGGATCGTGGCGTCGTACGCCTTGTCGGTCAGGGTCAGGTGCCCCAGCAGCCGGGTGGCCCGCCCGACGCCCAGCACGAGCACACCGGTGGCCATCGGGTCCAGGGTGCCGGCGTGCCCGACCTTGCGCGTCCCCAGCAGCCGACGCCCTCGGGACACGACGTCATGCGACGTCATGCCCGAGGGCTTGTCGACCACCACCAGCCCGGGCATGGGCTCGGGCCGGCTCACTCCTCGGCGTCGTCGGCGTCGGCCGGCTCGTCCTCGTCGACCCGCGGCTTCTTGTACGGGTCGGCCTCGCCGGCGTAGCTGCTGCCGCGGCGCGCCGCGACCTCGTCGTCGGCCGCCTTGGCCCGGGCGAGCACCTCGTCGAGGTGCCGCGCCTCCTCGGGCAGGGCGTCGGCGACGAAGGTCAGCGACGGCACGTGCCGCATGCCCAGCTGCTTGCCGACCTCGGAGCGGATCAGCCCCTTGGCCGACTCCAGCGCCGCGGCGGTGGACGCCTGCTGGGCGTCCTCGCCGAGCACGGTGTAGAAGATCGTCGCCTGCTGGGTGTCGCCGGTGAGGCGTACGTCGGTCACCGTGACGAAACCCAGCCGGGGATCCTTGATCCGCCGCTCCAACATCTCGGCGACGATCACCTGGATCCGATCGGCGATCTTGCGCACCCGCGGGTTGCTGCTCATCTCACCTTTCCCTCCACGCTCAGGCGCGCGGGATCTCCTTCATCTCGAAGGCCTCGATCACGTCGCCCTCGCGGATGTCCTGGAAGTTGCGCAGGACCAGACCGCACTCGAAGCCCTCGCGGACCTCGGAGACGTCGTCCTTCTCCCGGCGCAGGGACGCCAGGTCCAGGTTGTCCGCCACGACCGCGCCGTCGCGGATGACCCGGACCTTGGCGTTGCGGCGGATGACCCCGGAGGTGACCATGCAGCCGGCGATGTTGCCGATCCGCGAGGACCGGAACAGCGCACGGATCTCGGCCTGGCCGAGGGTCTGCTCCTCGTACTCCGGCTTGAGCATGCCCTTGAGCGCGGCCTCGATCTCCTCGATGGCCTGGTAGATCACCGAGTAGTAGCGGATCTCCACGCCTTCCTTGTCCGCGATCTCGGTCGCCTTGCCCTGGGGCCGGACGTTGAACCCGATGATGATCGCGTCGGAGGCGGCCGCCAGCATGACGTTGGTCTCGGTGATCGCACCGACACCGCGGTCGATGACCCGCAGCGAGACCTCGTCGCCCACGTCGATCTTGGCCAGGCTGTCCTCGAGCGCCTCGACCGAGCCGGACACGTCGCCCTTGAGGATCAGGTTGAGCTCCTGCGTCTCGCCCTTCTCCATGGAGGCCATGAAGTCCTCGAGGGTACGGCGGACCCGGCGCTGCGCCTGCAGGGCGGCACGCTCGCGCGCCTCCCGCTTCTCGGCGATCTGGCGAGCGGTCCGGTCGTCCTCGACCACCAGGAAGTTCTGCCCGGCGCCGGGGACGGCGGTCAGGCCCAGCACCATCGCGGGACGCGACGGCGTGGCCTCCTCGATGCTCTCGCCGAACTCGTCGAGCATCGCCCGGACGCGGCCGTAGGCCGGGCCCGCGACGACGGTGTCGCCCACGCGCAGGGTTCCGCGCTGGACCAGCACCGTGGCGACCGGGCCGCGGCCGCGGTCCAGGTGCGCCTCGACGATCAGGCCCTGGGCGTCCTGGTCGGGGTTCGCCCGCAGGTCCAGGGCGGCGTCGGCGGTGAGCACGATCGCCTCCAGCAGGCCCTCCAGGTTGTCGCCGGACTTCGCGGAGACGTTGACGAACATGGTGTCGCCGCCGTACTCCTCGGGGACCAGGCCGTACTCGCTGAGCTGGCCGCGGACCTTCTCCGGGTCCGCCTCCGGCTTGTCGATCTTGTTCACCGCGACCACGACCGGGACCTCGGCGGCCTTGGCGTGGTTGAGCGCCTCGACCGTCTGCGGCATCACGCCGTCGTCGGCCGCGACCACCAGCACCGCGATGTCGGTGGACTTCGCACCGCGGGCACGCATGGCCGTGAAGGCCTCGTGACCCGGGGTGTCGATGAAGGTGATCTTGCGGTCGTCGCCGTCCACCTCGGTGTGCACCTGGTAGGCGCCGATGTGCTGGGTGATGCCGCCGGCCTCGCGGTCGACGACGTCGGCGTTGCGCAGCGCGTCGAGCAGCTTGGTCTTTCCGTGGTCGACGTGACCCATGACCGTGACGACCGGCGGACGCTGGCTGAGGTCCTCGTCCTCGCCCTCGTCGGCACCGAACTCCAGGTCGAAGGACTCCAGCAGCTCGCGGTCCTCGTCCTCGGGGGAGACGACCTCGACGTTGTAGTTGAGCTCCTCGCCGAGCAGCTCGAGCGTCGCGTCGTTGACCGACTCGGTGGCGGTCACCATCTCGCCGAGGTGGAAGAGCATCTGCACCAGCTGGGCCGGCTCGACGTTGATCTTCTCGGCGAAGTCGGTGAGCGAGGCGCCGCGCGCCAGACGAACGGTCTCGCCGTTGCCCTTGCGGACGCGGACGCCGCCGATCGTCGGGGCCTCCATCTGCTCGAACTCCTGGCGACGCGCCCGCTTGGACTTGCGTCCACGACGCGACGGGCCGCCGGGGCGACCGAACGCGCCCTGGGTCTGGCCGCGACCACCGGGACGGCCGCGGCCGCCGAAGCCGCCGCCACCGGGACGACCCGGGGCGCCACCGCCACCCGGGCGGCCGGGAGCGCCACCCCGGCCGGGACCGCCGGAGCGACCGCCGGGGCCGCCGGAGCGACCACCCGGACCGGCGCCGAAGGCGGCCGGGGACTTGGGCATCATCGCCGGGTTGGGACGCGGCATGCCGCCGCCACCGCCCTGGCGGGAGCCGCCACCGTCGCGGCCCTGCGGGGGACGCGGCGGACGCTGGTCGGCACCGCCCTGGCCGGCCCCGCCACCGGAGCCGCCCGCGGGCGCGGGCCGGCGGCCCATGCCCTGGGAGGAGGCGAACGGGTTGTTGCCCGGGCGCGGGGAGCCGCTGGGGCGTCCCACCGGGCGGGGGGCCGGGGCCTTCGGGGTCGGCGCCTTGGGCGCGGGGGCCTTGGGCGCGGGGGCCTGCGGGGCCGGGCTCGCCGACGCCGCGGGGGCCTCGGGCTCGCCACCGCCCTGCTCGCCCCGGTCGGCCTGCACGGGGGCCTCGGGCTCATTCGCGGGCTCGGCCTTCTTCGCCGGGCCCGGACGCGGGCCGGGGCGGGGGCCGGAGGGGGCCTCCGCGGCGGGCGCGGCCTTCTTCGCCGCGGGCTTGGGAGCGGCCGGCTTGGTCTCGGCGGGTGCCTCGGCCGGGGCCGCGGCGGCAGCGGCCTTCAGCTGCTCGCCGTACTCCTTCTTGAAGCGCATCTCGACGGGAAGCTCGACCGTCGAGGAGGCGGACTTGACGAACTCGCCCATCTCCTTGAGCTTGTCGAGAACGAACTTGCTCTCGACGCCGTACTCCTTGGCGAGTTCATGGACTCGGGTCTTAGCCACGTTGGAACGTTGCTCCTTCTGGCCCGAGTCCCCTCTCCATCTAGCCGGAGGTGGTGCGTCGGACCGTTGCTGGTATGCGGGTGTAGCGCGGGCTCATCGCGAAGTACTCATCGAGTGCTCATGAGCTGCTGCTCCAGTCCTGGTCGGTGGTGCGTGGGGTCGTCGTGAGTGAGGCGAGGTACTCCTCCAGCGGGGCGGTCCCGAGCCCGGTCCCGGACCGGAGGGCCCGGGGGAAGGCCCGGCGGCGCACCGCCGAGTCGTAGCACGCGGTCGTGGGGTGCAGGTGCGCCCCTCGACCCGCCGCGGTGCCCTCCGGATCGGGTACGGCGGCCGGCCGGCCGCGCGAATCCGTGCCGGCGACCACCCGCAGCAACTCGCTCTTCGCGGCCCGCTCCCGGCACCCGACGCAGGTCCGGACCGGCCCGGCCACGGGGGCCGGATCGTCCGGGCATGCGGACAAGGCGTGTTCACGAGCCACTGGATCAAGCCTACCTAACCCGGGGCCGGATCACGAACCGGAGGGCTCCTCCTCGTCGGAGCGGATGTCGATCCGCCACCCGGTCAGCCGGGCGGCGAGGCGGGCGTTCTGGCCCTCCTTGCCGATCGCCAGCGAGAGGTGGAAGTCCGGCACGACGACCCGCGCGGAGCGGGCCTCCTCCGAGAGGATCTCCACCGAGGTCACCTGGGCCGGCGACAGCGCGTGCGCGATCAGCTCCGCCGGGTCGTCGGACCAGTCGACGATGTCGATCTTCTCGCCGTTCAGCTCCGACATCACGTTGCGCACCCGCTGGCCCATCGGGCCGATGCAGGCGCCCTTGGCGTTGACGCCGGGCACGTTGGCCTTCACCGCGATCTTGCTGCGATGCCCGGCCTCCCGGGCGATCGCGGCGATCTCGACCGAGCCGTCGGTGAGCTCGGGGACCTCCAGGGCGAACAGCTTGCGCACCAGGTTGGGGTGGGTGCGGGACAGGGTGATCTGCGGTCCCCGGACGCCCTTGCGCACCGAGACGACCAGGCACTTGATCCGCTGGCCGTGGGGGTAGCTCTCCCCCGGCACCCGCTCGCCGAGCGGCAGCAGGGCCTCGAGCTTGCCGAGGTCGACCATCACGTCGTCGGGGTTGCGGCCCTGCTGGATGACGCCGGAGATGATGTCGCCCTCGCGCCCGGAGAACTCGCCGAACTTGATCTCGTCCTCGGCGTCGCGCAGCCGCTGGAGCATGATCTGCCGGGCGGTCGTGGCCGCGATCCGACCGAAGCCCTCGGGCGTGTCGTCGTACTCCCCGACGGCCTCGCCCTCCTCGTTCGTCTCGGTGGCGAGCACGGTGACGTGGCCGCTCTTGCGGTCCAGCACGACCCGTGCCTGCTCCACTGCACCCGGCGTCTTGTGGTAGGCGGTGAGGAGGGCCTGCTCGATCGCCTCGACGAGCACGTCGAACGAGATCTCCTTCTCCCGCTCCAACATCCGCAGGATGCTCATGTCGATGTCCATCAGGCGTCCTCCTCGTCGGGCGCGTTGCGTCGGTTGAACTCCACCTGCACCAGGGCCTTGCCGACGTCGGCGTAGGGGACCTCGACGGGACCGCCGTCGGTCTCCAACCGCACCGCTCCCCCGGGGTCCTCGTCACTGCCGGCGACCCTCCCGGTGAGGGCGGACCCGTCGGTGCGGGTGACCCGGACCAGCCGGTCGTGGTTGCGGCGCCAGTGCCGCGGGAGGGTCAGCGGACGGTCGACGCCGCGGGAGGTGACCTCGAGGGTGTAGGGCTGTTGGCCCATCACGTCGGAGGAGTCCAGGACCTCGGAGACCCGGTGCTCGGCCTCGACCAGGTCGTCGTGGGTCACCCCGCCGTCCTGGTCGACCGCGACCCGCAGCACCCGGCGCTTGCCGGCACTGCTCAGCTCGACCGCCTCCAGGTCCAGGCCCAGGGCCCTCAGGGGAGCCTCCAGCTCCGCCTCGATGCGGTCGCGGGTGGCGTCGGCTCGCGGGCTCACGGCGCTGGCTCCTCCTGTGCTGTTGTCGGGGCTCCACCATAGCGGCCGGGCGGTCGATATCCTCGCCGCCATGGTCCCCCGATCCTCGCCCCGGCCGATGGCCCGTCGTCTCGTCCTCGGCGGGCTCGTGGCAGCGGGGTCGGGACTGCTGGCCGGGTGCAGCGAGCTGCCCGACGTGGACCTCTCGACCCTGGACCCGCGGTCGGACCCGGCCACCCCCACGACGACCGAGCCGCGCGAGCCGGCGGACCCCGACGCGGAGGCCGACGTCCGCACCCTGGAGGCGGCCTACGCCGAGGTCCTGGCGAGCTCCGCGCTGGTCACCGCCGTCGCCGACCGGCACCCGCGACTCGACGCGACCCTCCGGCCGCTGCTGGCGCTGCACCGCAGCCACGCCGAGGTGCTGGCCGGGGCCGCCCCCGACCGTCCCGAGGCGAGCCCGCCGCCGACGCGGGCACCACGGCGACGCGCGCGCGCCCTCGAGCTGGTCCGGAGCGCCGAGGCGACCACCCAGACGCGGCTGGAGGGCTGGGCGATGGACGCCCGCAGCGGCGCCTTCGCGCGGCTGCTCGGGAGCATGGCCGCCGGGGTCGCCCAGCAGCGCTCGCTGCTGCCCGCGCGGGGAGGCGACCGGTGACCGCCGTCGACGCGCTGCAGCACACCCTGGCCGCCGAGCATGCGGCGGTCTACGTCTACGGCGCTCTGGGCGGGATGACCTCCCAGGCCTCCGCGGCCGCGCTCTACGCCACCCTCACCGAGGGGTACGACGCCCACCGGACCCGGCGGGACGCCCTGGTCGCCCAGCTGGGCCGGCGCGGCGAGCGGCCGGTGGCCGCCGAGGCGGTCTACGACCTGCCGGCCGACCTTGCGGGCGAGGGACAGGTACGGCGGGCCGCGCGCTCGGTCGAGCGGGCCTGCGCGGAGACCTACGCCGCCCTGGTCTCCGAGACCACCGGCGACCTGCGCTCGGGGGCGCTCGCCGCCCTCGCCGAGTCGGCGCTGCGCGAGCTGGACCTCGGGGCCGAGCCGCAGCACTTCCCCGGCGTCCCCGAGCTGCGCGACCGCTGACCCGCCCGCACTCAGACGGTCCGCGGACCAGTTCCCTTCCGAGGGAGCCCCGAGATCTCCCCCCGAAAAGACTGGTGCGCGGACCGTACGCAAAATTGTGCAGCTCGCGGTCGACGCGGTCCATAGCGGCGGACCTGCACGAACTTGCACTGCACGAACCTGCAACTTTGGGCAACCCGATCCCGCCTGACCCCCTCCGAAGGTCGCGCCCTTCGCCGACCTGCTGCGGACCCCCGAACGCGGTGCCATGATGAGCAGGAAGGAGGAGCTCGTCGTGAGATCTCAGGAGCGGACCGTGCGGTGGCTGCGACGGGCGAGTCGTCCGGACCCGGCGGTGACCCCGGCCCTGGGGCTGTCGGGGGAGGACCGCGACGAGGTGGTCCAGGCGGCCACGACCCTCTACCGGACCCGCGGGTTCGCCGGGGTCACGCTGCTCGACGTCGCCCAGGCGGCCGGCGTCACCGAGCAGGGCGTGGTCGCCGCGTTCGGGGGCGAGGCCGGCCTGTTCGAGGAGGTCTACAGCCGCGAGCTGCGGCACCTCGCCGAGCGGCTGACCGACCGCTTCTCCTCCGGCGACCCGCTCACCATGCTGCGCACCGCCCTCAACGGCTGGCTGGACGAGATGGCCGACCCCGGAGTGCGCCAGGTGGTCGTCGTGGACCCCCAGGAGGCACTCGGCTGGGACCGGTGGCGCCGCGCCAGCGCCCGGCACGGCCGGATGCTCATCGAGGTCGCGATGATCGACGCGATGGACAAGGGCGCCGTGCGCGAGCAGTCGGTGCGGCCGCTGGGCTACGTCCTCGCCGGGGCCCTGGAGTCCGGCGTCCAGTTCGCCGCGCGCGAGCCCGACCCCACCGCCGCCCTGGCCGGTGTCCGCGTCGCCCTCAACAGCATGCTCGACGGGATGCTCGCCGACGCCCGGCGTTGAGCGGGCGTCAGCCCACCAGCTCCGCGATCCGCTCGGCCGCGCCCTCGACGGGCACGTCCTGCCGCTCACCGCTCGCGCGGTCCCGCACCTCCAGGGTCCCCTCGGCCAGACCGCGGCCCACGGTGACGATCGTCGGCACGCCGATCAGCTCGGCGTCCTTGAACTTCACACCCGGGCTGACCTTGCCGGTGCGGTCGTCCAGGATCACCTCGAGCCCTCGAGCGGCCAGGTCGCCGGCCAGCGCCTCCGCGGCGTCCAGCAGCGCCTGGTCCTTGCCCGCCGCGACCACGTGCACGTCGGCCGGGGCGATCTCCCGCGGCCAGGAGAGGCCCAGCTCGTCCAGGGTGTTCTCCGCGATCGCCGCGACCGCGCGCGAGGGGCCGATGCCGTAGGAGCCCATGGTGACGGTGACGAGCTTGCCGTTCTCGTCGAGCACCTGCAGGCCCAGCGCGTCGGCGTAGGTGCGGCCCAGCTGGAAGATGTGGCCCATCTCGATCCCGCGGGCGGCGACCAGGGTCCCGCCCAGCTCGGGCCAGCAGCGCGGGCAGTGGTCGCCCTCGCGCACCTCGGCGGCCTCGATGGTGCCGTCAGGGGTGAAGTCGCGGCCGGCGACCAGGTCCAGCACGTGCTTGCCGGGCTCGTTGGCGCCGGTGACCCAGCGGGTCCCCTCGACCACCCGGGGGTCGACCAGGAAGCGGATGCCGGAGGCCGACTCCTCGCCGAGGACCCCCGGGCCGATGTAGCCCTTGACCAGCGCCGGGTGCTCGCGCAGGTCGTCCTCGGTCATCGGCTCGACCTCCAGCGGCTCCAGCTGTCCGCCCAGCCGCTTGAGGTCGACGTCGCGGTCGCCGGGGACGCCGATGGCCAGCGGCTCGCGGGTGCCGTCGGGGTGCACCACGACGACCATGACGTTCTTCAGCGTGTCCGCCGCCTCCCAGGGCCGGTCCTCCCGCGGGAAGTCGGCCTGGAGGTGGGCCACCAGCGTCTCGATGGTCGGGGTGTCGGGGGTGTCCTCGACATGGGCGGCCGGCGCGTCGGCGTACTCCTGCTCCTCGGGCGCGCGCACCTCGACGGCCTCCACGTTGGCCGCGTAGTCGCACCGGGTGCAGCGGACGTAGGTGTCCTCCCCCACCTCCGCGGTCGCGAGGAACTCCTCGCTGGCCGAGCCGCCCATCGCGCCGGAGGTCGCCTTGACGATGACGTAGTCGAAGCCGAGCCGGTCGAAGATCCGGATGTAGGCGTCGCGGTGCCGCTGGTAGGACGCCTCCAGCCCCGCGTCGTCGACGTCGAAGGAGTAGGAGTCCTTCATCACGAACTCGCGGCCGCGCAGCAACCCGGCGCGCGGCCGTGACTCGTCGCGGTACTTCGTCTGGATCTGGTAGATCGTGAGCGGGAGGTCCTTGTAGGAGGAGTAGAGGTCCTTCACCGCGAGGGTGAACATCTCCTCGTGCGTGGGCCCGAGGAGGTAGTCGGCCTCCTTGCGGTCCTTGAGCCGGAAGATGTTCTCGCCGTAGTCCGTCCAACGGCCCGATGCCTCGTAGGGCTCCTTGGGCAGCAGCGCCGGGAAGAGCATCTCCTGGCCGCCGATCGCGTCCATCTCCTCGCGGATGATGCTCTCGATGTTGCGCAGCACCCGCAGGCCCAGCGGCAGCCAGGTGTAGATGCCCGGCGCGGCGCGGCGGATGTAGCCCGCGCGGACCAGGAGCCGGTGCGAGGGCACCTCGGCGTCGTTGGGGTCCTCGCGCAGGGTGCGCACGAACAGGTCGCTCATCCTCAGGACGCGGGCTGCGGTCATGGGCGGAAGGCTACTGGTGGCCTTCTGCGACCCGCGAACCGATTCCCCCCGTGGGCACGGTCAGAACATCACGGTGGCGAAGGTGGCGGTGCGGCGGAACCCGACGCGCTCGTAGGCACGGCGGGCCGGGAGGTTCCAGTGGTTGACGTAGAGCGAGCAGACGGGGGCGATCTCCCGGCGCACGATCTGCGCCACCGCGGCCATCCCGCCGACCGAGAGCCCCTCCCCGCGGTGCTCGGGGTTGACCCACACGCCCTGGACCTGGGCGGCGTACGGCGAGGCGCTGGCGACCTCGGCCTTGAACAGGACCCGGCCGTCCTCGATCCGGGAGAACGACCAGCGGCGCGAGACCAGCTGCGTGACCCGGGTGCGGTAGAGCCCTGGGGGCACGCCGGTCTCGGGGTCGGTGCCGACCTCCTCGCGGTACATCGCCACGCAGGCGGGGTAGATGACGTCGAGCTGGTCCTCCGGGGTCACCCTCACCTGCGGGTCGGGCTCGACCAGGGGCTCGCCGTCCAGCGCCATGTGCGCCTGTGCCCAGCGGATCTCGCGGGCCTTCCCCCAGGCCGGCTGCAGGACGTCCCACATCGGCGCCACGGCGTCCTGGGGGCCGACGATGGTGGCGACGGTGCGTCCGTGGCCGGCCGCCCGCCCGGCGAAGGCGCGGGCGTCCTCCGGGGAGCACTCGACCGGAACCAGGTTGGCGCCGACGTGGCAGGCCGAGCGCAGCTCGCCGGAGTCGAACATCCCCCACACCTGGCCGCCGAGCCAGCGCGGCTCCAGGCGGGTGGTGCGGGCCCGGTGGGCGGCGAAGACGTTGACGACGGGGTCCCGCTGGGTCAGCGCCTCGAACGCGGGCAGGTCCTGCTCACCGAGGACCGAGATCCCCGACCTCGTCTGCCGGACGCCGCGCACGCGCCGAGCCTAGTGCGCTCTCGCGCAATCGCGGTCAAGCGCGCCTGCGCCGTTCCGTGGTGGAGTGCTGCCATGACCCAGACCGACCTGCCCCTGTCCGGCCGGGTGGCCCTCGTCGCCGGCGCCACCCGCGGCTGCGGCCGCGCGATCGCGGTGGAGCTGGCGCGGGCCGGGGCGTTCGTCTACGCCACCGGCCGGAGCAGCCGGTCCGCGCCTTCGGAGATGGGCCGCCCGGAGACGATCGAGGACACCGGCGACCTGGTCGACGCGGTCGGCTCGGGTACGGCGCTGGTGGTGGACCACGAGTCCTCGGAGCAGGTGGCCGCGCTGATGAGGCGGATCGAGGCCGAGCACGGCCGCCTGGACGTGCTCGTCAACGACATGTTCGGTGGCGACCGCTACGCGCAGTTCGACAAGCCGCTGTGGGAGCACGACGTCGAGGGCGGCTGGCGGATGATGGGGATGGGCGTGCGCACCCACCTGGTCACCGCCCATCACGCGCTGCCGCTGCTGCTGCGCTCGGGGACCGCCGAGGCGCCCTCGCTCCTGGTGGAGATGACCGACGGGACCTACGAGGCCAACCGGGAGTACCGCCAGGGCGTGGGGCTGTTCTACGACCTGGTGAAGGCCAACGTCGGGCGGATCGTCGTCGCGCTGACCCACGAGCTGGCCGACCACCCGGTCACGCCGGTGCTGGTCACGCCGGGGTGGATCCGCTCCGAGGCGATGCTGGACGGCTTCGGGGTCACCGAGGAGCGCTGGCGCGACGCGCTGGAGCGGGTCCCCGGGTTCGCGATCAGCGAGTCCCCGACGTACGTCGCCCGCGGCGTCGCCGCGCTCGCCGCGGACCGCGGCCACGCGAGCCTCGCCGGGCGTTCGCTGACCTCACGCGACCTCGCGGACTCCTACGGGGTCACCGACGTGGACGGCTCGCGGCCGGACTGCTGGCGGCTGCTCGCCGAGCACGGCTTCGACAGCGACCACGTGGACGTGACGGCGTACCGCTGACCGGGCACTTGATGCACCCACAAACCCCACCACCGGGCACTTGATGTACCCACAGACCCCGCGGCCGGGCACTTCATGCACCCACAAACCCCGCGACCGGGCACTTTGTGCCACCTCGCGGCACGCGCTCAGTGCATCGAATGCCCGGTCGACGCCCGATGGGGACATGTGATGCCCGGTCGGCGCCCGATGGGGACATCGAATGCCCGGTCGACGCCAGATGGGGACATCGAATGCCCGGTCGACGCCAGATGGGGACATGTGATGCCCGGTCGGCGAGATGGGGAGTCAGGAGACGGTGACCTGGGGGGCGGCCCCCTCGACCGGCTCGCCCATCTCGTCGGCGATCCGCATGGCCTCCTCGATCAGCGTCTCGACGATCTGGCTCTCCGGGACCGTCTTGATCACCTCGCCCTTGACGAAGATCTGGCCCTTGCCGTTGCCGGAGGCGACGCCGAGGTCGGCCTCGCGGGCCTCGCCCGGACCGTTGACGACGCAGCCCATGACCGCGACCCGGAGCGGGACCTCCATCCCCTCCAGCCCAGCGGTGACCTCGTCGGCCAGCTTGTAGACGTCGACCTGCGCGCGGCCGCAGGACGGGCAGGAGACGATCTCCAGCCGCCGCGGGCGCAGGTTGAGCGACTCCAGGATCTGCAGCCCGACCTTGACCTCCTCCACCGGGGGCGCGGACAGCGAGACCCGGATGGTGTCGCCGATCCCCTTCGACAGCAGGGAGCCGAAGGCGACCGAGGACTTGATCGTGCCCTGGAAGGCCGGCCCGGCCTCGGTGACGCCGAGGTGCAGCGGCCAGTCCCCCGCCTCCGCGAGCAGCTCGTAGGCGCGCACCATCACGACCGGGTCGTTGTGCTTGACCGAGATCTTGAAGTCGTGGAAGTCGTGCTCCTCGAACAGCGAGGCCTCCCACACGGCCGACTCGACGAGCGCCTCGGGCGTGGCCTTGCCGTGCTTCTCCATCAGCCGCTTGTCCAGCGACCCGGCGTTGACGCCGATCCGGATCGACGTGCCGTGGTCCTTGGCCGCCTGGGCGATCTCCTTGACCTGGTCGTCGAACTTCTTGATGTTGCCGGGATTGACACGTACGGCGGCGCAGCCGGCCTCGATCGCGGCGAAGACGTAGCGCGGCTGGAAGTGGATGTCGGCGATCACCGGGATCTGCGACTTCTGCGCGATCGCCGGGAGCGCCTCGGCGTCGTCGGCGCTGGGGCAGGCGACCCGGACGATGTCGCAGCCGGCCGCGGTCAGCTCGGCGATCTGCTGGAGCGTGCTGTTGATGTCGGCGGTGAGCGTGGTCGTCATCGACTGCACCGAGATCGGGTGGTCCGAGCCGACGCCCACCTTCCCGACCTGGATCTGCCGGGTCTTGCGCCGGGGCGCGAGCGTGGGGGCCGGGAGTGCGGGCATGCCGAGGCCGACGGCATCGTTCGTCATGGTCCCAGACTACTTGCCGGAGGGTCGCTCAGGTCAGTCGCAGGGGCACCACGAGGTCGGCCACGATCAGCACCACGCCCATGACCAGCATCGCGCTCGCGACGACGTAGGCGACGGGCAGCAGCTTGGCGACGTCCACGTGTCCCGGGTCGGGTCGGCCGAGCAGGCGGGCGACGCCGCGGCGCAGCCCCTCCCACAGCGCCCCGGCGATGTGGCCGCCGTCGAGCGGGAGCAGCGGCACGAAGTTGAACATGCCGATGAAGAAGTTGAAACCGGCGATCAACGAGACGAGGAACACGGTCTTCTCGACCGGGTCGAACTGCTCGTTGGAGACGACCTCGCCGGCGAAGCGGCCCCCGCCGACGATGCTGACCGGGCTGTCCTGCGCGCGCGGCTCGAGGCCGAGGATGGCCTGGCCGACATCGAAGACCTTGACCGGCAGGGTCGCCAGGGCCTGGACCGTGTCCACGGTCATCGACCCCATCTGCTCCAGCGTGTAGATCGGGCCGCCGTACACCACCACCGGCGTGGTGACCGGCGCGACGCCGAGGAAGCCGACCGGGGCCAGCTCGTCGGGGTTCTCCTGGTCCACCGGGCGCGGGGTGACGGTCGGCGTGATCTGCTTGGTCAGCACCTGGCCGTCCCGCTTGATCCCGAAGGTCAGCTGCTCGTCGCCGCTCTGTCGGATCAGGGTCGAGATCTGCTCCCAGCTGCGGACCGGCTCGCCGTCGACGCTGACGAACTCGTCGCCCTTCTGCAGGCCCGCGGCGTAGGCGGGCGTGGGGTTCTCCCGCAGCTCCTGCGGGGTGCACGCCCGGCCGGACTCGTCGGCCGGGACGACGCACGGCACGATCTGCTCGACGACCGGCTCGGCGTCGTACCGCTCGACGTTGCCGTTGAACGCGAAGAGGCCCCAGAAGCAGAAGAACGCGATCAGGATGTTCACCGACGGGCCGCCGGCCATCACGATGACCTTCTTCCACCACGGCAGCTTGTAGAACAGTCGGGGCGAGTCCTCCGGGGAGATCTGCTCCCACTCGGCCGCCCGCGCGTCGGAGATGAGCTGGGTGAACAGCCCGGTGTTGGACTTGCGCACGGTGTAGACGGGGCGGCCGTCGGCGCCGTACTCCACCTCGTCGGGCGAGCCGCCGGGAGGGAGCATCCCGACGATCTTGACGTAGCCGCCGAGCGGGATCGCCTTGATGCCGTACTCGGTCTCCCCGCGCGTGCGCGACCAGACAGTGGGGCCGAAGCCGATGAAGTACTGCGTCACCTTCCCGCCGAAGCGCTTGGCGGGGATCATGTGGCCGAGCTCGTGCAGCCCGATCGAGACCAGGATGGCAAGCACGAACACCACGACGCCGACGGTGTAGAACAGCGCCGTCATGCGCGTCCCCTCTGCTCGATGATCCGGGTGGCCTCGTCGCGGGCCCAGGCATCGGCCCCAAGAATGTCGTCGAGGCCGAGGTCGTGACCCTTCGAGGGTACGCCGTGTGCGGTCACCACGTCGGCGACCACGTCCACGATGTCCACGAACCGCAGCCGCCCGTCGCGGAAGGCCTGCACGCACACCTCGTTGGCGGCGTTGTACGTCGCCGGCGCGGCGCCGCCCCGCTCCCCCGCCGTCCGGGCCAGCGCGACCGCCGGGAACGCCTCGTCGTCCAGCGGGGTGAACTCCCAGGTCTCCGGGGTCGACCAGTCCACGGCGGGCGCGGCGCCGGGCACCCTGCGGGGCCAGTTCAGGCCCAACGCGATCGGGATCATCATCGTCGGCGGGCTCGCCTGGGCCAGCGTGGAGCCGTCGACGAACTCCACCATCGAGTGCACGTCGCTGGTGGGGTGCACGACCACGTCGATCCGGTCCAGCGGGATGTCGAAGAGCAGGTGCGCCTCGATCACCTCCAGCCCCTTGTTGACCAGGGTCGCGGAGTTGATGGTGATGACCGGGCCCATGTCCCAGGTCGGGTGGTTGAGCGCCTGCTCCGGGGTGACCCGGGCGAGCTCGTCGCGGGTGCGGCCGCGGAAGGGGCCGCCGGACGCGGTCAGCACGAGGCGCCGTACCTCCTCGGGCGTGCCGCCGCGCAGGCACTGCGCGATCGCGGAGTGCTCGGAGTCCACGGGCACGATCTGGCCCGGCGCGGCCCGGTCCTTGACCAGGGGGCCGGCCATCACCAGCGACTCCTTGTTGGCCAGGGCCAGCAGGTGTCCGGCGTCGAGCGCCGCCAGGGTGGGCCGCAGGCCGACGGCCCCGGTGATCCCGTTGAGCACCACGTCGGCCGGCCGCCCGGCCGCCTCCACCGAGGCCTCCTCGCCGAGGCCGTGGAAGCGCGGGCCGAACTCCTCGACCTGCGCCTCGAAGAGCTCGCGGTTCCCGCCGCCGGCGGTGAGCGCGACCACGCGGAACAGGTCGGGATGGGCCCGGACGAGGTCCAGGGCCTGCGTGCCGATCGACCCGGTGGACCCGAGTACGGCGATGTCCCGCGGGGCGCTGGTCTCACTCACGGGCCCGATTGTCGCAGGAGCATCCCGACGGGCTCCCGGTGATCGGACAGCGGGTCGCGGCCGGTGTCGCGTATGGGACGCTCGCGGCATGAGCAACGACCCCGGAACGACGTACTCCTCCTGGCGTCCGGCGACCCGCGCCGTGCGGTCCGGCGTGGAGCGCAGCGCGTTCGAGGAGACCTCCGAGGGCCTGTTCCTGACCAGCGGCTACGTCTACTCCACCGCCGCGGAAGCGGCGGCCGCGTTCGCCGGCGACGTCGATCACTACGTCTACTCGCGCTACACCAACCCCACCGTGGACATGTTCGAGGCGCGGCTGGCCGCGATCGAGGGCGCCGAGGCCTGCGCCGCCACCAGCTCGGGGATGTCGGCGGTGTTCACCGCGCTCGCGGCGCTCGTCGGCGCGGGCGACCGCCTGGTCGCCTCCCGCGCGCTGTTCGGGGCCTGCCTGGTGGTGGTCGACGAGATCCTGCCCCGCTTCGGCGTCGAGACGGTGCTGGTCGACGGCAACGACCTGGAGCAGTGGGCCGAGGCGCTCTCGGTCCCGACCACGGCCGTGTTCTTCGAGACCCCGTCCAACCCGATGCTGGAGCTGGTCGACGTCGCCGCGGTGTGCGAGCTCGCGCACGCGGCAGGGGCGCAGGTCGTGGTCGACAACGTGTTCGGCACCCCGATCTTCTCCCGGCCGCTGGAGCTGGGCGCGGACGTGGTCGTCTACTCCGCGACCAAGCACATCGACGGGCACGGCCGGGTGCTCGGCGGCGCGGTGCTCGGCCGGGCCGACTTCATCGACGAGCCGGTGGAGCACCTGCTGCGCAACACCGGCCCGACCATGTCGGCCTTCAACGCGTGGGTGCTGACCAAGGGGCTGGAGTCGCTGGACCTGCGGGTCCGCCGGATGGCCGACAACGCGCTCGCCGTGGCCCGGCGGCTGGAGGAGCACCCGGCGGTGAGCCGGGTCTGGCACCCGATGCTGGAGAGCCACCCGCAGCACGACCTCGCGCAGCGGCAGATGTCCGGCGGGGGCACGGTGGCGACCTTCGAGCTGCCCGGCGGCCAGGACGCCGCCTTCACCGTGATGGACGCCCTGGAGCTCTTCGACATCTCCAACAACCTGGGCGACGCGAAGTCCCTGGTCACCCACCCCGCGACCACGACACATCGGCGGATCGGGCCGGAGAAGCGCGCGGCGGCCGGGATCACCGACGGCGTCGTACGCCTCTCCGTCGGGTTGGAGGACGAGCAGGACCTGCTCGCCGACCTCGACCAGGCGCTGGCCCGCCTCGGTTGACGCGTTCGGGCACCGCGACGGCACCGGCGGTGCCAGGATGGGGGCGTGTCGAACCTGCCCCGCGAGCTCGCTCAGGCCGAGGTGCTGATCGGCCTCGGCCGCGACCGGGAGGCCGAGGAGCGGCTGCGCGCCCTGCTGGCCGAGCATCCGCAGTCGCCGGCGGTGTTGCGGACGCTGGCGCGGGCCCTGCACCACCAGGACCGGCTGGCCGAGGCGGACGAGCTCGCCTCGCGCTCGGTGGCGCTGGCTCCGGAGTCGCAGGACGGGCACCTGGTGCTGTGCGACATCCGGCTCTCGCGGGAGCTGTGGGCCGACGCCGACCGCAGTGCCCGGGAGTGCCTCCGGCTCGAGCCGCACGACTGGACCTCGCACTACGCGATGGCGCGGGTGCTGCTCTCGGGTCCGCGGCCCCGGCTGCGGGAGGCGTACGACGCCGCGCGGACCTCGGTCGGCCTCGCACCCGACCAGCCGGCGGCCCACAACCTGGTCGGGCTGTGCCTGGACAACCTCGGCAACCGGGACGAGGCCGAGCGGGCCTATCGCAACGCGCTCGCCATCGACCCCGGCCACACGATGGCGCAGAACAACCTGGCCACCCTGCAGATGGAGCGCGGCCGCCTCGGCCACGGCGCCCGGATGCTCCGCCAGGCGGTCTCGCAGGCCCCGCAGGAGAAGGTGCTCCACCAGAACCTGCACCGGATCCTGCTGTTGCTCGGCCGGCGGGCGCTCATCGCGATCGCCACGGCCGGGATCGTGCTGGGCGCGATGATCGCCCAGGACGCTCCTTGGTGGAGCCGGGCCCTGGTCGGCGCGGCCTTCCTCGCCGGTCTCGGGTGGCTGCTGCACCGATTCCGCGCCAATCTGCCGCGCGGCGTGGGCCAGTGGGGTCGCGAGGCGCTGGCCGCCGTACCCCGCCGGTGGCAGCTGTTCTACGGCCTGCTCGTGCTCGTCGTCCTGCTGCTCGCCTTCGCCCCGGCCTCGATCGCCGGGCCGGCCGGGCTGGGCTTCCTCGGCCTCGCGCGGGTCGTCGGGCTCGTGGTCATCCTGGGCTGGCTCGGGGGCGCCCTGCTCAACCTGGTGCGCCGGAGGTGAGCGACCTGCTCCGCGAGGCTCGGCACCGAACTAGGCTGGCGGCGTGGACGAGCGCCTGATCGAGAGCCTGAGTGCCGCGGTCGCGGCCTCACCGGAGGACCTGCCGTTGCGGCTCCACCTGGCCGAGCTGCTGGTCGGCGCGGGCCGGGGCGCCGAGGCCATCCCGCACGCCGCCACGGTGCTGGCCCGGGAGCCGGACAACGAGAACGCCCGGGACCTGATGGCCCGCGCGATGACCTCCCACGCCGAGTCGGCGCCAGTTGACGGTGAGTCGGCGTCAATTGACGACGACTCGGCGTCAACAAGCGCCGACTCGGGGGTGTTCGACTGGGGAGCGGCGGAGTCCGAGCTGGGCGGGTCGGTGCCGCCGATGTTCGTGGACGGCGACACCGACGGCGGGGGCGCGCCCCCTCCCCCGGCGTACGACGCCGAGCGGGCCGGGGTGCGGCTGGCCGACGTCGGCGGGCTGAAGGACGTCAAGAAGCGCCTGGAGGCGAGCTTCCTCGCGCCCCTGCGCAACCCCGAGCTGCGGCGGCTCTACGGCAAATCCCTGCGCGGCGGCCTGCTGCTCTACGGCCCGCCGGGGTGCGGCAAGACCTTCCTGGCCAAGGCGGTCGCGGGCGAGCTGGGCGCGTCGTTCATCCACGTGTCGCTGGCCGACATCCTGGACATGTACATCGGCCAGAGCGAGCGCAACGTGCACGAGCTCTTCGAGACCGCGCGCAGCTCGGCCCCGTGTGTGCTGTTCCTCGACGAGCTCGACGCGATCGGCCAGAAGCGGTCGCTGAGCCGCAACTCCGGCACCCGCACCACGGTCAACCAGCTGCTCACCGAGCTCGACGGCGTCGGGTCGGAGAACGAGGGCGTCTACGTGCTGGCCGCCACCAACCACCCGTGGGACGTCGACCCCGCGCTGCGCCGCCCCGGCCGGCTGGACCGGATGCTGCTCGTCCTCCCGCCGGACACCGAGGCGCGCGAGGCGATCCTGCGCACCCACCTGCGCGACCGCCCGGTCGAGCGGATCGACACCCGCAAGCTGGCCAAGGCCACCGACGGCTTCTCCGGCGCGGACCTGGCCCACCTGGCCGAGTCCGCCTCGGAGAACGCGCTGATGGACTCCGTCGGCACCGGCCGGGCCCGGATGATCACCATGGCCGACTTCGACGCAGCCCTCGCCGAGGTCCGCCCCTCGATCGGCCCGTGGATGGAGACCGCGCGCAACGTGGCGCTCTACGCCAACGCGAGCGGGGAGTACGACGACCTCGCGAAGTGGCTGCGCAAGAGCCGCCGCTGACCTCACTCCTCCTTGCGGAGCACCGGCCGCAGGTCGTCGAGCACGGCTTCGTCCTCGATCGTGGAGGGCACGACCGCGTCCTTGCCGTCGGCGATCTCGCGCATCGTCTTGCGCAGGATCTTGCCCGAGCGGGTCTTGGGCAGCCCGCCGACGATCTCGACCTCCTTGAACGACGCGACCGCACCGACCTCGTCGCGGACCATCCGCACCAGCTCGGCCCTCAGGTCGTCGGCGTCGGCCTCCACCCCGGACTTGAGCACCACGAAGCCGCGCGGCATCTGGCCCTTCATCGAGTCGGCGACCCCGATCACGGCACACTCGGCGACCGAGGGGTGCTGGGCGATCACCGCCTCCATCGAGCCGGTGGAGAGGCGGTGGCCGGCGACGTTGATCACGTCGTCGGTGCGGCCCATGACGTACAGGTAGCCGTCGGAGTCGACGTACCCGCCGTCGCCGGAGAGGTAGTAGCCGTCGAACGCGGAGAGGTAGGAGGAGACGAAGCGGTCCTCGTCGTTCCACAGCCCCGGCAGGCACCCCGGCGGCAGCGGCAGCCGGATGCAGATCGCGCCCTCGGTGTCCGCGCCGACCTGCTCGCCCCGCTCGTCGAGGATCTGTACGTCGTACCCGGGGACCGGCACGGTCGGCGAGCCCGGCTTGATCGGCATCGGCTCCAGCCCGCGCAGGTTCGCCGCGATCGGCCACCCGGTCTCGGTCTGCCACCAGTTGTCGATCACCGGCACGTCCAGGGTCCGGGTCGCCCACTCCCAGGTATCGGGATCCAGCCGCTCGCCGGCGAGGAAGAGCGTCTCCATCGAGGAGATGTCGTGCTCGGCCAGCAGCGCGGCCTCCGGGTCGTCCTTCTTGATCGCCCGGATCGCGGTGGGCGCGGTGAACAGCGACTTCACCCGGTGCTCGGAGATCACCCGCCAGAACGCGCCGGCGTCCGGAGTGCCGACCGGCTTGCCCTCGTAGAGCACGGTGGTCGCGCCGCAGATCAACGGGCTGTAGACGATGTAGGAGTGCCCGACGACCCAGCCGACGTCGGAGGCGGCCCACCACACGTCGCCCTCGCCGCAGGCGTAGATGTTGGGCAGCGACCAGGCCATCGCGACCGCGTGCCCGCCGTTGTCGCGGACGATGCCCTTGGGCTTGCCGGTGGTGCCGGAGGTGTAGAGCACGTAGAGCGGGTCGGTCGCGGCGACCTCGACGCACTCGGCGGGGTCGGTGCGCCCGGCCTTCATCGCCACGTCCCAGTCGATGTCGCGGCCCTCGATCATGGTGGCCTCGACCTGCGGTCGCTGCTTGAGCACCACGGCGCCCACCTCGTGCTCGGCGAGCTCGAGCGCGCGGTCGACGTACGGCTTGTACTCCACGGTCCGCGAGGGCTCGATGCCGCCGCTGGCGGTGACCAGCACCTTCGGCTGCGCGTCGTCGATCCGGACGGCGAGCTCGTGCGGGGCGAAGCCGCCGAAGACGACCGAGTGCACCGCGCCGATCCGGGCGCAGGCGAGCATCGCGATGATCGCCTCGGGGATCATCGGCAGGTAGATCACCACCCGGTCGCCCTGCTCGACCCCGAGGGCCCGCAGCACCCCGCCGAAGGCGGCGACCTCCTCCAGCAGCTCGGCGTAGGTGTAGGTGCGCCGGGTGTCGGTGACCGCGGAGTCGTAGATCAGCGCCGCCCGCTCGGCCGCGCCCTTGGCCACGTGCCGGTCGAGTGCGTTGTAGCAGGTGTTGAGGGTGGCGTCGGGGTACCAGCGGTAGAACGGCGGCCGCTCGTCGTCCAGGATCCGCTGCGGCTTGCGGAACCAGTCCACCAGCTCCGCCTGCTCGCGCCAGAACCCCTCGGGGTCCTCGATCGACCGGTCGTACGTCTCCTGGTAGGCACCCATAGGGCCACTCTGGCCGGGGGTCGCTCCCGCCGTCCACACCCGAACGGTCGTGCGCGACGAACGGTGCCGAAAACCGGTTGAGCGGTCGGGAGCGGACGGGGCAGGCTGTGCCCTGCCCCGCCGCGGCACCCGGCCGCGCGGACGTCGAGAGGAGTCGTGACATGTCCATCGCTGTCATCGGCGTGCCCTGTGACCACGCCCTTCTCTCGACCCATCGGAGCACCGTTGAACACCTTCGAGGACCTCTCCTCACCTGACCCGATCGACTCCCGTTTCGTCTTCGACTGGCACGCCTACGACGAGCCCGAGGACGGCGACCAGCGCTGGTCCACCTGGCTCTCCGTCGAGCCGCTGTGCCGCGGCCCCGAGCCGCGGCCGGACTGGCTGGTGACCTCCCAGGCCGCCATCGACACCGACCTGGGCATCTTGAAGACCGGCAAGGAGGCCGACGTCTTCCTGCTCGAGCGCGCCCTGCCGCCCGACGACCCCGCCAACGACGGCTCGCCCGGCACCGGGGTGGTGATGGCCGCCAAGCGCTACCGCGGCGAGGACGAGCGGGCCTTCCACCGCTCGGCGGCCTACACCGAGGGCCGGCGGGTGCGGAAGTCGCGCGACGCCCGGGCGATGCGCAAGAAGACCGCGCACGGTCGCGCGGTCGCCGCCGGCCAGTGGGCGTGGGCGGAGTGGCAGGCGCTCGTGCGCTGCCACGACGCCGGGCTGCCTGTCCCCTATCCCGTCCAGATCGACGGCACGGAGATCCTCATGGAGTGGATCACCGACGCCGACGGCGAGTCCGCCCCGCGGCTGGCGCAGACCCGCCCGGAGCCGGCACTGCTGCGCGACTACTTCGACCAGGCGGTCGACGTGCTCGCCACGCTCGCCCAGCAGGGGATGGTCCACGGCGACCTGTCGCCGTACAACATCCTGGCCACCGGCGAGCGGCTGGTGGTGATCGACCTGCCGCAGGTCATCGACCTGGTCGCCAACCCCCAGGGGGCGGACTTCCTGCTGCGCGACGTCACGAACGTGTGCCGGTGGTTCCAGGCGCGCGGGCTGGAGGTGGACGAGCAGGAGGTGTACGCCGACCTGCTGGCGCACGCGTTCTAGGGTTCCGGGCATGAGACAGAGCCGCGGACGCGTCGTCGAGATCGAGACCCGGGCCGAGCTGGAGGTGCGCGTCGCACGCGGCGCCACCTCGCTGGCCGGCTGGCACCTGCAGTCGGTCGACCTGCGCGGCTTCGCCCTGCTCGCCACCGTCGACGTCGCCGGGGCGCTGTTCCTCGGCTGCACCTTCGACGACGGCATGGAGTCCTCGGTGCGGCAGCGCGGCGGCATCGTCTTCCCCGAGGTGCCCGAGACCCCGGTCGACACCTACCGGTCCACGCTCTACACCCCCGAGGAGCTCTACGACACCCTCGACGGGAGCGGGTACGACGACTCCCTGGACGCGCGCGCCTACGCCTGGTCGCAGCAGCCCGAGACGCCCGACGGGGCGCTGGCCCAGGCCCTGCACGACCACGCGGTCGACCAGGCGCTCGCGGACTGGGTGAAGGGCCGGCGGATCGTCGGGGTGATGGGCGGGCATGCCGCCCAGCGCGGGTCGGAGGAGTATGCGCAGGCGGCCCGGCTCGGTCGCGACCTCGGGGGTGCGGTGACCGTCGCGACCGGCGGCGGGCCCGGAGCGATGGAGGCGGCCAACCTCGGCGCCTGGCTGGCCGGCGCCCCGCCCGAGGTGATGGACGAGGCGCTGGCCGCGCTCGCCGCCGCCCCGTCCTTCAAGCCCTCGGTCGGGGACTGGGCGAGCGCGGCCTTCGACGTCCGGCGGCGCTGGCCCGAGGGCACCGAGTCCCTGGGCATCCCGACCTGGTACTACGGCCACGAGCCGCCGAACCCGTTCGCCTCCAGCATCGCGAAGTACTTCGCCAACGCCGCCCGTGAGGCGATCCTGCTGGAGATCTGCAACGGCGGGATCGTCTTCCTGCCCGGCGCCGCCGGGACGGTGCAGGAGATCTTCCAGGACGCGTGCGAGAACTACTACGCCGACCCGGCGGCGGTCGCGCCGATGGTGCTGGTCGGGGAGGACTACTGGACCCGCGACCTGCCGGCCTGGCCGCTGTTGCAGGCGCTGGCCCGCGGGCGCGCGATGGAGCCGCACGTCCACCTCGTCGACACCGCCGACGAGGCGGCACGGGTCGTGCTCACGCAGCCGGGGCAGCCGGTCAGGGAGTCCTAGCCGCCGCGCCTCACGCCCCGATGTAGTGCATGACGTGCTTGATCCGGGTGTAGTCCTCCAGGCCGTACATCGACAGGTCCTTGCCGTAGCCGGAGTGCTTGAAGCCGCCGTGCGGCATCTCGGAGATGAACGGGATGTGGGTGTTCACCCAGACGCAGCCGAAGTCCAGGCCGCGGGTCATCCGCATGGCGCGCGCGTGGTCGGTCGTCCACACCGAGGACGCCAGGCCGTAGTCGACGCCGTTGGCCCAGCGCAGCGCCTCGGCCTCGTCGGAGAACCGCTGCACCGTCATCACCGGACCGAAGATCTCGGTCTGTATCTGCTCGTCGTCCTGCCGCAGCCCGGAGACCACCGTGGGCTCGTAGAAGTAGCCGCGCTCGCCGTGCCGGGTGCCGCCGGTCTCGACCCGGGCGTGGTCGGGCAGCCGGTCCACCATGCCGCTGACGTGACCGAGCTGGGTGCTGTTGTTGAGCGGACCGTAGTAGGTGCCCTCCGCGAGCGGGTCGCCGGTCGGCATCCCCTGAGCGGCCTCGGCGAGCGCGGCGACGAAGTCGTCGTGCACCGCGTCGGCGACCAGGATCCGAGTGGCGGCGGTGCAGTCCTGGCCGGCGTTGAAGAGGCCCGCCCCGGCGATGCCCTCGGCGGCGGCTGCCAGGTCGGCGTCCTCGAAGACGACCACCGGGGCCTTCCCGCCGAGCTCGAGGTGCACCCGCTTGAGGTCGCGGGCGGCCGAGCCCGCCACCTCCATGCCGGCGCGCACCGAACCGGTGATCGCCACCATCTGCGGCGTCGGGTGCTCGACCAGGCTGCGCCCGGTGTCCCGGTCGCCGCAGACGACGTTGAAGACGCCCGGCGGCAGGAACTCCTGCGCCAGCTCGGCGAACAGGGTGGTGCTGGCCGGCGTGGTGTCGCTCGGCTTGAGCACGACCGTGTTGCCGGCGGCCAGCGCCGGCGCGACCTTCCAGATCATCATCAGCAGCGGGTAGTTCCAGGGCGTCACCTGGCCCACGACCCCGACCGGCTCGCGGCGTACATAGGAGGTGTGGTCGGCGAGGTACTCCCCCGCCGAGCGCCCCTCCAGCACCCGGGCCGCGCCGGCGAAGAACCGGAAGTGGTCCGAGGCGTAGGGCATCTCCTCCTCCATGGTCAGCCCGCGCGGCTTGCCGGTGTCGCGGCACTCGACCTCGTTGATCTCCTCGATCCGCGACTCCACGGCGTCGGCGATCCGCAGCAGCGCGGTCGCCCGCTCGGCCGCTGTGGTCCGTCCCCAGGACTCGAAGGCGCGGGCCGCGGCGCGGTAGGCCCGGTCCACGTCCTCCAGCCCCGACCTCGGGGCGGTGGCGTACACCTCCCCCGTCGTCGGGTCCAGCACGTCGTAGGTCTCCCCCGACGCGCTGCCCACCTGCTCGCCGTCGACGACGTTGCGGAAGGTCTGGTCCGCCATGACTCTCCTCTCAGCGGGGATCGGAGCGCTCACCCTAGCGATGGGACCACGAAATCGGTAGGTCGCGGCCACAATCCACGACGGATTCGCTTGCGTTCACCTCGATTCATGGGCACGATGGTCACCATGGCCGACCAGCAGACCCCCACCGACGACTACGACCACCTCCAGCAGGCCGGCAAGGACCACCTGTGGATGCACTTCGCCCGGCACTCGGGCTTCGCCGACGCCGACATCCCGGTCATCGTGCGCGGGGAGGGCGCCTACCTCTACGACGCCCAGGGCAAGCGCTACCTCGACGGGCTGGCCGGGCTGTTCGTCAGCCAGCTGGGCCACGGTCGCGAGGAGCTGGCCGAGGCGGCCGCGCAGCAGGCGCGTGAGCTGGCGTTCATGCCGCTGTGGTCCTACGCCCACCCGCCCGCCATCGAGCTCGCCGAGAAGGTCGCGTCCCACGCCCCCGGCAGCCTGAACCGGGTCTTCTTCACCAGCGGCGGCGGCGAGGCCGTGGAGACCGCGTGGAAGCTGGCGAAGAACTACTTCAAGCTCACCGGCAAGCCGATGAAGCACAAGGTGATCAGCCGGGCCATCGCCTACCACGGCACCACCCAGGGCGCGCTGTCGATCACCGGCCTGCCGCTGCTCAAGCAGCAGTTCGAGCCGCTGGTCCCCTCGACCTTCCGCGCGCCGAACACGAACATGTACCGCGCCCCGGTGCACGCCGACGACCCCGAGGCCTTCGGCCGGTGGGCGGCCGACCAGATCGCCGTCGCGATCGAGAACGAGGGGCCGGACACCGTCGCCGCGGTCTTCCTCGAGCCGGTGCAGAACGCCGGCGGCTGCTTCCCGCCGCCCCCGGGCTACTGGCAGCGGGTGCGGGAGATCTGCGACGAGTACGACGTGCTCCTGGTCTCCGACGAGGTCATCTGCGCCTTCGGGCGGCTGGGCACCATGTTCGGCGCCGAGCGCTTCGACTACGAGCCCGACATGATCACCTGCGCCAAGGGCATCACCTCCGGCTACGCCCCGCTCGGCGCGATGATCGCCTCGGACCGGTTGATGGAGCCGTTCTTGGAGCCCGGCGCCATGTTCGCCCACGGCTACACCTTCGGCGGCCACCCGGTCTCGACCGCCGTCGCCCTGCGCAACCTGCAGATCTTCGAGGACGAGAAGGTCCTGGAGAACGTCCGGAGCAACGAGGACGCGTTCCGCGCCACCCTCGAGCGGCTCACCGACCTGCCGATCGTCGGCGACGTCCGCGGCGAGGGCTACTTCTACGGCATCGAGCTGGTGAAGGACAAGGCGACCAAGGAGAGCTTCACCGACGAGGAGTGCGAGCGGATCCTCTACGGCTTCGTGTCCAAGCAGCTCTACGCCGAGGGCCTCTACTGCCGCGCCGACGACCGCGGCGACCCGGTCGTCCAGCTGGCGCCGCCGCTGATCTGCGACCAGTCCCACTTCGACGAGATCGAGCAGATCATGCGGGTCGTGCTGGAGAAGGCCGGGCAGATGCTCTGACCTCGTCGCCCTGGGGGGAACTGTGAAGCCCCTGAGTCATCTGATGGCTCAGGGGCTTCACGGTCCCCGGGGGCGCCGTACCCTCACGAGTCGAAGCCCAGGCCCGCGCGGTCCAGGGCACGCAGCCACAGGGAGCGGCGCCCGCCGTTGCGGTCGGAGCGCTCGAGCTCGCGCCGGGTCAGGTTGATCCCGGCCGCGCGCAGCGGCTCGGGTGGGAACGGCAGCGGCCGCTCGCGCACCATCCGCAGGCGGGTGCGCTCGGTGTCCTCCCCGTGCAGCAGGTCCAGCACCACGTCGGCGGCGAACCGGGTGGCGGCGACGCCCAGCCCGGTGAAGCCGAGCGACCAGGCGACCCGGCCGGCCAGCCCGGTGCCGTGGAAGGCGGTGAACCGGGTGCTGGTGTCGATCACCCCGCCCCAGCGGTGGCTGAAGGCGATCCCCTCCAGCTGCGGGAAGGTCTCCAGGAAGTGCTCCGCCAACCGCAGGTGGGTGCCGCCGTGCTGCTCCAGCACCGGGTCGATCCGGGAGGCGTAGTGGTAGACGGCGTCGTAGCCGCCCCACACGATCCGGTCGTCGTGGGTGAGGCGGTAGTAGTGGAAGAGGTTCCCCGCGTCGGAGACCCCCTCCCGGCCGGCCCACCCGACCGCCGCGCGCTGCTCCGAGCTGAGCGGCTCGGTGGCCAGCACGTGGTCGTAGACCGGGACGGTGGCCAGCCGCAGCCGGCGCAGCAGCGGCGGGAACGCGTTCGTCGCGAGCACCACCCGGCGTGCTCGTATCCGCCCCTGCTCCGTGCGCACCTCGACCCGGTCACCGGAGCGCTCCAGGTCCAGTGCAGGGGTGTGCTCGTGGATCCGGACGCCGCCGCGCAGGCAGGCCGCGCGCAGTCCCCACGCCAGGCGCGCCGGCTCCACCATCGCGGTGCCGGTCGCTGAGAACAGACCGGCCAGGTAGGTGGGCGAGTCCACCCGCGCCCGGGTCGCCGCGGCGTCCAGCAGCTCCACGGGCTCGCCCGCGGCCGTGAGGTCGGCGTGCACGTCGGCCAGCGCCTCCGCCTCGTGCGGCCGCGTCGCCACGGTCAGCTCCCCGGTGTCCTCCCAGCCGCAGTCGATCCGATGACGGCGTACGTCGGCCTCCATCGCCGCCAGGTTCGCCGCCCCGAGGCGGTCGAGCAGGTCGAGCTCCTCGGGCCAGCGGGCCAGGCCGTTGGCGCGGCCGTGGGTGAGGCTGGCGGAGGCGAAGCCGCCGTTGCGGCCGCTGGCCTGGTCGCCGCAGCGACCGGCGTCCACGAGGAGCACCGACTCACCGGGGTAGCGGTCCAGGGACCGCAGCGCCGCCCACAGGCCGGCGTACCCACCCCCGACGACGACCAGGTCGGCCTCGGCCTCACCGGTCAGGGGCGGCTCGGGCTCGGGCGCGGAGGGATCGTCGAGCCACAGCGTCTTCGGGCGGGCGCCCGCGAGAGCGGCCCGGGCGGCACGCTCAGACAGCACGGCGGCGGCTGCGGGCGCGCAGCTCCCCCATCAGCACGATCGCCACCGAGATCACCAGCATCACCGTGCCCACCACGTTGATCTGCATCGGCACCGTCCGGCGCGCGACGCCCCAGACGTACATCGGGAACGTGGTGGTGTTGCCGGCGTTGAGGTTGGTGATGATGAAGTCGTCGAAGGACAGGGAGAACGCCAGCAGCGCCGCGCCCAGGATGCCCGGGAACACCAGCGGGAAGGTGACCCGCCAGAAGGTCTGGGCCGGCGTGGCGTAGAGGTCCATCGCCGCCTGCTCCAGGTTGTCGTCCATGCCCGCCAGCCGCGCGCGCACCGTGACGACCACGAAGGACAGGCAGAAGGTGACGTGCGCGATCAGGATGGTCCAGAAGCCCAGCTGCCCGGCGAAGCCGGCGGCCACGAACAGCGCCAGCAGCGAGGAGCCCATGACGATCTCCGGGGAGGCCATCGGCAGGAAGATCAGCAGGTTGGTCGCCGATCGCCCCGCGAAGCGGTGTCGCACCAGCGCGAAGGCCATCAGCGTGCCGAGGACGGTGGCGATGAGGGTGGACAGGCCGCCGATCTCCAGGCTCCGCACGACGGCCTGGCACATCGAGGGGTCGGCACAGGGGTTGAGCCAGTTGTCGAGGGTGAACGCGTTGAACTCGTAGATCTTCGTCTGCTCGCTGGGGAGCTTGTTGAAGCTCATCAGCACGACCACGAAGATCGGCAGGAAGGTGTAGAGCAGCACCCCCAGGCCGAGGAGGAGCACGACGTGCTCCCGCAGCCAGGACGTCCCGCCACGCGACGCGCTCACAGCAGCTCCTCCGTCCCCGCCCGGCGGACGTAGACCATCACCATGCCCACGATCAGCACCATCAGCAGCACCGACAGGGCACTGGCCGCCGGGTAGTCGTTGGCGTCGGTGAACAGGCTCTGGATGACCGAGCCGATCATCCGGGTGTTGGTGCTGCCCAGCAGCTCGGCGTTGATGTAGTCGCCGACCGCGGGGATGAAGGTCAGCAGCGACCCGGAGACCACCCCGGGCAGGGACAGCGGCCAGGTGACCTTGAAGAACCCCACCACAGGGTTGGCGTAGAGGTCGCGGGAGGCCTCGATCAGCCGGTAGTCGATCTTGTCCAGGCTGGCGAACAGCGGCAGCACCATGAACGGCAGGAAGTTGTAGGTCAGGCCGGCGATCACCGCGACCGGGGTGTAGAGCAGCCGGCCGTCCGTGCCGAGGATCTGGAGGGTCTGCAGTGCCTGGACGATCCAGCCGTCGTCGGCCAGCAGCAGCTTCCAGGACAGGGTGCGCACCAGGAAGCTGGTGAAGAAGGGCGCGATCACCAGCACGAGCAGCAGGTTCTTCCACCGGCCGGCCTTGAAGGCGATCGCGTAGGCGAGCACGTAGCCGAGGAGCAGGCACAGGACGGTGGCGATGGCGCCGTACGCCAGCGACCGCAGCAGTGGCTGCCAGTAGTCGGCGACCGCGTCCACGTAGTTCTGCCAGTGGTAGGTCATCTGGTAGCCGCGGAAGTCCGAGCCCGCGGGGTCGTAGAGGCTGGCCGCCACCAGCGAGTAGAAGGGGACGACGAAGAACACCAGCAGCCAGACCGCCGCCGGGATCAGCAGCAGGTATCCGGTGCGCGCGCGCCGTCGGGTCGTCTCGGCCATCGGCTCAGGCGCCCTCGAGCTGGGAGCCGGCGCGGGAGTCCTGGGAGCTGTCGAGCAGGAAGGCGTACTCCGGGCGCCAGGAGAGCTCCACCCGGTCCCCGACCGCGAAGATCCGCCGCCGGCCGGTGTTCTGCTCGAAGACCTGCAGCTCCTGGCCCCATGGCATGCGGACGAGGTACTGCGTGGAGACGCCCACGAACGAGACGTCGGTGACCACCCCACCGGGGACGGTGTTGCCGGGCGCGTCCAGCGCCTCGCCCTCGTCGCCGATCAGCACCTTCTCCGGCCGGATGCCGATCCACCCGCGGTCGCCGTCCGTGTGCGAGCGGGACGCGGGGATGGAGACGTCGATGCCGTGCATGTCCACCGTCACGGTGTCGCCGGAGCGCGATCGCACGGTGCCCTCGATCAGGTTGGACTGGCCCAGGAAGTTGGCGACGAACGTGGTGCGGGGGTTCTCGTAGAGCTCGGCCGGGGCGCCCATCTGCTCGATCACGCCGGCATTCATCACCGCGACGGTGTCGGCCATCGTCATGGCCTCCTCCTGGTCGTGGGTGACGTGGATGAAGGTGAGCCCCACCTCGGTCTGGATCCGCTTCAGCTCGATCTGCATCTGCCGGCGCAGCTTGAGGTCCAGCGCCCCCAGCGGCTCGTCGAGCAGCAGCACCTGGGGCCGGTTGATGAGCGCTCGCGCCAGCGCCACCCGCTGCTGCTGGCCGCCGGAGAGCTGGGCGGGCTTCTTGCGGGCCTGGCTCTCCAGCTCCACCAGCTCCAACATCGACTCGACCGCGGCGTCGACGTCGGCGGCCTTGCGGCGACGCAGCCCGAAGGCGACGTTCTCGAAGATGTCCAGGTGGGGGAAGAGCGCGTAGTTCTGGAAGACCGTGTTGACCGGGCGCCGGTAGGGCTTGGCCCAGGTGATGTCCTCCCCACCGAGGGTGATCGTGCCCGAAGTCGGCGTCTCCAGCCCCGCGACCATCCGCAGCGTGGTGGTCTTGCCGCAGCCCGAGGGGCCGAGCAGGGCGAAGAACGAGCCGGAGGGCACGTCGAGGTCCAGGGAGCGTACGGCGATGAAGCCGCCGAACTCCTTGGTCAGCTCGCGCAGCCCCAGGCCCGCTCCCGTGGCCTCGGCCGTCGCGTCATGGGTCTCCTCAACCGCTCTGGACATCGGACCAGTCCCTTTCGTAGGCGGTGGTCTGCCGGTCGTCGAGGGCCATGAACCCGAAGGAGGTGCTCAGCAGCTCGTCGTCGGGGAAGATCAGCGGGCTCTCGGCGGCGGTGGGGTCGAGGTCCTGCATCACCTCGCGGGCGCCCTTGACCGGACAGATGTAGTAGTTCCAGGCCGCCAGCTTCGCCGCGACCTCGGGGTCGTAGTAGTAGTTCATCCACTTCTCGGCGTTGGCCTGGTGGGTGGCGAGGTTCGGCACGATCATGTTGTCCGACCACAGGGAGACCCCCTCGTCGGGGAAGACCCACTTGATGTCGGGGTTCTCCAGCTGGGTGACGATCGTGTCGCCCGACCACGCCTCACAGGCCGCGGTGTTCCCCGACGCCAGGTCGTTGAGGTAGTCGTTGCCGTTGAACGCGCGCACCTGGCCGTCGGAGACCGCCTTGCGCAGCCGCTCCAGCGCCGTCTGCCACTGGTCGTCGGTGAAGTCCTCGGGATCGGCGTCGACGACCTTGAGCATGAACGCCATGGTGTCGCGCATCTCGGTCAGCAGCGTGACCTTGCCCTTGAGGTCGGGCCGCTCGAGCAGCTCGGCGAAGCTGGAGACCTCGCCGGTGACCTTGGAGTTGTAGGCGATGCCGGTCAGGCCGCTCTGCCACGGCACGTGGAAGCGGTCCTGGGGATCCCACGCGGGCGCGCGCAGCGAGTCGATCAGGTTCTCCCGGACGTTCGGCAGCGCCCCGGTGTCCAACGGCTGGATCCAGCCCAGGTCGATCATCCGCGCGGCCATCCAGTCGGTGAGCACCATGATGTCGCGGTTCACCGACTGGCAGGTGGCCAGCTGGTTCTTCACCTTGGCGTAGAACTCCTGGTTGTCGTTCACGTCGTCGGTGTAGTCCACCGAGATCCCCGTCTGCCGCTGAAAGACCTGGAACGTGGAGTCCCGCTGCTTGCGCGGGTCGATGTAGGCTGGCCAGTTGCTCACGACCAGCCGCGCGTCCCGGTCCGAGACGTCGCGGGCCCGGCAGCGGGCCGGGTCCTGCTGGGCCCCGGGCACGTCGAAGAACGGCAGCCGCAGCGACGCCAGGCTGGCGCCGGCGAAGCCGACGGCTCCGGCGCCGCGTAGCACGTTGCGGCGTGTCAGGCTCGCCATCCTTGCTCCCTCCCGGCGAAAGGTGTTCGGATCCTGCCATGCACCCAGGCATGGGGCAAGGAATTCGTTGAATTTCTCGCTTCCGGCGACGGATCCGCGACTCTCTCCCGATTCTGTGACACGATTCCGGCCATGGGCAAGAGGTCTCCGGTCGCGCTCGACGACGTCTCCAAGGGCATCATCGAGCAGCTGCAACAAGACGGCCGGCGCTCCTACGCCGCGATCGGGAAGGTCGTCGGGCTCTCGGAGGCGGCTGTGCGCCAGCGGGTGCAGCGGCTGGTGGACGCGGGCGTGATGCAGGTCGTCGCGGTCACCGACCCGATGCAGCTGGGCTTCGACCGCCAGGCGATGATCGGCGTCACCGTGCGCGGTGCGCTGCAGACCGTGGCCGACCAGCTGGCCGCGCTGGACGAGGTCGACTACGTGGTCATCACCACGGGCAAGTACGACCTGCTCGTCGAGGCGGTCGTGGAGAACGAGGACGACCTGCTGGAGCTCCTGGAGAGCCGGATCCGCAGCATCGACGGGGTGGAGTCCACCGAGACGTTCATGTACCTGCGCCTGGTCAAGCAGACCTACTCGTGGGGCGTGCGCTGAGGCCCGCGGCATGCTCGTAGTGCGCCACCAGCGCCCCGTTCACCGCCTGCCACGAGCGCTCGGCGACGCTGGGGCGGGCGTGCTGAGCCAGGGCGGTACGGCGCAGCGGCTCACGTCGCAGCCGGTCGACCGCGGCCGCCAGCGCATGCCCGTCCCCCGCGGGGTAGAGCAGCCCGTTGCGCTCGGGCTCGACCAGGTCCAGCGGTCCCCCGCTGGCCGGCGCCACGACCGGGACGCCCGAGGCCAGCGCCTCCTGCGCTGACTGGCAGAAGGTCTCGTGCCGCCCGGTGTGGGCGAAGACGTCCAGGGAGGCGTACGCCGCTGCGAGCTGCTCGCCGTGCAGGACGCCCAGGAACCGGGCTCGCGGCAGGTGCTTGCGCAGCCGCGGCTCCTCGGGACCGCCCCCCACGATCACCAGGCGCACGCCGGTCAGGTCGTGCACGTGCCGGAGCAGGTGCAGCTCCTTCTCCGGCGCCAGCCGGCCGACGTACCCCACCAGCAGCTCGCCCTCGGGCGCGAGCGTCTCGCGCAGCCGGTCGTTGGCCTTCGAGGGGTCGAAGAGCTCCTGGTCCACGCCGCGCGGCCACAGGGCGACGTTGCGCACGCCCAGTGCCCGCAGCTGGGTGACGCTGGCGCGCGACGGCGCGAGCGTGGTGGTCACGCCGTCGTGGACGCGGCGGGTGAGGCGCACCATCGCCGGCGCCCCACCGGGGATCTGGTAGCGATCGGCGAACCCGACCAGGTCGGTCTGGTAGATCGCCACCGTGGGGATCCCCAGCCCCTGGGCGGTCCGCGCTGCCTGGTAGCCCAGGGTGGCGGGGCTGGCCAGGTGCACGACGTCGGGCTGGAAGCGCTCCATCACCGCGCGCAGCCGACGGCGCGTCTCCAGGCCCAGCCGGAAGTCGTGGTAGAACGGCAGGCTCGCTCCGCGGGCCCGGGTCACGGGGAACCCCGCGTAGCTGTCCGGGCCGGTGGGTGCCACCAGCTCGGCCCGATGTCCCTCGGCGGCCAGGTGCTCCAGCACCCGGCGCACCGAGTTGGTGACCCCGTTGACCTGGGGCAGGAACGACTCGGCGACCACAAGCACTCGCAGGCTCATCGCGCATCCCTTCAGTGGAAGGTCCGACACAGCGGACGCTAGGGATCGCGGGACAACGAGCGGCCCCGGTCAGGGTGGCCGTCAGGTGAATGTCCGCCGAAGGAACCTCACCGCTCGGAGGCGGCCAGCTGCCCGCAGGCGGCGTCGATCTCGCTGCCGCGGGTGTCGCGCACCGTGGTGGGGACGCCCTTGGCCTCCAGCCGGCGGACGAACTCCTCGGTGTCCTCGTCGCGGGAGCGAGTGAACCGGGAGCCGGGCACCTCGTTGAGCGGGATCAGGTTCACGTGCACCCAGCCCCAATCGCCCCGGGCGTTGAGCACGTCGGCGAGCAGGTCGGCCCGCCAGGCCTGGTCGTTGATGTCGCGCATCATGGCGTACTCGATGGAGACGCGGCGCTTGGTGGCGCGGGCGTAGTTCCACGCAGCGTCCACGGCCTCGTCCACGCTCCAGCGGGTGTTGATGGGCACCAGGTCGTTGCGCAGCTCGTCGTCGGGCGCGTGCAGCGACAGGGCGAGCGTGACCGGCACGCCCTCCTCGGCCAGCTGGTTGATCCGCGGCACCAGGCCGACCGTGGAGACGGTGACGCCGCGGGCGGACATGCCGTAGCCCGAGGGGCCGGGCTCGGTGAGGCGACGTACGGCGCCCACGACGGCGCGGTAGTTGGCCAGCGGCTCGCCCATCCCCATGAAGACCACGTTGTTCACCCGGCCCAGACCGCCGGGCACCTCGCCGCGCTCCAGTGCGCGGGCGCCGGCGAGCACCTGCTCGACGATCTCGGCCGTCGACATGTTGCGCTGCAGGCCGCCCTGGCCGGTGGCGCAGAACGGGCAGGCCATGCCGCAGCCGGCCTGGGAGGAGACGCACATCGTGACCCGGTCGGGGTAGCGCATCAGCACCGACTCGACCAGCGCCCCGTCGAAGAGCCGCCACAGCGTCTTGCGGGTCGTCCCCCGGTCGGCCTCGGAGACCGACAGCGGCGTCATCAGCTCCGGCAGCAGGGTCGAGACCAGCTGGTCGCGCTGACCGGCCGGAAGGTCGGTCATCTGCTCCGGGTCGTCGGCCAGGCGGGTGAAGTAGTGCGCGGAGAGCTGCTTGGCGCGGAAGCCGGGAAGCCCGTTGTCGGCCAGCAGCCGCACCCGCTCGTCCAGCGCGAGGTCGGCCAGGTGCCGCGGCGGCTTGCGGCGGCCGCGCGGCTCGTCGAACACCAGGGGAAGGGGCTGACCGGTCATGGCCTCCCATTCTCCAGCACCATCAACCAGGTCACCCAACCGACGCCGACCACGACGATCGCGGTGACCAGCATCCCCAGCAGCATGTACTTGCCGAACCGCTGGGTCCGCGGCGTGACCAGCAGGAACAGCGGCAGCGCGAGGAGCACGAGCACGAACAGGAACGCCTCGTGCGCCGTACGCTCCCCGAACACCCAGGTGATGAGTGCGGCGAAGGCGGCCGGCACGAGCGCGACATAGGCCAGCCCGGTGAAGAACGCGCTGATCGCGGTGAAGGTCGGGTGATCGCGGTGCCACCAGTCCCGCCCGTGATGACGGTACGGCGGAGGGGATGCCTCCTCCCGCTCCCGGATCGCCGGCTGCTCGCTCATTCCCCCATGGTGTCAGAAGACCAGGTAATGCAGGAGCAGCCATACCGGGGCGATCGTGGCGAGCAGCGAGTCCAGCCGGTCCATCAGCCCGCCGTGCCCCGGGATCACCTGCGACATGTCCTTGATCCCCAGGTCGCGCTTCATCACCGACTCGCACAGGTCGCCCAGCGTGGCCATCACGACCGCGACCAGGCCCAGCGCGACGCCGACCCACCAGTCGCCATCCAGCAGCCACACGACCAGCGCCACGCCCGCGGCGACGCAGAAGACCGCGGAGCCGGCGAAGCCCTCCCAGGACTTCTTGGGCGAGATGACCGGGGCCATCGGGTGCTTCCCGAACAGCACCCCGGCGACGTACCCGCCGATGTCGGAGGCGATCGTGACCAGGATGAAGGTGGCGATGCCCTTGACCCCGTCGTCGATCCGGAAGCCGATGCCCGGGGTCGCACCGCCCTCGGCCAGCATGAGCGCGACGAAGGACCCCAGGAAGGGCACGTAGATGAGGGTGAACACCGACGCGGTGGCGTTGCGGACGTAGCCCTCGACACCACGGCGCAGCAGCCACAGCATGATCACCAGCGCCGTCACCGCGGTCGCGGTCACCAGCACCGGGGCACCCCAGAAGTAGGCGGTGACCACCATCACGGTGCCGCCGATCATCAGCGGCTGCTCGGGCAGGTCGATGCCGCCCTTGAGCAGGCCCTGGCGCAGCTCCCAGACCGCCACGACGAGGGCCAGGACGATGATGCCCATGAACGCCGTCTTCCAGAACAGCAGGGAGAGGGCGACGGCGACCAGCAGGACCACCGCGGAGGCGACCGCGGCCGGCAGATTGCGTCCGGCCCGGCCGTGGTCCCGCTGCGGCGGGGCGGAGGCAGAGGTCACGATCAGACCTCGAGGAGCTCTGCTTCCTTGGCCTTGAGCAGCTCGTCGATCCGGTCCGTGTGGGACTTCGTGGTGCTGTCCAGCCGCTTCTCGGCGCCGGTCACGTCGTCCTTGCCGACCTCGCCGTCCTTCTCCAGCTTCTCCAGGGCCTGCTTGGCGGTCCGCCGGATGTTGCGGACCGAGACCCGGCCCTCCTCGGCCTTGCTGCGGGCGACCTTGATGAACTCCTTGCGGCGCTCCTCGGTCAGGTCGGGGAAGACGCAGCGCAGCACCTTGCCGTCGTTGGCCGGGTTGACGCCCAGGTCGGAGTCGCGGATCGCCTTCTCGATGTTCGCCATCGCGCCCTGGTCGTAGGGCTGGATCAGGATCACCCGCGCGTCCTGCGCGGTGAAGGAGGCCAGCTGCTGCAGCGGCGTCTCGGTGCCGTAGTAGTCGACGACGATCTTGTTGAACATGCTCGGCTGCGCCCGGCCCGCGCGGATCACCGCGAACTCCTCCCGGGTGGCGTCGACCGACTTGTCCATCCGGGTGTCGGCGTCCTTGAGGATGTCGTTGATCACGGTGCTCCCTGCTCTCTCGTCGTCGTGGCGGTGCCGCGGCCTCAGCCGGTGGCGCTGACCAGCGTGCCCATCTTCTCACCCCGGGCGATCCGGAGGATGGCGCCCTGCTGCTCGGCGCCGAAGACGATCAGCGGCATGTCGTTCTCCATGCACAGCGCGAACGCGGTGGCGTCGGCCACCTTGAGCCGCTGCTGCAGGACCTCGCCGAAGCTGATCGTGTCGTACTTGAACGCGTCCGGGTCCTTCTTCGGGTCGGCGCTGTAGAGGCCGTCCACGCCCTGCTTGGCCATGAGGACGACCTCGCAGCGGGTCTCCAGCGCGCGCTGCGCGGCGACGGTGTCGGTGGAGAAGTACGGCATCCCGGCGCCGGCGCCGAAGATCACCACGCGGCCCTTCTCCATGTGCCGCATCGCCCGGCGGGGCACGTAGGGCTCGGCGACCTGGCCCATCGCGATCGCGGTCTGGACCCGGGTGTCGATGCCCTCCTTCTCCAGGAAGTCCTGGAGGGCCAGGCAGTTCATCACCGTGCCGAGCATGCCCATGTAGTCGGCTCGCGCGCGGTCCATCCCCCGCTGCTGCATCTCCGCGCCGCGGAAGAAGTTGCCGCCGCCGACCACCACAGCGACCTGCACGCCCTCGCGCACGACCGAGGCGATCTCCGCGGCCACCTGGGAGACCACGTCGGGGTCCACGCCGAGGCGCCCGCCTCCGAACACCTCGCCGGAGAGCTTGAGCAGGACTCGCTGGTATCCGGTCACCGAATCTCCCTTGCCGCGTCGTGATGGACGAAGGCCGGGCCGCGGATCGTGAAGTGATCCATGGCCCGGCCTCCTCCTGGTCTCAGGTTCTGCTCGACCTTACTGGTCTCAGGCGCCGACCTCGAAGCGGACGAACCGCTGCACGGTGGTGCCGTTCTCGTCGAGGACCTGCTTGACCGACTTCTTGTTCTCGGTCACCGACGGCTGGTCCAGCAGCGCGACCTCCTTGAAGAAGGCGTTCACCCGGCCCTCGGTGATCTTGGCGATCGCCTGCTCGGGCTTGCCCTCCTCGCGCGAGGTGGCCTCGGCGATGGAGCGCTCCTTCTCCACGACGTCGGCGGGGACCTCGTCGCGGGAGAGGTACGTCGGCCGCATGGCGGCGATCTGCTTGGCGGCACCCTCGGCACCGGCCCGCTCGCCGGCGTACTCCACCAGCACGCCGATGGCGGCCGGCAGGTCGGCGGCCCGGCGGTGCAGGTAGGCCACCGTGTCGCCGTCGAAGTAGGCCACCTGGCCCAGCTCGATCTTCTCACCGATGGTGATCGCCAGGTTCTCCACGACCTCGCCCACGGTCTTGTCGCCCAGCGGGGCGGCCTTGAGCGCCTCGGCGTCGGTGGCCTTGGCCTGGTCGGCGGCCTCGGCGATCTGCTGCGCGGCCTTGATGAAGTCGTCGTTCTTGGCGACGAAGTCGGTCTCGCTGCGCAGCTCGACCAGCGCGCCGCCGGAGTGGACGACCAGCCCGGAGGTGGCCTCGCGCTCGGCGCCCCGCTTGGCGGCCTTGGCGGCGCCCTTGACCCGCAGCACCTCGACGGCCTTGTCGAAGTCGCCGTCGGCCTCGTCGAGGGCCTTCTTGCAGTCCATCATGCCGGCCCCGGTCAGCTCCCGGAGCTTCTTGACGTCGGCGGCGGTGAAGTTCGCCATGGGGAGTTCAGTCCTTCTCTCTTGAGAACTCGAAGGGATGGGGTGGTGGGTCAGGCCTTCTGCTCGGCGTTGGCGAAGCCGGCCTTCTCGGCCGCCTCGGCGGTGCGGAACCACACCTCGGCCTTGGTCCGGTCGTACCACGGGCTGGAGGGGGCGTGGAACTTCATCGAGTCCTTGTTGCCCTTGATCTCGAAGCCCTCCGGCGCGGAGCCGTCCTCGTTCGCCGGGGCGGAGTCGGGGCCGAAGCCACCGTCGGTGGCGGCGAACGCCTTCACCTCGGTGGCGGTGTCGTCCGCGACGGCCTCCTCGGCAGCCACAGCGGTCTCGGCCTCGGCAGCGGCGCCGGTAGCGTCTCCCTCGGCGGCCTTCTCCTCGGTCTTGACCTCGGCGGACTCCGCGACCAACTCGTCGGCCTTGGCCTCGTCGGAGGCGACCTCGCCCTCGAGCAGCTCGCGCTCCCACTCGGCCAGCGGCTCGTCGGCCGCGGCCTGGTCGCCCTCGGACTTGCCGCCGGAGCGGGCGATGAGGCCCTCGGCGACGGCGTCGGCGACCACACGGGTCAGCAGACCGACGGCGCGGATGGCGTCGTCGTTGCCCGGGATCGGGAAGTCGACCTCGTCCGGGTCGCAGTTGGTGTCCAGGATGCCGATGATCGGGATCCGCAGCTTGCGGGCCTCCTCGACGGCCAGGTGCTCCTTCTTGGTGTCCACCACCCAGACCGCCGCCGGGGTGCGGGACATCTCGCGGATGCCGCCCAGGGTCTTGTCCAGCTTGTCGCGCTCGCGCTTGAGCTGGAGCAGCTCCTTCTTGGTGCGACCGGAGCCGGCCACGTCGTCGAAGTCCAGCTCGTCGAGCTCCTTGAGCCGGTTGATCCGCTGGTGCACGGTCGAGAAGTTGGTGAGCATGCCGCCCAGCCAGCGCTGGTTGACGAAGGGCATCCCGACGCGGGTCGCCTGCTCGGCGATCGCCTCCTGGGCCTGCTTCTTGGTGCCCACGAACATCACGGTGCCGCCCTTGGCGACGGTCTCCTTGATGAAGGCGTAGGAGCGGTCGATGTAGGCCAGCGACTGCTGCAGGTCGATGATGTAGATGCCGTTGCGCTCGGTCATGATGAAGCGCTTCATCTTCGGGTTCCACCGACGGGTCTGGTGTCCGAAGTGCACGCCGCTCTCGAGCAGCTGGCGCATGGTGACGACTGCCATGATGATCTTCTCCTGTGTGGGAGCCCGCGTGCCGCTCTGCCCGCCCTTGACCCAGGACGAGCCGGTCGCCGTGCTCTCTCGTTGGTTTTCAGTTGCTGCCCCGGGCGGGTGCCCGGCGCCCTGACGTCCGCGCGGGGCTCCGACCCGGTGTCACCGGGACCGAGGAGGCCCGCCCGCGGGCGGCCGAGCCGCAGGAGGCGGCCCGTCGCGGTCTGCGGACGTGCGAAGTCAGCTCCCGAAGGAGCTGCTTGCACCATGCTAGTCCACGGCCGGTGCCGGGCCCAATCGCTGGCGCCCGCTTCCGGGCCACCTCGCGTCCACAGGCCCCCTCCCGGCACCGGTTCTCCACAGGCCCGCCTCGACCGGCGGCGCGACCGCCGCACCGGGTGCAGGGTGTCGCCATGCCCTTCCACCGTCGTGAGACCCCCGAGCGAGCCGCCAGGCTCCTGTCGCTGATCGTCCTGGTCGCCGGCCTCGTGCTGGCGCCGGTCGACGGCACGGTGCGTCAGACGGGAGCCGCGGCCGCGGCCGCGGCGGTGGAAGGGCCGCCATCGTGGGCCTCGTCCCGCCCCTCCCCCGACCCCGTGGGCGTGTGGCCGCTGGTGCCCCAGCCCGACGTGGTGGCCGACTTCGACCCGCCCGCCCAGCGTTGGGGGTCCGGGCACCGGGGCGTCGACCTGCGCGGCCGCGTCGGGCAGCCGGTGCGCTCTGCCCTGGCGGGGAGGGTGTCCTACGCCGGCCGCCTCGCCGGCCGGGGCGTGGTCGCGGTGACCCACCCCGACGGCACGCGCACGACGTACGAACCTGTGGCCGCCCGGGTGCGGGTCGGCCAGCAGGTGCCGAAGGGCGGGCGGATCGGTGTGCTGGAGGGAGCGGGGTCGCACTGCTCGCCCTCGGCGTGCCTGCACTGGGGCTGGCTGCGCGGCGAGACGTACCTCGACCCGCTGGACCTGGTCGGGGGTGGACCGGTGCGACTGCTCCCCCTGTGGCGGGACCTGCCGGCCGGATCCGGGCGCTCCACCGGCGGGTGGCGGCCCTTGGCGGCCCGGTGGCCGTCGCTGGTGGCGGTGGCGGGCCTGCCGGTGCTCACGCCCGGGGGTGCGCCTGGCGGTAGGCCTGTCGCAACCGGTCCGTGGTGACGTGGGTGTAGAGCTGGGTCGTCGCCAAGGACGCGTGGCCCAGCAGCTCCTGGACCGAGCGCAGGTCGGCGCCACCCTCGAGCAGATGGGTCGCGGCGGTGTGCCGGAGGCCGTGCGGCCCGATGTCGGGCGCGCCCGGCACGTCGGCGATCCGCCGGTGCACCAGGGTGCGCACCGCGCGCTGGTCGATCCGCCCGCCGCGGGCGCCGAGGAAGACCGCGGGCCCCGAGGTCCCGGTGGCCAGCGCCGGGCGTCCCTCGCGCAGCCACCGGTCCAGGGCACCGGCCGCCGGGCCGCCGAAGGGCACGGTCCGCTCCTTGCGACCCTTGCCGAGCACGCGGACCACGTTGCGGTCGCGGTCGAGGTCATCCACGTCGAGGCCACACAGCTCCCCGACCCGGATGCCGGTCGCATACAGCAGCTCGAGCATCGCCACGTCGCGCAGCCCGACCGCGCTCCCGTCGTCGGCCAGCTCCGCGGCGGCGCGGACCAGGTCCGCCGCCTCGTCGGCCCGCAGCACCGACGGCAGGGTGCGGTGGGCACGCGGCGACCCGAGCGCCGCGCCGACGTCCACCGGGATGCGGCCGGTGCGGGCCAACCAGGCGGTGAACCCGCGTGCCGCGGTGGCCCGTCGAGCCACGGTGGTGCGGGAGCGGCCACGGGTCTGCTGCTGGGCAAGCCACCCCCGCAGGGTGCGCAGGTCGAGGTCGGTGACGTCGGTGTCGCCCAGCCGGCGGGCGTGCTCGAGCAGCGAGGCGATGTCGCCGAGGTAGGCCCGCACGGTGTGGGCGGTCAGGTCCCGCTCGACGGCCAGGTGCCGCTCGTAGTCGCCGAGCACCCTCGCCATCGCCTCGGGGAGCTCCTCCGGGGCCGGCCCGGCGTTCGCGGACGTGGTCACGCCGCAACGGTACGGCGCCGCCCCCGCGTCTAGCGGGAGGTCGCGCCCACGCGTCAGCTCTCAAGCGCCCGAGGTCCGAGCAGCCAGCCGCTGCCCAGGCGGGCCACGAACTCGCGCTTCTCCAGCCGCATCAGGCTCTCGTAGGTCTCCTTCAGGCCGATCCCGGCGGTTCGGGCGATCGAGTCCACCAGCACGGGTTCGGCGACGGGGACGGCGTCGAGGATCTGCCGCTGCCGGATGGACAGCGCGTCGCGCGGCTTCGGCGGTTCCCAGGGCACCTCGAGCAGGTGCTCCCCCGGCGCCCCGACCAGCTCCAGCACCTGCGCGCCGTTGCTGACCAGGGTCATGGCGCCCTCGCGGATCCGCTCGTGCACGCCCTGCGACAGTGCACTGGTGATCGGCCCGGGGACGCCCATCGCGGCCCGGGAGAGGCTGTCGGCCCAGCGGGCGGTGTTGAGTGCGCCGCTGCGGATCGCCGCCTCGACCACGACCGTGCCCGCGGTGAGCGCGGCGATCAGCCGGTTGCGCCCGAGGAAGCGCAGCCGGTGGCTCGCCGACCCCGGCGGTGCCTCGGAGACCAGCGCGTGCTCGGCTGCCAGGTGCCGGATCAAGGCGGCGTGCCGGGGCGGGTAGGGCCGGTCCACGCCCCCGGCGAGCACCGCCACGGTCCGGCCGCCGGCCTTGAGCGCCCCGTCGTGGGCGGCGTAGTCGATCCCGATCGCGGCACCCGAGACGGTCACCACGCCCGCCTTGGCCAGGGTGCCGCCGATCTCCAGGGCGATGTCGGCGCCGTACGTCGTCGCGCCGCGCGAGCCCACCACGGCGACCGAGTGCTGCAGCTCGCCCAGGCTCATCGGGCCGCGCACCCACAGCCCCACCGGGACGCCGCCGCGCCCGTGGATCTCCACCCCGGCCAGCTGCGAGAGCTGGTCGGGCCACTCCTCGTCGCCCGGGACCACGAACCGGATCCCCTGGTCGGCGGCTCGGGCCAGGTCGCGGGCGGGGTCGAGGTCGGCGGCGCGCAGGCGCGCGTCCTCCCCGGGACGGCGATCCTCCTCGGCCACGTCGATGTAGGCCCGCTCCTCGACGAGCTGCCGCCAGGTGGCGACCGGGCCCAGCTGCGTCACCAGCCCGAGGACCCCGGTCGCCCCGGGCTCGGTCATCCGGCTCAGCGCCACGCGCGCCAGCCGCTCCTCCTCCGGCGCCCTCACCCCGCGACCTCCAGGTCGAGGGCGGACAGCGGCAGCGGGTCACCGCCGCGCAGCGCGAGCGCGGCGGTCACGTGCTCGGCCGTCGGCGCGTCCGCGGCGGACAGGTCCGCGAGCGTCCAGGCCATCCGGTGCACCCGGGTCGCGCCGCGGCGGGACAGCCGGCCGGCGTAGACCTCTTCGTCGACCACCCCGCGGGCCGGGGCGGGTAGAGGGAACTCGCGAGACAGGACGGGGCCGGGCGCGTGCGCGTTCAGCCGCCAGCTGCGCCCCGCCCAGCGCCGCGACTGCCGCTCGCGCGCGGCCTCGACGACGGCTCGGACCTCGGCGGTCGTCGCCGCCGGGCTCCCCCACGGGACGTCCTCGGGCGCGGGGCGGGCCGCCACCACATGGCGGGTGATGTCGATCCGGTCGATCAGCGGGCCGCTGAGCCGAGCGCGGTAGGTCCGGCGCTGCTGCTCGGTGCAGGTGCACCGGTGCTGCATGCCGGTGCCGTAGTTGCCGCACACGCACGGGTTCGCCGCGACCACGAGCATGGTGCGGGCCGGGAACGTGGCGGTCTCCTCCCCCCGGGCGATGGTCACCTCGCCGCTCTCCATCGGCTGGCGCAGCGCCTCGAGCACGTCGGTGTGGAAGAACGGCAGCTCATCGAGGAAGAGCACGCCGCCGTGCGCCCGGCTCAGCTCCCCCGGGCGGACCCGCCCCGAGCCGCCGCCGAGCAGGCTGGCGGCGCTGGCACTGTGGTGCGGGGCGCAGTACGGCGGCCGGCGCAGCAGGCCGTCGCCCGGCTCCAGGGCACCGGCGAGCGAGTGGATCGCGGTCAGCTCGAGCCGCTCCTCGGCGCTCAGGTCGGGCAGGATCCCGGGCAGCCGCTCGACCAGGGAGGTCTTCCCCGATCCCTTCGGCCCCTCGAGCATCAGGTGGTGCCCGCCGGCCGCGGCGACCTGCAACGCGAACCGGGCATCGTCCAAGCCGTGCAGGTCGGCGAGGTCGACCTCGTCGCGCCGGGCGTCCCCGCGCCAGGAGAGCAGCCGGGTGCCCGACATCGGCGCCACCTCGGGCGCCTCGGGGACCTCGACCCCCTTCAGCTCGGCCACCACCTGCCCCAGGGAGCGCATCCCGAAGACCGCCATGCCGGGCACCATCGCCGCCTCCCGCGCCTGCGGCTCGGGCACGAAGACCCGGCGCACGCCCGCCGCGGAGGCGGCCATCACCATCGGCAGCACCCCGGGCACCGAGCGGAGCCGCCCGTCCAGGGTGAGCTCGCCGATGAGCACGGTGTCGCGGAGCGCGTCGGCCTCGACCTGCTCCGAGGCGGCCAACACCGTGACGGCGATGGCCAGGTCGAAGTGCGTCCCCCGCTTGGCCAGGTCGGCCGGCGAGAGCAGGATCGTCACCCGCCGGGTGGCCGGCCAGGTCAGGTGCTCGTTGGTGATCGCCATCCGGCAGCGCTCGCGGGCCTCGTTGAGCGTGACGTCGGCGCGCCCGACGATCGTCGCCCCGACCGACCCGGGCGAGACGTCGACCTGGACGTCGACCAGGTGGCCGACCGCACCCTGCAGCGAGATCGACCGACTGGTCGCCACCCCGCTCATCCCAGCCCCACCACGTGGTCGACGACCGGGGCGCCCTCGCGGCGGCGCAGCACCGCGACCAGGTCGAGCCGGACGTCGGGGACGAATCGGTCCTGGGCGCTCAGCCAGGCGGCGGCCAGCCGGCGCATCCGCGCCACCTTCCGCCGGGTCACCGCCTCGTGGGGGGTGCCGTAGGACAGCGACGTCCGGGTCTTCACTTCGCAGAACACGAGCACCGGGCCGTCCCGCAGCACCAGGTCGATCTCGCCCTCGGGGCAGCGCCAGTTGCGGTCCAGCAGGACCATCCCGCACTGCTCGACCAGGTGCCGGGCGGCCACGTCCTCGCCGTACGCCCCCAGGGAGCGGTTGTGGTTCTCCGTCATGCGGCCAGCCTCGCCGCGGCGGCGGACACCCACCCTGCCTTATCCACAGGCGGGGCCCGGAGCGGGCCCGGAGAGGGGCCTGTGGACGGGAACTGGCCCCGATCAGGTCTTGGGCGGCTCGATGTCGGAGGGGCTCAGCTCCTCCACGTTGACGTCCTTGAAGGTCAGCACCTTGACGTTCTTGGCGAAGCGGGCGGGACGGTACATGTCCCACACCCAGGCGTCGCTCATCGAGACCTCGAAGAACACGTCGCCGGCCTCGGTGCGCGCTTTGACGTCGACCTGGTTGCACAGGTAGAAGCGCCGGTCGGTCTCCACGACGTACTTGAAGATCTTCGAGACGTCGCGGTACTCGCGGTAGAGCGTCAGCTCCATCTCGGTCTCGTACTTCTCGAGATCCTCCGCGCTCATCCTCACTCCTCGCGCACGTCGTCGGGCAGGGTGCCGACACTATCCGGCCGGTCCTCACCCTCCGGCTCCAGCCCGGCCGCCCGGCGCACGTTGACGAACCGCATCCGGTGCTGCGGGCAGGGGCCGTGCGCGCGCAGCGCGGCCTCGTGCACGTCGGTGATGTAGCCCTTGTGGGTCTTGAAGTCGTACGCCGGCCAGTCCCGGTCGCGCTCGACCATGATCCGGTCCCGGGTGACCTTGGCGAGGACCGACGCCGCGGCGATGCAGGCGGCCACCCGATCGCCCTTCCACACCGCCAGACCGGGGACGTCGAAGCCGTCCACCGGGAACCCGTCGGTCAGCACGTAGGCCGGCCGGATGTCCAGCAGCGCCACCGCACGGCGCAGCGCCTCCACGTTGGCCACGTGCATCCCGAGCCGGTCGCACTCCTCGGGCTCGACGACCACCACCGACCAGGCGAGGGCTCGGCGGACGACCTGGTCATAGGCCCGCTCGCGGGCGGCGGGGGTGAGCAGCTTGGAGTCCGCCAGCCCGGGCACGATCCCCGCCCGCCCCTCGGGGAGGACGGCGGCCCCGGCGACCAGCGGCCCCGCACAGGCGCCGCGCCCGGCCTCGTCGACGCCGGCGATCGGCTCGATCCCCGCGCGCCGCAGGGCCCGCTCATAGCCGTAGAGCCCGGCGTCCCGACGCACGGTCACGCCCTTGGGCAGGCCGATCACGAGGCGTCCGGCACGTCCGCGAAGGTGTCGGGACGTGCGAGCCAGGAGAACCGTTCTCGCGGCCACAGCAGCACGAAGACCTTGCCGACGACCAGATCGGTCGGGACGAACGCGCCGGCGTTCGTGCAGTCGGTCTCCATCGTGGCGTCGCACAGGTGCGCCGAGGAGTCCGCGGATCGTGCGCGGTTGTCGCCCATCACGAAGATCCGGCCCTCGGGGATCGGACCGGCCTTCCACGGCCGCGCACAGTCGTTGACCATGGGGCCGTTGCAGGTCATGCCGGGCGACTTCTTGACGTAGGAGGCCTCGTCCAACGGCTCGCCGTTGACCGACACGCGCCCCTGCTTGTCACAGCAGCTGACCGTGTCGCCCTCGACGCCGATGACCCGCTTCACCAGGTGGCCGCCCTCGGGGTAGAGCCCGATCTTGACCATCACCTGGGCCAGTGGGTTGGTCGGCCCGGCCGAGTCGGCCGGTGAGAGCCAGCCGCCCGGGTCCTTGAAGACGACCACGTCGCCGCGCTCGGGCCCGTCGCCCCAGTAGGACGGCTTCTCCACCAGGATCCGGTCGTTCTCGACCAGTCCCGGCTCCATGGACTCCGAGGGGATGTAGAACGCCTGGATGAAGAAGGCCTTCAGCACGATCGCCAGCACCAGGGCCAGCCCCAGCAGCAGGATCGTCTCCTGCCAGAGCGGGAGCTGCTTCTTCGCCTTCTTCTTCGGCGCGTCGGAGACCGGGGAGGACGAGGTCACGCGCTGAGCCTAGACCGAGTCCCCTCAGGACTCGCGGCGCTCCTTGATCTTGGCGGCCTTGCCGCGCAGGTTGCGCAGGTAGTAGAGCTTCGCCCGGCGCACGTCACCGCGGGTGACGACCTCGATCTGCTCGAAGATCGGGGAGTGCAGCGGGAAGGTGCGCTCGACGCCGACGCCGAAGGAGACCTTGCGGACGGTGAAGGTGCGGCCGATGCCGGAGCCGTGGATGCGGATGACCACGCCCTGGAAGACCTGGACACGGGACCGGTTGCCCTCGGTGACCTTCACGTGCACCTTGACGGTGTCGCCGGCGCGGAACTCCGGGATGTCGGTGCGCTTGTTGGCGGCGGCCAGGTCGGTGACGAGCTTGCTCATGGTTGCTCCTCGCAGGTGCCACAGGTCAACCGCGACTCGTTGATGGTCGTGCGTCGGGTCGCTCGTGCGGCCGGGCGCCGCGCCCCCTGTGGCAGGTGCGGTACGCCGGTCCCCGGGGTGTGACTTCCGGGCGACCTCGGCCCGAGCGGACCAAGGGGCAAGTCTGCCAGAGGAGGCGCCTCAGTCCGAAATCGGTCCGGGCGGGAGCAGGTCCGGGCGGCGCTCGCGAGTACGGCGTACCCGCTGGTCGTGGCGCCATGCGGCGATCCGCCCGTGGTCGCCGGACAGCAGGATCTCCGGCACGTCCAGCCCCCGCCAGGAGGCGGGCTTGGTGTAGACGGGGTACTCCAGCAGACCGTCCTCGTGCGACTCCTCGTCCAGGGACGCGGCGTTGCCCATGAACCCCGGCAGCAGGCGCACCACGGCCTCGATGATCGCCAGCGCGGCCACCTCGCCGCCGTTGAGGACGAAGTCGCCGAGGGAGACCTCCAGCACCTCCACGCGGTCGGCGAAGTGGTCCATCACCCGCTGGTCGATGCCCTCGTAGCGGCCGCAGGCGAAGACCAGGTGCTCGCGGGTGGACAGGTCCCGCGCCAGCGCCTGGGTCAGCGGGACCCCGCTCGGGGTCGGCACGATCAGGGTCGAGCCCCCCTCATCGCTGGTCGAGCGCCCTTCATCGCTGGTCGAGCGCCCCTCATCGCTGGTCGAGCCTGTCGAGACCACCTCGTCCAGCGCCTCCCCCCACGGCTCGGGCTTCATCACCATGCCGGCGCCGCCGCCGTACGGCGTGTCGTCGACCGTCCGGTGCCGGTCGCGGGTCCAGTCCCGCAGGTCGTGCACGTGCAGGTCGAGCAGCCCCGAGGCGCGCGCCCTCCCGGGCAGCGAGAGGTCGAGGGGCGCGAGGTAGTCCGGGAAGATGGAGACGACGTCGATCCGCACGCGGAGCAGCCTCTCAGCCCAGCGGGAGCCGGTCGACCGTGCGGACGTCGCGCAGCGGGTTCGCCGAGCAGCCGGCGATGTTGTAGATCCAGTCCCCCACGGGGACGAACCCCTGACCGTGGCGGGCCACGGTCATCGGGTTGCCCTCCTGCCACCGGGTGGGATCGGCCAGGTCGAGGACGTAGCTGTACTCGTGCCAGGAGAACCAGACCTTGCCGTCCGCGACGGCGCCGCCGCCGCGGGAGATGGTGCGCGGCAGGTCGGGCACCTCGCGGGTGCGGCCGGTCTCGGGGTCGAAGAGGTCGACCCGTGCCGACGGCCCGTCGGCGTCGAAGCCGCCCACGACCATCAGGCCCCGGGGGGTGGACAGGGTGTCGTGGGAGTTGCGTGGCCCGGGCATCGGCGTCGTCGCGGTGCTCCATGTCTCGGTGCGCGGGTCGAAGACGTCGACCGCGGCGACCTGCTGGGCCTTGTTGTTCTCACCGCCGACCACGTAGATCTTCCCGCGGTGCAGGGTGACCGTGTGCGCGTAGCGGGCGTTCGGCAGCGGGGGCAGCCGGCGCCAGCGGCCGGTGCGGGTGTCCAGGACCCCCGCCCAGTCGGTCGCCTTGGCGTTCTTGTCCAGGCCGCCGAAGAGGTAGATCCGCGGGCCGACGGCGGCGGTCTCGAATGACGCCAGCCCGACGGGCACCTCGATGTCGGAGGTCGTCCACTCCCCGGTGCGGGTGTCGAGCACCTCCACCGAGGTGAGTCGGTTGCCCCGCTCGCCGGTCATCCCGCCCATGATCCAGATCCTCCGGCCGATGACGGAGGTCCCGAAGTCGTCGCGCGGGGTCTCGATCGTGCCGGCCTGCTCCCACTGGGGGAAGACCTCGGAGCTGGTGGCCGTCTCGACCGTGCTCGTGCCGGCGCTGCTCGAGCCGGACTCGGCGGAGGGGGTCTGACCCTCCCCTCCGCCGCATCCGGCGACACCGGCGACGACCACGAGGGTCGCCGCCAGGGACCCGAGGGTCCGCAGCGTCACGCGCGGATGTCCCGCTCGGCCGCGAAGTGGCAGGCCGACGGGTGCCCGGAGGAGTCGCGGATCTGGAGCAGCGGCTCCTCGGTGGCGCAGATGTCCTCGGCCTTCCAGCAGCGGGTGCGGAACCGGCAGCCCGAGGGCGGGTCCGCCGGGCTGGGCACGTCGCCCTGCAGCACGATGTGGTCGCGGGCGCCGGCCTTGCGCGGGTCGGGCACCGGGACCGCGGACAGCAGCGCCTGGGTGTAGGGGTGCGTGGAGTGCTCGTAGATGTCGCTGTCACCGCCGATCTCGACGGCCTTGCCCAGATACATCACCATCACCCGGTCCGAGATGTGCCGCACCACCGACAGGTCGTGCGCGATGAAGACGTAGGCGAGCCCGAACTCCTTCTGCAGCCGCTCGAAGAGATTGACCACCTGCGCCTGCACCGACACGTCGAGCGCCGAGACGGGCTCGTCGCAGACGATGACGTCCGGGCGCAGCGTCAGCGCGCGGGCGATGCCGATGCGCTGGCGCTGACCGCCGGAGAACTGGTGCGGGTAGCGGTTGATGTGGTCGGGGTTGAGGCCCACGACCTCCAGCAGCTCCTGCACGGCGGCCTGCTTGGACCGGCCCTGCAGCGCGTCGGAGTGGATGTCGAAGGGCTCGCCGACGATGTCGGCGACCGTCATCCGGGGGTCGAGGGAGGAGTAGGGGTCCTGCAGCACGATCTGGATGTCGCGCCGGGCCCGGCGCAGCTCCTTCGGCGACAGGCCGACCATCTCCCGGCCCTTGAGCTTGATCGACCCGTCGGTCGGCGTCTCCAGACCGAGGAGGGTGCGACCCAGCGTGGTCTTGCCACAGCCGGACTCCCCCACGATGCCCAGCGTCTCGCCCTTGTGCAGGTCGAAGGAGACGCCGTCGACGGCCTTGACGTGGCCGATGGTCCGCTTGAACACGATGCCCTGGGTGAGCGGGAAGTACTTGCGCACGTCGCGCACCTGCAGCACCGGCTCGGCGCTCGTTCCGGCGCGCTCGGCCTCCGGAGCGGGGGTCGTGGTGCTCACTTGTCCATCACCTCCTCCCAGAAATGGCAGGCGCTCGTGCGCCCGCCGGGTACGTCGTACAGCGGCGGCTTCTCCTCGCGGCAGCGGTCGCGCGCGAAGGTGCACCGCGGGTGGAAGGCACAGCCCGAGGGCGGGTCGGTCAGGGTCGGGGGCAGGCCCTTGATGACCGTGAGCTCCTGGCCCTTCTGGTCCACCCGCGGGATCGACTCCAGCAGCGCCTTGGTGTAGGGATGGGCCGGCGCCTCGTAGGTCTGGAAGACGTCGGCCTGCTCGACCGCGTTGCCGGCGTACATCACACAGATCTTGTCCGCGACGTCGGCGACCACGCCCATGTCGTGGGTGATCAGGATCAGCCCGAGCTGCATCTCCTTCTGCAGGTCGGCGAGCAGGGACATCACCTGGGCCTGGACGGTCACGTCCAGGGCGGTGGTGGGCTCGTCGGCGATGATCACGTCGGGCTTGAGCGCCAGGGCCATCGCGATCATCACGCGCTGCCGCATGCCGCCGGAGAACTGGTGCGGGTAGTCGTTGATCCGCCCCCTGGCGCCGGGGATGCCGACCAGGTCGAGCATCTCGACGGCCTTGGCCTTGGCGTCCTTGCGGGAGAGGCCCTGGTGCTGGCGGAACAGCTCGCTCAGCTGCCACCCGACGGTGAAGACGGGGTTCAGCGAGGACAGGGCGTCTTGGAAGATCATCGCGATCTTGTTCGCCCGGACGTGCCGTCGGGTGCCCTCGTCCATGGTGAGCAGGTCGACGCCGCGGTAGCGCACCTGGCCCTGGGAGATCCGGGCGGGCGGCTCGTCGAGGATGCCCATGATCGCCTGCGCGGTCACGGACTTGCCGGAGCCGGACTCCCCCAGGATGCCGAGGGTCTCGCCGGGGTTGAGGGTGAAGTTCACCCCGTTCACCGCGTGCGCGATGCCGTCGCGGGTATTGAACTCCACCTGCAGGTCCTCGACCTCCAGGAGCGGGGCGTACTGGTCGAACTTCACCTTCGACAGCGGGTCCCGACCCCGCTTGACGGGCTCGTCGGTCATGACCTCGGACATTCAGGTCTCCTTAACGGGTACGGGGGTCCAGCGCGTCACGCAGCACGTCACCCAACAGGATGAACGCCAGGCAGGTGACCACGATGAACATGGACGGGAAGACGAGCAGGTGCCAGAACCCGGCGAAGACCAGGGTCTGTCCCTCGCTGACCAGCAGGCCCCACGACATCGTGGGCCGCTGATATCCCACACCGAGGAAGGTCAGCGTCGCCTCCGCGCTGATGAAGCCGCCCAGGCCGATGGTCGCCAGCACCATCACCGGCGCGATCGAGTTGGCCAGGATGTGCTTGCGGATGATGAAGCCGTCCGGGGCCCCCAGCGCTCGCGCCGCGTCGACGAAGTCGCGCTGCTTGGCCGAGATCACCGAGCCGCGCATCACGCGCGCCAGTGACGTCCAGCCGAAGATCGAGAGCACCGCGGCGATCGACCACTCGTTGCGGGTCTGGAAGATCGCCAGGAACACCAGCGCGCCGAGCAGGAACGGCAGACCGAAGAAGATGTCGGTGAGCCGGCTCAGGACCGAGTCCACCCAGCCGCCGTACCAGCCGGCGAGGGTGCCGATGGTGACGCCCAGGATCACGGTGGCCGTGGTGGCGATGATCGCGACGACCACGGACTTGCGGGTGCCCCAGACCAGGGAGTCCCACATGCTGCAGCCCTGCACGGTGTAGCCGAAGGGGTGCTCGGCCGAGGGGCCGACGCGGGCGTTGTCCAGGTCGCAGGCGCCGCGGGAGACCGGGTCGGGCCCCGCGAACCACTGCGGGAACGCGGAGAAGAGCAGGGCCACGATCACCAGGATCAGGGAGAACCAGAAGACCGGGTTGCGGACCAGCGAATAGCGTACGTCGCCCCACAGGCTGCGGGTCTTGCCCGACGGGGTGCCGCCGGGCTCCCCCGTGGCCGGAGCGGGCGCGGCGGCGGCGGAGATGTCACTCATAGCGGATCCTCGGGTCGAGTGCGGCGTACAGGATGTCGACGATCAGGTTGGCCACCAAGAAGACGACGGTCAGGATCGTGACGACGCCCAGGATCACCGCCCCGTCGTTGGCTCGGGTGGCCTGGAAGACCAGCTGGCCGACCCCGGGGACGTTGAAGATGCCCTCGGTGACCAGCGAGCCGCCGAGCAGCAGGCCCACGTCGATGCCGATGTAGGTCACCACGGGGATCAGCGAGTTGCGCAGCGTGTGCACCCCGATGATCCGGCGGCGGGTGAGGCCCTTGGCCTTGGCGGTGCGCACGTAGTCCGAGCTCAGGTTCTCGATCAGGCTGGTGCGGGTCAGGCGGGCGATCGCGGCCAGTGAGAAGGCGCCCAGCACCAGGCCCGGTAGGAACAGGCTGAGCCAGGGGTACTCCTCGTTGTAGCCGACGTTGAACATCTGGCCCAGCCACTCCGGCGCCCAGGTGCTCTCCCGCAGCATCAGGCCGAACTTCAGACCGATGAACAGCAGCGCGAGCGAGCCGAAGACGAAGACCGGGATGGCGATCAGGATGACGGTGGAGAAGCGGACGAAGTTGTCGACGAACTTGTCCTTCTTCAGGCCGGCGGCGATGCCGAGCAGGATGCCGACGACGGTCTCGAAGATCAGGGCGATGACGGTCATCCGCAGGGTCACGCCGATCCGCTCCATGAAGAGCTCGGTGACCGGTCGGCCGCGGAAGTTCACGCCGAAGTCGAAGCTGAGGTACTGCCCCATGCGCTCGAAGAACATGCCGATGCACGGGTTGAACGGGTAGATGCCACCACCGCGCAGGCACTTGTTGTCCAGGCCGTACTCGGTCTGGAGCTGGCGGATCACCTCGTCGGGGGGCGCGTTCTCACCGAACAGTGCGCGCACCGGGTCGCCGACGGTCTGGATCGTGATGACGCTGAGCAGGTGGAGCAGGAAAAGCGTCCCGATGATGACGGGAATGAACTGCAGGAGTCGGCGGGCGACATAGCGGCCCATGGGAGTCCTTCCGGTCGTGCGTGTGGGCCCGGAACGGGGCCGGGCCAATGACTGGCCCGGCCCCGTCCGAGAAGGTTACTCGCTGGTCAGTGCAGACCGATCAGCGGAGTTGAACCGGCGTGAGGATCAGCCTCACTGGGTCACCGAGATCTCGTTGAACGCGATCTCGCCCTGTCCCACGTCGTAGCGCACGTCGCCGACCTGGTCGGAGTAGGCGATGGCCGTGCCACCGCTCCACATCGGCAGGATCGGCATGTCCTCCAGCGCCATGTCGTCGGCCTCCTGGTAGAGGCTGATCGCCTCGTCCAGGGAGCCGGCCTGGTCGGCCTCCTCGAGCTTCTTGTCCAGCTCGGGGTTGGAGTAGCCGGTGTAGTTGGAGTCACCGTCGGTGCCCACGATCGGGCGCACGTAGTTCTCCGGGGACGGGTAGTCCAGCGACCAGCCGAGACGGAACGGGCCGGTGAACTTCTGGCCGTCCAGGAAGGTGAGGTACTTCGCCCACTCCTGGCTGTTCAGCTTGTAGTCGAAGCCCAGGTTCTCCTGGACCTGACGGGCGGCGGCCTCGACCCACTGGTCGTGACCGGCGTCGGAGTTGAAGTAGTACTGCATGGTCTGGCCGGCCGGGTCCACACCGGACTCCTCGAGCAGCTGCTTGGCCTGCTCGGGGTCGTAGGTGCAGTAGTTGCAGGCGTCGTCGCGCGAGCCGGGGATCGGCGGCGTGACGATGTCGGTCGACGGGTAGGCCAGGCCGTTGAGCACCTGCTCGACGATCTGGTCGCGGTCGATGGACATGGAGATCGCCTGGCGCACCTGCGGGTTGTCGAACGGCTTCTCCTTGGTCGGGAAGCCCATGTAGGTCAGGGTCGCCGTCGGCTCCTCGATGATCGAGTCGCCCAGCTGGCCCTTGGCCTCCAGGTAGACCTCCGGAGCCAGGCTGATCACGTCCAGGCCGCCGTTCTGGAAGTCACGGAACGCGGCGGTCGGGTCGGTGAACATCTGGAAGTCGATGCTGTCCGCCGTCGCCGTGGCGTCGCCCTGGTAGTCGGGCCACTTGGTGACGGAGATGCTCTCGTCGTGCTTCCACGGGCCGTCCATCATGTAGGGGCCGGTGCCGATGGGCTCCTCGTTGCACGCCTTGACGTCGTCGATGCACTCCTGGGCGATCGGAGCGAACGCCGGGGTGTAGGAGAGCATCTGGCCGAACTGGGAGAACGGGGCGTTCAGCTTGACCTCGAGGGTCTGGTCGTCGACCGCCGTGACGCCGCTGAGGCCCTTGGCCTTGCCGGCGCCCTCGATGCGGCTGAGGAAGCCCGCCGTCGCCTGAGCGTTCTTCGGGTTGGCGGAGTACTCCCAGGCGCGGATGAACGCCTCGGCGTTCACCGGCTCGCCGTTCTGGAAGGTGTAGCCGTCCTTGATCTTGAGGGTCCAGGTCTGGTTGTCCTCGGACTCCACGCTCTCCAGGAGGCCGTCGTACTGCAGCTCGCCGGACTCGAAGTCGACGTTGACCAGGGGCTCGTTGATCAGGTCGAGGATCTTCGAGCACTCGGACTCGTAGCAGTTGGAGAAGGGAGCGAGGAAGGTCGGCTCGGTGACCTCGGCGGTGAACGTGCCGCCGGGCTGACCGGTCGGCTCGCCGCCGGCGTTGTTGCCGCTGCCCTCGTTGTCGGTTCCGCCGCCACCGCCGCCACAGGCGGTGAGGCCGAGTGCGAACACCGCGGCGACCGCGGTCATTCGCATGGGCTTGCTGAGATTCATGTGTCCTCCTGACGAGCCGGCGGAAGGTTTCCCGCGCAGGCGATTCCGGCGCATACATTCGTCTCAAATGTGACCTGGATCAACCACCGACACCGGACCGTTATGGGAACGTTGCCGTCCGGATTTCACTCCTCGGGGAAGGGTGCGACCAGGCCGGGCCGGTCGGCGACCACGAGCCGCCCGGCGGCCAGGTCCACGGTGGGGACGAGCGCGGCCACGAACGGGACCAGGACCTCGCGTCCGTCGGTGGTGCGGACCTCCAGCAGGTCCTGCGCTGCGTTGTGCCGCACCCCGGTCAGCTCCCCCAGCTCGCGGCCCTCGGTGTCGACCACCGCGAGGCCGACCAGCTGGTGGTCGTAGAACTCCTCGGGGTCCTCGGGCACGGCGTCGGGGGCCAGCGTGGCGTGCAGGAGGGTGCCCCGCAGCCGCTCGGCCGCCGTACGGTCCTCCACGCCCTCGAAGGCGACCAGCAGGACCTGCTGGTGCCACCGGCTGCGGGCCACCGTCAGCCGCTCCGGCGGAGCCTCGGCGGCGTCGCGGGCCGGCGCGGTGCGCAACGAGGCGCCCGGGGCGAAGCGGCGGTCGGGCTCGTCGGTGCGTACGTCGATGGTGAGCTCGCCGCGGATGCCGTGCGGCTTCCCGACCCGACCGACCAGGACCTCGATCTCCTCCACCCGGAGAAGGCTACGGGCGCCGCTCCCCGGGGGGAACGGCGCCCGTGGCGCGGTGCTCGGCAGGCGGCTCAGCGACGCCGGTCGGTGTCGACGAAGTCGACCCGGGTGCCGCCTCGGCCGGCGAGGGCGGACATGACCGTGCGGAACGCGGTGGCGGTGCGGCCGGAGCGGCCGATCACCTTGCCGAGGTCCTCGGGGTTGACCCGGACCTCGAGCAGCGATCCGCCCCGCACGCGCTTGTCGCGCACGGTGACGTCGTCGGGGTTGTCCACGACGCCCCGCACCAGGTGCTCGAGCGCCTCGGCCAGCATCGCGGAGCTCACGACTCGTCGGTCGCCTTCTCCTCGGTGCCCTCGGTGGCCTCGTTCGCCTCGATGGCCTCGGCCACCTCCTGGCGCTCCTCGGCCGGGGCGTCGGAGGCTTCCTCGACGGCGGTCTCCTGGCCGGCGGTCTCCTCGGCGGCCTTCTTCTCGGCCTCGGCGTCAGCGGCGGCCGCCTCGTCCTTCTTCTTGGCGGCCTTCTTGGTGACGGCCTCCTCCTTGGGCGCGCTCTGCGCGTCCTTGAGGGCCTCGTTGAAGATGTCGAGCTTCGACTTCTTCTCCGGGGCGGTCTTCAGGGTGCCCTCGGCACCCGGCTCGCCCTTGAACTTCTGCCAGTCGCCGGTGATCTTGAAGATCGCGGCCACGGCGTCCGAGGGCTGCGCGCCCACGCCGAGCCAGTACTGCGCCCGCTCGGAGACCACGTCGATGTAGGACGGGTCCTCCTTGGGGTGGTACTTGCCGATCTCCTCGATGACGCGACCGTCGCGCTTCTTGCGCGAGTCGACGACGACGATGCGGTACTGCGGAACCCGGATCTTGCCCAGGCGCTTCAGGCGGATCTTGACGGCCACGGGTGTGGTGTCTCCTCGATGAGCTAAAAGAACGGTGGATGAGCCCGGCGCTGCCAGGTGGGGACCGGACGCCGTACTCGCGGGGCCTGTGTGCACCGGGTGAGAGGGTCCGGAGCACGCAGGACTCAGCGGGTGATTCTGCCAGAAGGAGTACGGCGCCGCCGAATCCGCCCGGGCTCACGCCACGACGGCGCCTCGCAGCACGACGCGGGTGGGGCTCGCCAGGACGCCCAGGTCGGCGCGCGGGTCGGCGTCGTAGACCACGAAGTCGGCGGGAGCCCCCTCCTCGAGCCCGGAGTTCCAGCCCAGCCACTCCCGGCCTCGCCAGCTCGCCGCGGCGACGGCGTCCACGGCCGGCATGCCGATCCGGTTGAGGGCGGCGACCTCGCCGGCGATGTTGCCGTGCCGGGTCACTCCGCCGTTGTCGGTGCCGGTGTAGATCGGCACGCCCGCCTCGTAGGCGGCCATGATCGTCGCGGGCATCCGCTCGTAGAGGTCGCGCATCCGGGCGGCGTACGCCGGGAACTTGGCCTCCCCGGCCTGCGCGTGCTCGGGGAACTTGTCCAGCTGCATGACCGTCGGCACCAGAGCGGTCCCGTGCTCGACCATCGCGTCGACCAGGTCCTCGGAGAGTCCGGTGCCGTGCTCGATGCAGTCGATGCCCGCCGCGATCAGGCCGGGCAGCACGTCGGGGCCGAAGCAGTGCGCGGTCACCTTGGCGCCCTCGGCGTGGGCCGCGTCGATCGCCGCCGCGAACGTCTCGGCCGGGAAGGACGGGGCCAGATCGCCGGTGTCGCGGGAGATCCAGTCCCCCACCAGCTTGATCCAGCCATCGCCGCGGCGGGCCTCCTGCGCGGCGAACTCCACCAGCTGCTCCGGCTCGACCTCGTGGGCGTAGTTGCGGATGTAGCGGCGGGTGCGCGCGATGTGGCGGCCGCAGCGGATCAGCCGGGGCAGGTCGTCGCGATCGTGCATCCAGGCGGTGTCGAGGGCGGACCCGCAGTCGCGCAGCAGCAGCGCGCCGGCGTCGCGGTCGGAGATCGCCTGCGCCTCGGCCTGCTCGTCGGTTCCGGCACCGTCCTCCTCCAGGCCGATGTGGCAGTGCGCGTCGACCAGGCCGGGGACCAGCCAGCCCGACGCGGCGGTCTCGGCGCCCGCCTGCGGCTCGTAGGTGATCCGCCCGTCCACGACGTACACCTCGACGCTCTCCCCGTCGGGAAGGGCCGGTCCGGTGAACCTCAGCGCGGTCATGGAGCGAACGTACCGGCTCCGGGCCCGCGTGGGGCCACCCCCACTAGGGTCGCCGCGTGACCCCGTCCGCCCTCCTGGCCCGCCACCGGCACAACGTCCGGCTGCTGGCCCGCTTCGCGCTGGTGGGCGCCACCGGGGTCGTGGTCAACCTGCTCGTGCTCGTGCTGGTCAAGCGGCTGGGTCCCGGGGTGGACGTGGAGGCGCTGCCGCTGCCCTTCGGGGAATTCCACGTGCGCTGGTACCACGTCTACTCCACCGTCGCGTTCCTCGTGGCCAACCTGTGGAACTACCAGCTCAACCGGACCTGGACCTTCGGCTCGTCGGGCCACGCCCGCTGGCTGCGGGAGTACGTCCCGTTCCTCGCCGTGGGCCTGCTGGGCCAGGCCGTCGGGCTGCTCCTGCTCACCCTGCTGATGCACCCGGGCTCGCCGATCGCGCTGCCGCGAGACCTGCTCGACGACTCGAGTGGGCTGCGGACCCGCCTCTACTGGGCCCAGCTGATCGTGATCGGGGTGGTCACGCCGCTCTCGTTCGTGCTGAACAAGGTCTGGACCTTCGCCGCGGTGCGGACCCTCCACCGTGGCGAGGGGCGGGCTACTTGAGGTACTTGGAGAAGTCCTTGGGCAGGTCCAGCGCCGCGGCGGCCTTCTCGTAGTCGATCTCCTCGCCGGGCTGCCCGAACGGGTTCGCGCCGGCGGACTCCTTGTCGGCCGCCTTCTTCTGCGCGGCCGCCTTGGCCGGGTTGCCGGAGCGGCGGCGGCCCTTGGCGGGCTTCTGCTTGCCCTTCTGCTTGCGGGCTCCCCCGGCGCCTGGCATCCCGGGCATGCCCGGCATGCCGGGCATCCCGCCGCCGCGCGCCATCTGCTCCATCATCTTGCGCGCTTCGAAGAACCGGTCGATGAGGGTGTTGACGTCGCTGACGGTGCGGCCCGAGCCGTTGGCGATCCGGGCCCGGCGGGAGCCGTTGATGATCTTCGGGTTGTCCCGCTCGGCGGGGGTCATCGACTGGATGATCGCCTGGATCCGGTCGATCTCGCGCTCGTCGAAGTTCTCCAGCTGGTCGCGGAACTGCCCCATCCCGGGCAGCATCCCCATGATCTTGCTCATCGACCCGAGCTTGCGGACCTGCTGCATCTGCTGGAGGAAGTCCTCCAGGGTGAAGCCGCCCTTGGTGCCGAGCTTCTCGGCGGCCTTCATGGCCTGGTCGGAGTCGAAGGCCTTCTCGGCCTGCTCGATCAGGGTGAGCACGTCGCCCATGTCGAGGATCCGGGAGGCCATCCGGTCGGGGTGGAAGAGGTCGAAATCGGTCATCTTCTCGCCCGCGGAGGCGAACATGACCGGCTTGCCGGTGATCTGCCGGATCGAGAGCGCCGCACCACCGCGGGCGTCGCCGTCGAGCTTGGTGAGCACCACGCCGTCGTACCCGACCCCGTCGAGGAACGCCTGCGCGGTCGTGACCGCGTCCTGGCCGATCATCGCGTCGACGACGAAGAGCACCTCGTCGGGCTGCGTGGCGTCGCGGATGTCCGCGGCCTGCTGCATCAGGTCGGCGTCGACGCCCAGCCGGCCCGCGGTGTCGATGATGACCACGTCGTGCAGGGTGCGCTTGGCCTCCTCCAGCGCGGCCCGCGCGACCTGCACCGGGTCGCCGACGCCGTTGCCGGGCTCGGGCGCGAAGACGGGTACGCCGACCCGCTCGCCGTTGACCTGCAGTTGGTTGACCGCGTTGGGGCGCTGCAGGTCGGCGGCGACCAGGAGCGGGGTCTTGTCCTGGCCCTTGAGCCACAGCGCGAGCTTGGCCGCGAGCGTGGTCTTGCCGGCGCCCTGGAGGCCGGCGAGCATGATGACGGTCGGGCCGCTCTTGGCGTAGCGCAGCCGCCGGGTCTCGCCGCCGAGGATCTCCACGAGCTCCTCGTTGACGATCTTGACGACCTGCTGGGCCGGGTTCAGCGCCCCGCTGACCTCCTCGCCGCGGGCCCGCTCCTTGACCGCGCCCACGAACTGCTTGACCACCGGCAGCGCGACGTCGGCCTCGAGCAGCGCGATCCGGATCTCCCGCGCGGTGGCGTCGATGTCGGCCTCGGAGAGGCGGCCCTTGCCGCGGAGGTTCTTGAAGGTGTCGGTGAGCCGGTCGGAGAGTGTGGCGAACACGGTGGTGAGTCAGTCCTCGTGAGGGGTGGTGAGGGGCGTTCGCACGACGCCCGTGGCTATCGCCCCAGCCTAACCGGTGAGCGCAGCCCGCACCGCATGCGCCGCGGCAGCGCCCCGCGGCTCCGAGAGCGCACCGGCCGCCTCCTCCTGGAGGTAGAACACGTCCACGGCCTGGGGGCCCAGGGTGTCGATGTGCGCGGAGCGGACCGAGATCCCGAGACCGGCCAGGGCGGCGCAGACCTGGTGGAGGACGCCGCGGTGGTCGCCGGCGCGGACCTCGAGCACGGTGGCCCGGGTCGACGCCTCGGGACGTACGGCGACGCTCGCGGCCGGCCCGCCCGGTCCGGGGCGCAAGCGGGCGGAGGGGTCGAGGCGGCCGGAGCGGACGGCGTCGTACCGCTGGCGCAGCACCGCGGGGTCGACCTCGACGTCGCTGACGTCCCACACCGACACGGCGTGCTCGGCCTGGCTCCACGCCCGGGCGCCGCGGACCGAGAGCCGGGAGAGGGCGAGGACGGCGGTGACGTCGGCCAACAGGCCGACCCGGTCGGTGGCGACCACGACCACCCGGCCACCGTCGCCTGAAGGCTCGATCCGGAACGACACCGCCGCGGGGTCCGCGACGACCTCGGCGGGCACGGGGATGTCGGCCTGCACGGGGCGCGGGGCGGGGCTCCCGGCCTCGCGGGCGGCGAGCAGGGCGTCGGTCCGGGCCGTGAGCGCGTCCACCAGACCGGCCCGCCAGGCCGTCCAGGCCTGCGGTGCCGTCGCGCGCGCGTCCGCCTCGGTCAACGCGCGCAGCAGGGCCAGCGCCTCGCGGGAGCCGACCGCGTCGGCGATCCCCGCGGCGGTCGCCGGGTCGTCGGGGTCGCGGCTGCTCGCCACCCGCGCGAGCAGCAGATGGTGTCGCACCAGGAGCCCGATGGTCACGCGGTCCTCGGGCGAGAAGCCCATCCGGGCGGCTACCTCGCACGCGATCGGCTCACCGGCCACGGAGTGCTCGACCAGGCCGCCCTTCCCGATGTCGTGCAGCAGCGCGGCCACGGCGAGCAGGTCGGGCCGGGCGACCCGGCGGATCAGCGGCCCGGCCTCCACGCACGTCTCCACGACGTGCCGGTCCACGGTGTAGCGGTGGATCACCGAGGCGTGCGGCAGCAGCCGGATCCGGTCCCACTCCGGCAGGATCCGGGCCAGGGCGCCGGTCTCCTCCAGCGTGCTCCACACCTCGCGCAGGCCCGGCCCGGCCACCAGCAGCCGCACCAGCAGCTGACGGGCCTCCGGCGGCCAGGGCTCCGGCAGCGGACTCCCCTCCGGCAGCGGACTCCCCTCCCGCACCAGGCGCGCCGCCGTGGCCGGCGCCAGCACGGCGTCCCGCTCGGCGGCCTCGGCGGCCGCCCGCAGCAGCAGCGTGGGGTCCGCGTCGGGCCGGGTACGGCGACCGAGCACGACCTCGCCCCGTGACAAGGCGAGGCCGTGCCCGATCGGCTCCAGGGCCGGCCCGCGGACGTCCCCCGCACGCCCTGGCCGGTCGATCACCCCGCCGGCGCGTCGCCACGCCAGCCGGGACAGGTGGGTCAGCCGCCGCCCGAGCTCGCGCACCCGCCGCTGCGCGGCCGCCTCGTCCGGCCACTCCAGCGTCTCGGCGAGCGGCCCCCACAGCTCCGGCGTGATGCGGTCGCTCCCCCGGCCTGCCACCTCGTGCAGCGCGTCCCGCACGTCCAGCAGCCGCCCTCGCACCCGCTGCACCTCCGGCGGCACGTCGACCAGCCAGGTCGCGACCAGCCCGGCCAGCACGACCGCGTCCCGCAGCCCTCCCTCGGCCTCCTTGAGGTCCGGGACGGCCGCGTGCCCGAGCTCTCCGACGGAGGCGTGCCGGCGCCGGGTGAGCTCGCGCAGCTCGGGGATCCGATCCCGTGCGGAGCGCCGCCAGTCCCCCAGGACGGCGGCCCGCAGCCGCAGCGTCAGGTTCGGGTCGCCGGCCAGGTGCCGCACGTCGAGCAGCCCCAGCGCCACCCGAACGTCCGCGGCGGCCTGCTCGACCATCTCCGGCAGTGTGCGGACCGCATGGTCCACCCGGGCGCCGGTGTCCCACAGCGGGTACCACAGCCGCTCCCCCAGCCCGCCGAGGTCGGCCTCCGGGTCGTGCACCAGCACCACGTCCAGGTCGGAGTACGGCGCCAGCTCGCCGCGGCCGTACCCGCCGACCGCCACGAGGGCGACCCCGGTCTCGGGGCCGCCCTCCACGTCGTACGCCTTGGCGCACAGCGCGTCGGCCGCGGCGGTCCGCTCGCGGCGTCCAGTGGCGGTCATGGGCTCGCGGTCAGAGCGCCGACTCGTCGCGGTCGCCGGTGCGGACCCGGACCACGGTGTCGACCGGGGAGACCCAGACCTTGCCGTCGCCGATCCGGCCGGTCTGCGCGGTCTTGGTGATGATCCCGACGACGTCCTCGGCGTCGGGGTCGTCGACCACGATCTCGATCCGGATCTTGGGCACCAGCGCGATGTCGTACTCCGCGCCGCGGTAGACCTCGGTGTGACCCTTCTGCCGGCCGTAGCCACTGACCTCCGAGACCGTCATCCCGGTGACGCCGAAGGTCTCCAGCGCCTCCCGGACGTCCTCCCACTTGTGCGGCTTGATCACCGCCGTGACGAGCTTCATGCCGTCGCTCCTTCGCTCTCGCGCTTCTCGTGGCGTCCCGCGGGGACCGGCACGTGGCCAGTCAGGCCGCGGCGGGCGCCGCTGGTGCCCTGCAGGTCGTAGGCCGCCTCGCCGTGCTCGGCGAAGTCGATGCCCTCGACCTCCTCGTCGTCCTCGACCCGCCAGCCGAGGGTGTACTTGATCGCCAGGCCGACCAGCAGGGTGGCCACGCCGCTCCACGCCATCGCATAGACGGCGACCAGCACCTGCACGAGCAGCTGCATCGCGCCGCCGCCGTAGAGCAGCCCGGTCCCGGTGGCGAGGAAGCCGATCCCGACCGTGCCGACGAGCCCGCCGACGAGGTGGACGCCGACGACGTCGAGGGAGTCGTCGTACCCCCACCGGTGCTTCAGGCCGACCGCGCAGGCGCAGAGCGCCCCGGCGACCAGGCCGAGCACGATCGACCCGACCGGGCTGAGCGCCCCGCAGGCCGGGGTGATGGCGACCAGCCCTGCCACGATGCCCGAGGCGGCGCCCAGCGAGGTGGCGCGCTTGTCCCGGATCCGCTCGACCGCGAGCCAGCCCAGCATCGCCGCGCAGGTGGCGACGGTGGTGTTGAGCCAGACCAGGCCGGACTCCTCCATCCAGTACTGCCCTGCGGCATCCCCGGTGAGGTCGCCGGGCACCCAGGAGCCGACGTTGAAGCCGAACCAGCCGAACCACAGCAGGCCGGCGCCGATCATGGTCAGGGTCAGGTTGTGCGGCTTCATCGGCTCCTTGCCGAAGCCCTTGCGGGCGCCGATGAGCAGGGCCAGCACCAGGCCGGCGACGCCGGCGTTGATGTGCACCACGGTGCCGCCGGCGTAGTCGATCGGCGCCACGTTCGCCGCACCGTCGCTCACTCCGGAGACCAGCGCGGCCAGGCCGTTCTCCGCGCCGGACAGGAAGCCGCCGCCCCACACCTGGTGGGCCAGGGGGAAGTAGGACAGCGTCACCCAGATCGGCACGAAGACCATCCAGGCCGAGAACCGCACCCGGTCGGCGATCGCGCCGCTGATCAGCGCGGCGGTGATCACCGCGAAGGTCAGCTGGAACGCGACCCCGATGTATCCCGCCGGCTCGATGCCGGCCAGCCCGAAGCTCTCGAAGGGGTTGTTGAACAGCAGCGCCACGTCCTGGGAGCCGTAGGACATGCTCCAGCCCCACAGGACGTAGACGATGCCGATCACCCCCAGGGCGCCGAACGACATCATCATCATGTTCAGGACGGACTTCGACCGGCTCATGCCCCCGTAGAACAGGGCGAGCGCGGGCACCGTCATCATCAGCACGAGGGACGCCGACATCAGCATCCAGGCGTGCAGGCCGTACTCCATAGGTCCTCCAGCTCAGATTGGGCTGGACCAACCCTGCGGCCCGGATGTTGCGTCGTACGGCGTCCCGTGTTGCGGTCAGGTGACGGCTGCGCCGCTCGTGTTACGGCTGTGTGAACTCAGCCCAGGATCGCGTCGGCGAACGCCTCGGGCGAGAACGGCGCCAGGTCGTCGGCGCCCTCGCCGATCCCGACCAGCTTGACCGGGACGCCGAGCTCCTTCTGCACCGCGACGACGATGCCGCCCTTGGCCGAGCCGTCGAGCTTGGTGAGCACGATGCCGGTGACGTCGACGACCTCGGAGAAGACCCGCGCCTGGATCAGGCCGTTCTGTCCCGTGGTGGCGTCGATGACCAGCAGCACCTCGGTCACCGGGGCGGTCTTCTCGATCACCCGCTTGACCTTGCCGAGCTCGTCCATCAGGCCGGCCTTGTTCTGCAGGCGGCCGGCGGTGTCGACCAGGACGGTGTCCACGCCCTCCTCGGCGCCCTTCTTCACCGCGTCGAAGGCCACCGACGCGGGGTCGGAGCCCTCCGGGCCGCGGACGGTCTCGACGCCGACCCGCTCGCCCCAGGTGGCGAGCTGGTCGACGGCCGCCGCACGGAAGGTGTCGGCGGCGCCGAGCACCACGGACTTGTCCTCGGCCACGAGGATCCGGGCGATCTTGCCGACGGTGGTGGTCTTGCCGGTGCCGTTGACGCCGACGACCAGGACCACGCCGGGCTGGCCGTCCGCGCCGCTGACCTGCAGGCGGCGGTCCATGTCCGGGCCGAGCAGGGAGATCAGCTCCTCGCGCAGGACGGTGCGCGCCTCCTCGCCGGTGGTGCCCTCGACCCGCAGCCGGGTCCGCAGGTTGCCCACCAGCTCCTGGGTGGGCTGCACGCCGATGTCGGCGGTCAGGAGGGTGTCCTCAATGTCCTCCCACGTGTCCTCGTCGAGGCGGTCGCGGGAGAGCAGAGCCAGCAGCCCCTTGCCCAGCAGGCCCTGGGAGCGGGAGAGCCGCTCGCGCAGCCGCACCAGGCGGGACTGGCGGCCCTCGGGGCGCTCCAGCGTCGGAGCCGGGGGCTCCTCGACCAGCACGTCCCCCGCGGGTTCGCCGCCCTCCTCGGGCGGCGCGGTGTCGGGCCGCTCCGGCCTCGAGATGACGTCGGTGCCGCCCTCCGGCGCCTGCCCGGACCGGCGACGGCCGACCCGGGTGACCAGGCCGGCGATGAGCAGGACGCCGACGACGGCGATCCCGATGACGGCATAGAGCCACTCCATGGTTGCCATGGGGCTCAGTCTCTCAGAGCGCTCAGCGGGTCAGCGGCGCGCCTCGACGTTGTCCACCGTCGGCGCCCGGTCGACGGCCCCGCGCATGGCCTTGCCGATCTGCGGGGCGACGGGCATCTCCTCGCCGCGGTGCGGGTAGGCCACGTAGACGACCACCGCGAGGGCGACGCCGAGCACGAGGACCATGGACAGCAGCAGGTACAGCACGGTGGGACAGCTCCTCGGGGGAAGTGAGCGGTGAACGTCCTCACGGTGCCACAGCCGGGCGCCTCCGCCCGGCACCCTGCGCCGGTCGGCCTGTCGCCGGGCTCAGGCAGGGGCGAGGGGGGCGAGCGCGTCCCGGACCACGTCGGGGAGGGGTACGACGGCCCGGCCGGCCTCGGGGTCGGTGTTGTCGACGTACACGTGCACGAAGCGGCCCTCGGCGGCCGCCTCCTCCCCCGGGCCCTGGAAGATGCCGACCCGGTAGGTGACCGAGGAGGTGCCCAGCCGCTCCACCGCCAGCCCCAGGTCGACCGGCTCGGGGTAGCCGACCTCGGCGAAGTAGCGGCAGCCCACCTCGGCCACGACGCCGATCGCGTCCAGGGTGCGGATGTCGGTGCCGGTGGCCTCGGCCAGGTGGGCGTTGACCGCGGTGTCGATCAGCTCGAAGTAGCGGGCGTTGTTGAGGTGGGCGTAGACGTCGACGTCGGCCCAGCGGGTGGTCGCCTGGCGCCACACGGCGTAGTCGGCGCGGGTCGGCCGGGGAGGCCGTCCGCCGCTCACGCGGGCTCCTCCTCGCGCAGCCGCTGGGAGATCACCGCCGAGACGCCGTCGCCGCGCATGGTCACGCCGTACAGCGCGTCGCCGACCTCCATGGTGCGCTTCTGGTGGGTGATGACCAGCAGCTGGCTGTGCGCGCGGAGCTCCTCGTAGATCTCCAGCAGCCGGCCCAGGTTGGTGTCGTCCAGGGCGGCCTCGACCTCGTCGAGGATGTAGAACGGCGAGGGCCGGGCCTTGAAGAGGGAGACCAGGAACGCGACCGCGACCAGGGAGCGCTCGCCGCCGGAGAGCAGGGAGAGCCGCTTGACCTTCTTGCCCGGTGGCCGGGCCTCCACCTCGACGCCGGTGGTGAGCATGTCGTCGGGGTCGGTGAGCACCAAGCGCCCCTCGCCGCCGGGGAAGAGCCGGGCGAAGGTGGCGTCGAAGGCCTTCTGCACGTCCGCGTACGCCTCGGTGAAGACCTGCTCCACCCGCTCGTCGACCTCCTTGACGATGTCGAGGAGGTCCTTGCGGGTGGACTTGAGGTCCTCCAGCTGCTCGGTGAGGAACTTGTGCCGCTCCTCCATCGCGGAGAACTCCTCCAGCGCGAGCGGGTTGACCCGGCCGAGCATGTTCAGGGCCCGCTCGGCGGCCTTGAGCCGCTTCTGCTGCTCCTCGCGGACGAACGGGACCGGGTCGGGGACGCTGCCGTCCTCGTCGGGCGCCTCGGTGGAGGGGACGAGCTGGTCGGGGCCGTAGTCGCCGACCAGGCCGTCGGCGTCCAGGCCGAGCTCCTCCAGGGCGCGCTCCTCCAGCTGCTCGATCCGCATCCGCTGCTGGGTGCGCAGCATCTCGTCGCGGTGCACGGTGTTGACCAGCTCGTCGTGCTCCCGGCCCAGGTCGCGCAGCCGGGCACGGACGTCCATCAGCTCCTGCTCGCGGCCGGCGCGGGACTCCTCGACTCGGGAGCGGGCGGCCGTGGCCAGGTCGACCGAGGCGTCCAGCCGGGACAGGACGTGGGCCACTGCGGTGCCGACCGCCTCGGCGGCCCGGCCCTCGCGGAGCAGCCGCTCGCGCCGCTCGGCGTTGCGGGCCCGCTTCTCGCGCTCGGCGCGGGCGGCCCGGTCCAGCCCGTCCGCGCGGCCGTGCAGGGCGCGCGCCCGCTCCTCGGCGGTGCGCAGCGCCAGCCGGGCGTCCATCTCGCCCTGGCGGGCGGCCCGGGCGGCCTCGGCCAGCCGCTCGCTCTCGCTGGTGTCCGGCTCCTCCTCCGGCGCGTCCTCGGCCCGGGCCAGCCGCTCCTCCAGCTCGCCCAGCCCGCTGAGCGCCTGGGCGTGCGCCTCCTCGGCCTGGGCGATCGAGGTGGTCAGCCGCTCGGCCTCGCCGTGCGCGGCGCGCGCCTGGGAGCCGTACTGACCCAGCTCCTCGGCCACCGCCGCCAGCGTGGCGTCGGACTCGTGCAGCTTCGCCATCGCGACGTCGACCCGCTTCTGCGCCTCCAGCCGCTCGGCCTCGACGCGGGAGATCTCGAAGCCGAGTCGCTCGGAGGCGGCGGACGCCTCGTCGAGCTGGGCGCGGGCCTCGTCGACGGCGGCCTGGATCTCGATCAGCGACTGCTCGCTGCCCGACCCGCCGGTCGCGAAGTGCGTGCCGAGCACGTCACCGTCGCGGGTCACGGCCGTGACGTCGGGCAGGTCGCGGACCAGCACCTGGGCGGCGGCGAGATTCTCGACCACGGCCACCTTGAACAGCAGCCGGGACAGCGCTCCGCCCAGGTCGTCGGGGGCGTCGACCACGTCGACGGCGTACGACGCACCCTCGGGCAGGCCGGGCCAGTCGCCGTCGGCGGCGGGGGCGCCGCCGAGGACCAGACCGGCGCGGCCCAGGTCGTCGTCCTTGAGTCGGCCCAGGGCCTCCAGCGCGGCGTCCGCGCCGGAGACGGCGACCGCGTCGGCGGCGTTGCCGAGCGCAGCGGCCACCGCGGCCTCGTAGCCGGAGCGGACCGAGAGCAGCGCGGCCACCGAGCCGAGCAGGCCGGAGACCTGGTCGGAGGCGGCCAGCAGGGCGCCGGCGCCGTCCTTGCGGGCCAGGCCCATCTCCAGCGCGTCGCGCCGGGCGGCCAGGGAGGCGCGGTCGCGGTCGGCCTGCTGGACCTCGTCGCGCAGCTTGGCCAGCCGCTCCTCGAGGTCGTCCAGCGCGCCGGCGGCGGCCTCGTGCTCGGCGTCCAGCCCCTCCTCGCCGGCGTCCAGCCCGGCGACCTTGGTCTCCAGGGCGGTGAACTGCCGCTGGGCCCGCTCGGCGCGGGCGGCCGCCTCCTCGCGGGCGGCGGTGAGCCGGCCGACCTCGTCCTCGGCGGCCGACGCGCGGGACTTCAGCGCGTTGACCTGCCCGTGCAGCCGGGCCAGCCCCTCGCGGCGGTCGGCGGCGGCGCGCTGCAGGCCGGCGACGCGGCGGTCCTCCTCGGCGGCAGCGTCCTCGGCGGCCTTGCGCGCGGAGACCGCCTGCTCCAGGCCGGTGCGCTGCTGCTCGACCTCGGCGCCGATCTGCCGCTCCTGCTCACGGACCCGGGCGGCCTCGGCCTCCAGCTCCTCGGGGTCGCGGCCGGTCTCCTCGTCCTCCGCGCCGGTGTGCTCGGCGTTGCGCACCCGCTCGGCGGCCAGCGCCTGGGTGCCGCGCAGCCGCTCGCGCAGCCCGGACAGGCCGAACCAGGTCTCCTGGGCCTGCGCCAGCGCGGGCAGGTCCTCGCGGAGCGCGGCCTCGAGCGCGGTCTCGGCCTCCCGGGCCTCGGCGAGCGCCTTCTCGATCGCCTCGCGGCGCTCGACGAGCACCGACTCGTCGGCCAGCTCCTGCTCCAGCGAGGTGCGGGCGGCGACCAGATCGTCGGCGAGCAGCCGGGCCCGGGCGTCGCGGACGTCGGCCTGGACGCTCTGCGCCTTGCGGGCCACCTCGGCCTGCCGGCCCAGGGGCTTGAGCTGGCGGCGGATCTCGCTGAGCAGATCGTTGAGGCGGGTGAGGTTGCCCTCGGTGGAGTCCAGCTTCCGCAGCGCCTTCTCCTTGCGCTTGCGGTGCTTGAGGACGCCGGCGGCCTCCTCGATGAAGCCGCGGCGGTCCTCCGGCGTGGCGTGCAGGATCGAGTCGAGCTGGCCCTGGCCGACGATGACGTGCATCTCCCGGCCGATGCCGGAGTCGCTCAGCAGCTCCTGGACGTCCAGCAGCCGGCAAGTGGTGCCGTTGATGGCGTACTCCGAGCCGCCGTTGCGGAACATGGTGCGGCTGATCGTCACCTCGGAGTAGTCGATCGGCAGCGCCCCGTCGGAGTTGTCGATCGTCAGCTGGACCTCGGCGCGCCCCAGCGGCGGGCGCCCGGAGGTGCCGGCGAAGATGACGTCCTCCATCTTGCCGCCGCGCAGGCTCTTGGCCCCCTGCTCGCCCATCACCCAGGCCAGAGCGTCCACCACGTTGGACTTGCCCGAGCCGTTGGGGCCCACGATGCAGGTGATGCCCGGCTCCAGCTGCAGGTTCGTGGAGGAGGCGAAGGACTTGAACCCCTTGAGGGTCAGGCTCTTCAGATACACGCTCTTGTGGCTCCTACGTCGCAGTCCGCCGGGGAAGGCAGCACGGTCAGCCTACGCTGAGCCCATGGTCGATTCCGACAACCCCGAGTCCGTGTTCACCTATGGCGCCCCGCAGCTGAAGTTCGGCCCGGGGGCGTCGGAGGAGATCGGCTACGACCTGTCCCGGCTGGGCGACGTACGCCGGGCCCTGGTCGTCACCGACCCCGGCGTCGCCGCGACCGGCCTCCCCCAGCGGGTGGCCGAGCAGATGGCGCGGTTCGGCGTGCAGGCGGAGGTGTACGACGGAGCCCGGGTGGAGCCGACCGACGCCTCGATGCGCGAGGCGGTCGAGCACGCGCGGGCGCAGGGCCCGTTCGACGCGTTCGTCGCCGTCGGGGGCGGCTCGGCGATCGACACCGCCAAGGCGGTGAACCTGCTGACCACCAACGACGGCGACCTGGCGGAGTACGTCAACCCGCCGATCGGCGACGGACGGGCGCCGGAGCACCCGCTCAAGCCGCTGGTCGCGGTGCCCACCACCGCCGGGACCGGCAGCGAGTCCACCACCGTGTGCGTGCTCGACGTGCTGGAGCTGCAGGTCAAGACCGGGATCAGCCACCCCCGGCTGCGACCCGTGCTGGCCGTGGTCGACCCCGACCTGACGATGACCCAGCCGCCGATGGTCACCGCCTCCAGCGGGCTGGACATCCTGTGCCATGCGCTGGAGTCCTACACCGCGCGCCCCTACACCTCCTACCCCCGCAAGCGTCCCGAGGAGCGGGTCCCCTACAACGGCGCCAACCCGGTCGCCGACCTGTGGTGCGAGCGGGCGATGGGGCTGCTCGGGAAGGCGTTCCGGGCCGCCGTACGCGACGGCGACGACGTCGGGGCGCGGCACGACATGGCGCTGGCCGCCACCTTCGCCGGCCTCGGCTTCGGCAACGCCGGGGTGCACCTGCCGCACGCCAACGGCTACCCGATTGCGGGGCGGGTGCGGGAGTACCGGCCGGCGGACTACCCCCAGGACGAGCCGATGGTGCCGCACGGCATGTCGGTGGCGCTGACCGCGCCGGAGGCGTTCCGGTTCACCTTCGAGGCCGACCCCGAGCGGCATCTGACCGCCGCCCGCCTGCTCGACCCGAGCGTGTCCGACGGGGGCGCCGACACCCTGCCGGCCGTCGTCCGGGACCTGATGCGCGACGTCGGGATGCCGTCGGGGCTGGCGGCGATCGGCTACGCCGACGGGGACGTCGACGCCCTGGTGGAGGGCACGATGGCCCAGCAGCGGCTGCTCGCCACCGCTCCCCGGGAGATCACCCCCGACGACGTCGCGGACGTTTTCAGGGCCTCGATGCATCTGTGGTGAGGGTGGGCGTCAACGGCTGCGGCGCTCCCGCAGCGCGTTCAGCTCGGCCTTCTCCTTGTCGCTGAGGCCGTCGTACCCACGCTCGGAGATCTTGTCCAGCAGCTCGTCCAGGCGGGCCTGGTCGCGCGCCTGCGGGCTGGAGGAGGTCTGGGCCCAGGGGCCGCTGACCACGGTCGGGCCCGCGTCGGACTTCCGCGATCGGCGCTGCCGGCGCTGCTTGGGCGCCTTGGGCCGGCCGGCGCGGTTGCCGGCCAGGTTCGGCAGCCACGCCTGGTCGGTGAGCAGGCCGACCGAGCGGGCGATGAGCGCGCAGACCACCAGGCCGAGGACCAGGCTGAGCAGGGCGAACAGGTTCCGGGTCGTCAGCGCTGTCAGCACCTGGAGCGCGACGATGACGGCGCCGAAGGCCCAGGCGGGGATGTTGAAGAGGAAGCGGCGGCTGGGGTACTCCGCGATCCAGGTGAGCAGCACCATCAGCTGGAGGGTGTTGATGCCGAAGAGCCCGCCAGGGAGCGTGGTGAGGATCCCGACGAGCAGAGCCACGGCCGAGAGCGCCAGCACGTAGCCCACGACCAGCTTGGTGAAGCGACTGCGGCCGACCTGGCGCTCCAGATCGGACCCGAAGTACCAGAAGAAGAAGATCGACAGGACGGTCCACAGCCCCTGACCGTCCCCGAGAATGTTGGCCAGCGGCCAGGTCACCACCCGCCACACCTGGCCGCCGAAAACCGCGCCCGGTTCGAGAGCGAGGGCGAGCGCGAGCGGTGGGTAGATGGCCATGACCACGATCGAGGCGGCGGCCAGGGCGGTGACCAGCACCGTGGTCGTCACCTCGACGGTGCCGACCCGGAACCAGCCGCCGTCGTTGCCGGGACCGTCGACGTTGTAGCTGAAGCTCACGAGAGTCAGCCTATCGAGCGCGACCGAGTGCGTCCTTGAGCGCAGCCAGCACGAGCGCCGCCGCGTCGGGCCGGGCGTTGTGGCCCATCAGCCCGATCCGCCACACGCTGGCGGCGTACTCCCCCGCCCCGGCCCCGATCTCCAGGTCGAACCGGTTCAGCAGGTCCTTGCGTACGGCGGCCGAGTCGACCCCCTCGGGCACCTTGACCGTGGTCAGCTCCGGGAGCCGCCAGCCCTCGGCGGCGAAGAGCTCCAGGCCCATCTCCTGCAGCCCGTCCTGGAGCATCCGACCCGCGTCGTGGTGCCGGGCGATGACCGCGTCCAGGCCCTCGTCGAGGATCCGGGTGAGCCCGGCGTGCAGGCTGGCCACCATGGCCACGGGCGCGGTGTGGTGGTAGGTGCGCTGGCCCTTCCCCTCGGCCTCGCCCACGTAGCCACCGAGCATGCCGAGGTCGAGGTACCACGACCGCGGCCGGTCGACCCGGCGGTCGAAGGCGCGGTCGTTGATGGTGAACGGGGCCAGGCCCGGCGCGACGCCCAGGCACTTCTGCGTGCCGGCGTACCCCACGTCGATGCCCCATGCGTCGGCCTTCAGCTCGATCCCGCCGATGCTGGTGACGCAGTCGGCGATGAGCAGGGCGTCGCCCTTGGCGGCGCCGAGCGCCTCGATGTCGGAGCGGACGCCGGTGGAGGTCTCGGCGTGTACGGCGGCGATGATCGCCGGGTCCGGGTGGGCGTCGATGACTCGTTGTACGTCGACCGGCTGGCCCCACTCGTGCTCGACCGCGATCACGTCGGCGCCACAGCGGGTGGCGACGTCGACCATCCGTTGGCCGAACAGCCCGTTGACCGCGACCACGACCACGTCGCCCTCGTGCACGGTGTTGACGAAGGCCGCCTCCATGCCCGCGCTGCCGGTGGCGCTGATCGGCAGGGTGCGCTTGTTCTCCGTGCCCCAGACGGTGCGGAGCATATCGGAGGTCTCGTCCATGACCCGGATGAACTCCGGGTCGAGGTGGCCGAGCAGCGGCGCCGCGAGCCCGAGGGTCGCCTCGGGGTAGGCGTTGGAGGGCCCGGGACCGAAGAGATGCCGTTCGCGAAGGATCACGGGCGCGACGTTACCTGCGGAGGACACGACCAGGTAGCGGGGTATCAGCCGGTGAGGATGAAGTCGACCTGGAGTGGCCGGGTTCGGGTGGGCCCGATGGGGGGTGGTCGGGTGAGGTAGTGGTGGCCGGTGGGCAGGGTGGTCCGGATCCGGTGGGTGTGGTCCTCACCGGGTGCGGGGGCGGTGTGCCAGTCGGGGGCCTGCTTGGCGAGGTTGCAGGCCTCGCACATGCCCTGCCCGTTGGTGGTGCTGGTCGGGCCGCCCGAGGCGTGGTCGGCGGCGTGGTCGAGGTGGCGCACCGGGGCGTCGCACCAGGGGGTGCGGCAGGTGCGGTCCCGGAGTCGGATGAACCGGGCCAGGCTGGCGCGGAACCGGCGCGAACGGGTCTCGGCCGCGGCCAGCTCCCCGGTGGCCGGGTGGGTGTAGAGCCGTCGTACCCACACCTTCTCCCCTTCGGTGAGCGCGTCGGCGGTGATCTCGCGGGCGAGCTCGGCCGGGATCGGGCCGTAGCCCTCCAGGTGCGCGGGGTCCTCGCTGGTGCCGAACAGCGCGGCATCGGTCATCACCAGCCCCAACTGCACCCCCGGACCTACCGGGGCGCCCGCGTCGGTGGAGGGGCTGGTGGGCTGGTCGTGCCAGCTCGTCGAGGTGGGGGTGGCGGCGTGGGTGGTGACGGTGTCCACCAGGGTGTCGGTGATGACCTGCCCCCGGGTGCGGGGGTCACCGGCCGCGCGGGCGGCGTCCGCGGCCCGGGTCAAGGTGGCCCACAGCGCGACCCCGGCCTTGACCGGCAGCAGGGCGGTGAACCACACCATGGTGTCCGGTGCGGGCCGGATCGAGGCATGCCGGTCGGCCTCGGCGTTGCGGCGGCGCGCGACCGCGGCCGCGGGGTCGGCCTGCTCGGCCGCGGCCCGCACCAGCCCGGCCAGCTCCCGGTCGCCGCGCTGCTCCAGCCAGCACGGGTCGGCGGCGATCTGGGCGTCCACCGCCAACCGGTCGGCCAGGGACAGGCACGCGGTCTCCCGTGCGATCAGGGTCGCCTTCCACTCGGTGATCCGCCCGGCACGCCAGGCCGCCCAGGTGTGGGGCAGCTCGCGCTGCACGATCACCGCGAGCCCCAGATGCCGGGCCCCGCGGTGCGGGGAGACCCTCCGGGCGTGCGCGACCTGATGCCCGATCCCCCGGCCCTGCGCGGCCGCCGGCACTCCGGCCGCGGCCCGCGCGGCCCGGGTCTGTGTGTCCAGCTCCGCCGACAGCGCCGCCTGCGCCGCGGTGACCACACACGACAGCTCCTCCAACGCCCGCATCGCATCCACCAGCCCCGCCGGGTCCAGCCCCGACCCCGCCCCCTCCGGACCGTCGGGACCCTCGGGACCCTCGTCGGTCGCCGCGGCAACCGCCGCGGACAGCTCGGCCGCCCAGCCGCCCACCGTCTCCGCACACAGCCGCTCACCCGGCGCCACGGCCGGGGAGACGAGCTCTGCGAGACGTTCGATCATAGATGCGATTCTACTCCACTTCACGGGTGGCGAGAGCCGACTTTGGTCTCTGTGGACGACGATTCCTCCCACCACCGACGGCCCTCAGGTGGCCCTGCCGGGCCGGGGTGGTCTCGACAGGCTCGACCAGCGAAGGACCGCTCGACCAGCGAGAGCCGGGGTGGTCTCGACGGGCTCGACCACCGAAGGACCGCTCGATCACCGACGGACCGCTCGACCACCGAACCGGGTCTCGACAGGCTCGACCAGCGAACCGAGTCACCTCGGCAGGGTGAGGATCTCCGCACCGTCGTCGGTGATCGCGATGGTGTGCTCGGTGTGGGCGGTGCGGGAGCCGGTGGCGCTGCGCAGGGTCCATCCGTCGTCGTCGACAACCAGCTCGTCGGTGTCGGCCATCACCCACGGCTCGAGCGCGAGCAGCATGCCCGGGCGGAGCGGGAAACCGCGACCGGCACGGCCGGCGTTGGGGACGTGCGGGTCCTGGTGCATCGTCGAGCCGATGCCGTGGCCGCCGAAGTCGGTGTTGATCGCATACCCCGCCTCCCCCAGCACGGTACCGATCGCGTGCGAGAGGTCGCCGATCCGCGCGCCCGGCCGGGCGGCGGCGATCCCGGCGGCCAGCGCACGCTCGGTGACCTCGATCAGCGCCACGCTCTCGGCAGGCCGGGACTCCCCCACGATGAAGCTGACCGCGGCGTCGGCCGCGACCCCGCCCAGGGAGACCGCCAGATCGAGGCTGAGCAAATCGCCGTCGGCGACCGTGGCGTCGTACGGCCGACCGTGCAGCACCGCGTCATTGACGCCGGTGCAGATGTAGTGACCGAACGGGCCGCGCCCGAAGGACGGCTCATAGTCGACGTAGCAGGACTCCGCGCCGGCCTCGGCGATCATCGTGCGGGTCCAGTCGTCGATGTCGAGCAGGTTCGTGCCGACGGTCGTACGGCGCCTCATGGTGGCGAGGATCTCCGCGACCAGGGCGCCGGTCTCGCGGGCCAGGGCGACCCGCGGCGGGGTCAGGATCTCGATCATCGACCCGGCCTCAGAGGACCGCGCCGGGGTTGAGGATCCCGTCCGGGTCGAGCGCGTCCTTGATCCGCCGGGAGAGCGCCATGACGTCCTCGCCGAGCTGATCGGGCAACGCGCCCTTCTTCGTGCGGCCCACGCCGTGCTCGCCGGAGATCGTGCCGCCGAGGGCGATCGCCACCTGCATGATGTCGTCGAAGGCCGCGCGGGCCCGCTTCTCCGACTCGGGGTCGGCGGCGTCGTAGACGATGATCGGGTGGGTGTTGCCGTCACCGGCGTGCGCCACCACCGGGATCTCCAGGCCGTGCTCCTCGGCGATCTTCGCCACCGCCGCCAGCAGCTCCGGCAGCACCGGGATGGGCGCACCGACGTCCTCCAGCATCAGCGTGCCGCGGGCCTCGATGGCCGGGAACGCGACCCGGCGAGCGGCCACGAACATCTCGCCCTCGTCGGCGTCCTCGGTGACGAAGACCTCGGTGGCACCGGCCCGCTCGCAGCACGAGCGCACCGCCTCGATCTCCTCGCTGCACGCGGCGCCAGGGGCGTCGGACTGGGCGATCAGCAGCGCGCCGGCGGAGCGGTCCAGCCCCATCTGGGTGTGGTCCTCGACCGCGTTGATCGAGGCGTTGTCCATCAGCTCCATCATCGAGGGCCGCAGCGCCCGGCGGACCGCCACCACGGCATCGGCGGCATCGCCGACGGAGTCGAAGCTCGCGACCAGCGTGGCGGCCGGGAGCGGCGCGGGGACCAGTCGCAGCGTCGCGCTCGTGACGATCCCGAGCGTGCCCTCCGAGCCGACGAACAGCTTGAGCAGGGAGAGGCCGGCGACGTCCTTGATCCGCTTGCCGCCGAGGGTGATCAGGGTGCCGTCGGCCAGCACCACGTCCATGCCGAGGACGTAGTCGGTGGTCACGCCGTACTTCACACAGCACAGCCCGCCGGCGTTGGTGGCGACGTTGCCGCCGATGGAGCAGATCTCGTACGACGACGGGTCGGGCGGGTACCACAGCCCCTCCTTCGCCGCGGCCTGCTTGACCTCGATGTTGAACGCGCCGGGCTCGACCACGGCGACCTGGCAGGCGGCGTCGATGCGGATCTCGCGCATCCGCTCCAGGGAGAGCACGATCCCGCCGTCCACCGCGCTCGAGCCGCCCGAGAGCCCGGATCCGGCGCCGCGAGGCACGACCGGCACCCGGTGCTTCGCGGCCCAGCGGACCGCGGCCTGCACCTGCTCGGCGCTCTCGGCGCGCACCACGGCGAGCGGGGTCCCGGCGTCGGGGTCCTTGGACCAGTCGAAGCGGTACTTCTCGATCGCCGACGGGTCGGTCGTCACCACCCCGTCCGGCAGCGCGGCCACCAGCTCGTCCAGCGACTCCTGCGCGCGTTCCTCACCCATGAACCCATGGAACCACGGTCATGCGCGCAGCACCGGCTCCAGTTCCCCGGCCGCGGAGTCGATGAGGGCGTCGTTCTCCTCCTTCAGCCGCAGCACGAGCGACTCCAGCTCGGCCACGCGGCGCTTGAGCCGAGCGTTCTCGGCCGCGAGACGCGGCGTCGCGTGAAGGTCGCTGGGCAGGTGGCCTTTCAGCGCCTTGGCCATGAGGCACGTCCTTCTGGTTCGCAGGGGCCCGGTCGCGGACTGCCTTCCAATGTCCCACCGGGAGGGTGCGGGGTCAATCCGCCGACGGGAGGGGTCTCCGGGCCGCCGTACGGCGCTTCCGCGGGACCGGCTGGCAGACCGGGCAGAAGTACGACGACCGGTTCATGAAGGCGACCCGTCGGATCGGCGTACCGCACCGCTCGCACGGCTCGCCCTCGTTGCCGTAGGCGTGCAGGGACCGGTCGAAGTAGCCCGACTCCCCGTTGACGTTGACATAGAGCGAGTCGAAGGACGTGCCGCCCTGGGCGAGCGCGTCGGTCATCACCTCGCGCACGTGGCCAAGCAGCTCGACGACCTGGCCCCGGGTCAGCCTCTCCCCCAGCCGCTCCCCGTGGAGCCGGGTTCGCCACAGCGCCTCGTCGGCGTAGATGTTGCCGACCCCGCTGACCAGGTTCTGGTCCAGCAGCTGGCGCTTGATCGCCACCGGCCGCCGGCGGACCCGGGCGACGAAGGCGTCGTCGTCGAAGAGCGGGTCGAGGGGGTCGCGGGCGATGTGCGCGATCTCCGCGGGCAGCTCGGCGCCGCCCGGGGAGAAGGAGAGCCCGCCGAACATCCGCTGGTCGACGAAGCGCAGCTCGCGCCCACCGGACAGGGCGAGGCGGACCCGCAGGTGCCGCTCCGCGGGCGCGTCGACGGGCTGGACGAGCAGCTGCCCGCTCATCCCGAGGTGGCCGAGCATCGCGTCCTCGCCGTCGAGCGCGAGCCAGAGGTACTTGCCTCGGCGCCGGGCCGCCAGCACGTCGCGGCCGGTCAGCGCCTCGGCGAACCCGGCGGGCCCGCGGGGGTCGCGGCGCACCGGACGGGGGTGGAGCACGTCGACGGAGCCGATGGTGTGGCCCACGACGTGGGCCTCGAGGCCGCGCCGGACGACCTCGACCTCGGGCAGCTCGGGCACGGGTCGGTCGTTCTCAGTCGACCGGCGTGCCGGCGCCGGTGTCGGTGGCCTCGGCGACGACCTGGGCGGCCTTGATCTCGGTGTAGGCCGTCTCGGCCGCGCCCTGCTCGGCCTCCTTCTTCGACCGGCCGACGCCGTGGCCGTAGAGGGAGCCGCCGACGCGCACCTGCGCGTTGAAGGTCTTCATGTGGTCCGGGCCGTCGTCGGTGATGACGTACTCCGGGACGCCGAGCCCGCGCTCGGCGGCGAGCTCCTGCAGCGAGGTCTTCCAGTCCAGCCCGGCGCCGAGCTCGGCCGCCTGGGCCATGAGCGGGTCGAAGAGCCGGTGCACGACCACCGAGGAGGCCTCGATGCCGCCGGACATGTGGACCGCGCCGATGACCGCCTCGACGGTGTCGGAGAGGATCGACGCCTTCTCCCGGCCGCCGGTCGTCTCCTCGCCGCGGCCCAGCTTCACGTGGTCGCCCAGGCCGATGCCGCGGGCGACGCCGGCGAGGGCGCGCGCGTTGACCACGGCGGCCCTCAGCTTGGCCAGCCGGCCCTCGGAGAGGTCCGGGTGAGTGCGGTAGAGCGTCTCGGTGACCACCACCCCGAGCACGGAGTCCCCGAGGAACTCCAGGCGCTCGTTGGTGGGGATGCCGCCGTTCTCGTAGGCGAACGAGCGGTGCGTGAGCGCACGCTCCAGCAGCTCGGCGTCCAGGACCGGATCACCGAGCGCCGCGCGCAGCTCGCGATAGGTGGTCAGGGTTCTGCGAACCGGGTCAGAGGACCTGACGACGGGCGTTGCGAGCGCCGTACTGACCGCACACGCCGCACGCACGGTGCGGCAGGTGCTTGGCACCGCAGGCCGGGTTGGCACAGGTCACCAGCGTGGGCGCCTGAGCCTTCCACTGCGAACGACGGTGGCGCGTGTTGCTGCGCGACATCTTCCGCTTCGGGACAGCCACTGTTCTCTCCTACTTTCGTTGGTCCTCGTCCTGCTCCTGCAGCGCGGCCAGGGCCGCCCACCGCGGGTCCACCGCCGCCTCGTGCGCGTGGTCCGGATCGTCCGCGAGCCTGGCGCCGCACTCGGCGCACAGCCCGGGACAGTCCTCCCGGCACAGCGGCTGGAACGGCAGTGCCAGCACCACCGCGTCCCGCAGCACCGGCTCCAGGTCGAGCAGGTCTCCCTCGAGCCGGCGGACCTCGTCGTCCTCCTCGTCCGCGGACCGGTCGTCTTCGTAGAGGAACAGCTCCTGGAAGTCCGCCGAGATGGTGTCCTCGATCGGCTCCAGGCACCGCACGCACTCACCCGCGAGCGCGGCGGTCGCCGTACCCGTGACCAGTACCCCGTCCATGACCGCCTCGAGGCGCCAGTCGAGCTCGACCGGCGACCCCTCGGGGACGGCGAGGACTTCGATGCCCAGATCTGCCGGGGCCGGTACCGTCCGTGAATCCTGGCGCTGGGACCCCGGGCGGCGTCCGAGTTCGCGCGTGTCGAGCACGAGCGGCGCTCTCGGGTCCACCTCGCTCAGAGCTCCACTTCCGGTACAGGTCACGACAGATCGACTGCCAATCGTACTCATGGCGCGGCTGACCTGCCAAAACGGACGGTACGGCGCCTCAAGCGCCCTCGGCCCGCTTGGCCCGCAGCGCCGCGAGCACGTGGGGTGGGACCAGCCCGCTCACGTCGCCGCCGAAGCGGGCGACCTCCTTGACCAGCGAGGAGGCCAGGAAGGAGAACTCCGGGGAGGTGGGGACGAAGACCGTCTCGACCTCCGGGGCGAGCGAGGCGTTCATCTGGGCCATCTGCAGCTCGTAGTCGAAGTCGCTGACCGCGCGCAGCCCCTTGACCACCGCATGGATGTCGTTCTCCTGGCAGAACGTGGTGAGCAGGCCGGTGAAGCCCTGGACCCGCACGTTCGGGAGGTCCGCGCACGCCTCGCGGAGCATCTCCAGGCGCTCCTCGGGGCTGAACATCCGGCTCTTGGAGGGGTTGGTCCCGGTCGCGACGACCACCTCGTCGAAGAGCCGCGAGGCTCGCCCGATGATGTCGACATGCCCGTTGGTGACCGGGTCGAAGGATCCGGGACAGACGGCTCGGCGCACGCTGGGAGGCTATCAGCGCCCGCGGGTGGCGTAGTGCAGCGTGGTCTCGCCGTACTTCCTCTCCCGTTCCTCCCCCAGCCCGCCGGGCCAGGCCGGCGCGGCGCCCCGCGAGGAGCGCTCGACGACGACCAGCGCGCCCGGCGTGAGCCAGTCGTGCTCGACCAGCAGGCCCAGCACCTCGGCGACGTCGTCGTCGGAGACGGCGTAGGGCGGGTCGAGGAAGGCGACGTCGTAGGGCGCCGGGGGTCGCCGCCGGAGCACCGTGGCGACCTCCCCGGCCACCACGTCGGCCCGCGGGAAGCCCACGGCCTGGGCGTTGGCGCGCACCAGGGACGCCGTACGGCGATCCTTCTCCACCAGGGTCACGACACCGGCGCCGCGCGACCAGGCCTCCAGCCCGACGGCGCCCGAGCCGGCGTAGAGGTCGAGGAACCGCAGCCCGTCGAGCGGGCCGGCCGTGGCCTCGATCGAGGAGAACAGCGCCTCGCGGACCCGGTCGGAGGTGGGCCGGGTGGCCTCGCCGCGCGGCGTCTGCAGTCGTCGTCCGCCGGCCGCTCCCCCGATGATCCGCGTCATGACTTCTCCAGGAACGCCGAGTGCTGGGAGTCCTCGACCTCCCGCACCGCGTCGGCGAGCAGCGGTGCGGAGGCCAGCTCGGGATCGTCCGCGAGCAGCTCCTCGGCCGCCTCGCGGGCGGCCACGATGGTCTTCTCGTCCCGCAGGACCCGCAGCGACTCCAGGCTGTTGTGGAAGCCGGACTGGTTGCGCCCCAGCACGTCGCCCTCGCGGCGCTGCTCCAGGTCGACCCGGGACAGCTCGAAGCCGTCGGTGGTGGAGGCGACGGCGTCCAGCCGCTCGCGGGCCGCGGAGTCGGCCTCGGCCCGGCTGACCAACAGGCACAGCCCCGGCAGCCCGCCGCGTCCGACCCGGCCACGCAGCTGGTGGAGCTGGGAGACGCCGAAGCGGTCGGCGTCCAGGAGCACCATGGTGGTGGCGTTGTGCACGTCGACGCCGACCTCGATCACGGTGGTGGAGACGAGCACGTCGATCTCGCCGTCGGCGAAGGCCCGCATGGTGGCCTCCTTGTCCTCCGCGGCCATCCGGCCGTGCAGGGGCGCCACTCGCAGCCCCTGCAGCGGCCCCTCGGCCAGCAGCGGCGCGACCTCCTCCACGGCCGCGAGCCCGCCGGTCTCGACGACCACGGCCTCGCCGTCCTCGTCGTAGTCGATCTGGTCGGCCTCGCCCTCCTCGGAGCGGTCGCCGCTGATCCGCGGGCACACGACGTAGACCTGGTGTCCCTGCTCGACCTCCTCGCGCACCCGCTGCCAGACCCGGTCCAGCCAGGTCGGCTGCTCGGCCAGCGGCACCACGTTGGTCTGGATGGGCGCGCGGCCGGCGGGGAGCTCGGCGATCGTGGAGGTGGCCAGGTCGCCGAAGACGGTCATCGCGACGGTCCGCGGGATCGGGGTGGCGGTCATCACCAGCACGTGGGGCGGCGCCGCGGCCTTGGCCGTCAGCGCGGCCCGCTGCTCGACGCCGAAGCGGTGCTGCTCGTCGACCACGACCAGACCGAGGTCGGCGAACTGGACCGCCTCCTCCAGCAGGGCGTGGGTCCCGACCACGATGCCCGCCTCGCCGCTCGCCGCGGCGAGCAGTGCCGCCTTGCGCTGCGCCGCGCCCATGGAGCCGGTCAGCAGGGTGACCGTGGTGCCCTCGGCGTGCCCGCCGAGCATGCCGCCCGCGGCAAGGTCACCGAGCAGGCCGGTGATGGAGCGCAGATGCTGCTGGGCGAGCACCTCGGTCGGCGCGAGCAGGGCGCACTGCCCGCCGGAGTCGATCACCCGGAGCATCGCGCGCAGAGCCACCAGGGTCTTGCCGGAGCCGACCTCCCCCTGGAGGAGCCGGTTCATCGCGTGCGACTGGGCCAGGTCGTGCTCGATCTCCGCGCCGACCTCCTGCTGGGCGCCGGTGAGGGTGAACGGCAGCCGCTCGTCGAAGACGGCGAGCAGCCCTCCCCCGCCGGTGCGGGCCTGCCCGCCGAGCTCGCGCAGCTCGGCGCGACGGCGGGCCAGCACCAGCTGGAGGATCAGCGCCTCCTCGAAGCGCAGCCGCCGCTGCCCCGTGCCCACCTGGGCCCAGTCGTCCGGGGCGTGCAGCAGCCGCAGCGCGGTCAGCGCGTCGACGACGTCGTAGCGCTCCTGCAGCTCCGGCGGCAGCCGGTCCGGCATCTCGCCGACCTGGTGCAGCGCGGCCTGGATGACCTTCTGCAGGTCGAAGGAGCGCACCCCGGCGGTCTGGCGGTAGATCGGCAGCAGCCCCTCGAGGCTGCCCTCCATCTGCTGTGCCTCGTCGGTCCCGAAGATGACCCACTGCGGGTCGTCGAGCCCCCAGGAGTTGTTGAACCACTTGGCCCGGCCGAGGAAGATCCCCCGCGAGCCGGGCGCGACCTCGGCCTCGTAGGTCTCGGCCTGGGAGCGGTACGGCGTGAACCGGCTGATCACGAACTGCGGCCCGGCGGTGCGGACGGTGACCTCGACGCGGTACTGCGTGCGGCGGCGGGCCTGGAAGGTGCGGATGTCGGTGCGCACCACCTCGCCGACGAACGTCAGGGGCTTCTTGGGGTGCGGCTCGACCCGGGTGAGCTCGCCCAGCTCGACGTAGCGCCGGGGCAGGTGGTGCAGCAGGTCCCCGACCGTGTGCAGGTCCAGCCCCTTCTCCGTGGCGGCGCGCTTCTTGGTCGATCGGCCGAAGACGGAGGCGATCGGTGAGTCGACGGTGATCACGGGTGCCTCCTCACTCCACCGACAGCAGGAGGTGGTAGCGGTCCTGCCCTCCGTCGTACACCACCGCGTCGACATGGGGGTGCCGCTCCTCGACGTACGACGCCAGCCGGGCGCCCAGGCCGTCGACGTCCTCGGCGCCCACCACGATGGTGACCAGCTCGCCGCCGGGGGCGAGCAGCCGCTCCAGCACGTCGCGCGCGACGTCGTCCAGGTCGTCGCCGACGACCGCGAAATCCCCGGCGACCACGCCGAGCACCTGCCCCGGCTCGCACGGCCCGGCCATGGTGATCGCCTGCTTCACCGCCACGGTGACCGCGCCGTGCCGAACGTGCCGGGCGGTCGCGGTCATCTCCAGGACGTCCTGATGGAGCGTCCGGCCGTCCTCGTGTACGGCCATCGCGGCCAGTCCCTGCACCTGCGTCTCGGTGTGGATCACCGTCACCTGCACGTCGTGCTCGGCCTCCGCGGTGCGGGCGGCGATCTCGGCGACGCGCACCGAGTCGGGGTCGTTGGGGAGCACGACGACCTCGCGGCAGCCGCTGGAGGTGATCGCGTCGAGCAGCATCCCGGTGGAGGGGCGGCGCCCCGGGCCGCCCGGCACGACGATCGCTCCGGCCTCCTCGAAGAGCCGCCCCAGCCCCGGCCCCGCGGTGACGGCCACGACCGCGCGCCCGTCGCGAGCGGCCACCCGCTCCCGGGCCCGGGCCACCTGCTCGGCGAAGTGGGTCACCCGGACCCGGTGGGGACGGCCGGCGCCGATGCCGGCCTCGATCGCCGCGCCTACGTCGTCGGTGTGGACGTGCACGTTCCACAGCCCCTCGCCGCCGACCACGACCAGGGAGTCGCCGAGCGCGTCGAGCCGGGTCCGCAGCGCGGGCACCTGCTCGTCGTCGGCGTCCAGGAGGTACATCACCTCATAGGCCGGGCCGTCGGCGGTGAGGTCCTCGCCGGGCACCGTCGGCACGGGGATCACCCCGCCGCGGGCCCGCCGCGGAGGGCGGCGCCCGGTCAGCACGGTGGTGAGGGCGTCCAGGACGACCGTGAGCCCCCGGCCGCCGGCGTCGACCACGCCCGCGTCGGCCAGCGCCTGCAGCTGGGCCGGCGTGCGCTCCAGGGCCGCGTGCGCGGCGTCGGCGGCGTCGGCGCAGACCTCGCGCGCCCGGGCACCCTCCCGGTCGGCCCGCGCCAGCGCGGCGTCGCTCGCGGCGCGGGCGACGGTGAGGATCGTGCCCTCGACCGGCCGTCCGACGGCGGCGTACGACGCGTCGGTCGCCTCGCGGATCGCCTCGGCCATCAGCCGGGAGTGCCGCTCCTCGGGGTCGCGGTGCAGGACCCGGTGGGTGATCGCGCCGATCATCTGGGACAGGATCACGCCGGAGTTGCCGCGCGCGCCCAACAGGGCCCCGCGGGAGAAGGCCTGGATGGCCCCGGCCAGGTCCTCCGGCTCCCGCTGGGCGGCCTCGCGGACGGCGTCCCGGGCGGCCGACATGGTGAGGAACATGTTGGTGCCGGTGTCCCCGTCGGGCACGGGGAAGACGTTGAGGGCGTCGACCTCCTCGCGGGCGTCGGCCAGCGCATCGGTGGCGACGTCGACGAAGGCCAGGACGGTCGGCAGACTGATGCTGCCCGATGCCTGCGCCCGCTCCATGACGGTGCAGGCTATCGGCCCGCTGTCTCGATTTCTCCCGCGGCCGACCGTCGGATACTCTGGTGCGGTTGCCCGCTGGCCCCGGATCTCCGGTCGCCCGGGCGGGCATGGAAGAACGAGACCTCGAACATTCAGGAGTGCACGGTGGCTGCCGTCTGCGACATCTGCGCGAAGAAGCCGACGTTCGGCAACAACCGACCCTGGTCGCGCAAGATCACCAAGCGTCGATTCGACCCCAACATCCAGCGCGTCCGGGCCAAGGTCAACGGCACGCCCAAGCGTCTCAACGTCTGCACCGGCTGCCTCAAGGCCGGCAAGGTCGAGCGCTGACCCGACCCGCCGACGAGGCCCCCGCCGCACCGCGGCCGGGGGCCTTTTCGCGTGCGGTCAGAAGTGCTGCCACCCCGCCGGGCCGTCGTACTCGCTCCCGTCGACGGTGACCCCCTCCCCCTCGGCTATCTCCCCGATCACCGTCCAGCCCTCCGGGACGTCCCCGGCGGACGGGAAGGCGGCCAGCAGTGCGTGGTCGTCGCCTCCCTCGAGCAGGTAGCGCATCGGGTCCGAGCCGGTGGCGGCCGCGACCGCCTGCAGCGGCTCGGGCACCTCGAAGGCGTCGGTGCGCACGTCGATCGCGACGCCGGAGGCGCGGGCGATGTGGCCCGCCTCGGCGAGCAGCCCGTCGGAGATGTCGATCATCGCGGTCGCGCCGGCCTCGGCGGCGACCAGCCCGGCGTCGTACGGCGGCTCCGGCCGGCGGTAGGCCTCCACCAGCACCCGCGGCGAGCGGAAGCCGCGACCCAGCACCGCCAGGCCGCCCGCGGCCCAGCCCTGCCGGCCGTGCAGGGCGAGCACGTCCCCCGGCTCGGCCCCGGACCGCAGCACCGGGGAGACGGTGCAGGCGCCGAGCACCGTGACCGCGACGACGATCTGGTCGGCCCGGGTGATGTCGCCGCCGACCACGCTGGCCCCCACCAGGGACGCCTCCTCGGCGAAGCCGCGGGCGAAGTCCAGCGCCCAGCGCGCCGGGAGGTCGCCGGGCGCGGCCAGGCCGACGGTGAGCGACGTGGCGCGCCCGCCCATGGCGTTGATGTCGGAGAGGTTCTGCGCCGCGGCCCGGTGGCCGACGTCGGCCGCCTCGGCCCACTCCCGGCGGAAGTGCCGTCCCTCGACCATCAGGTCGGTGGAGACGACCACGTGGCCGGTGCGGACCCGCAGCACCGCCGCGTCGTCGCCGGGGCCGACCAGGACCTGCTCGCCCTGGGCGAAGATCGGCACCAGCTCGTCGATCAGGCCGAACTCGCCGGCGTCGTCCAGGGTCGCGTCGGGTGCCAGTGCCATGGTTCCCATCCCACCAGACGCGCCCGGCCGGGGCGGGCAGGACACCGCCTTCCGGGGGAAGGCGACCGCGCGGTAGGTTGACCGTGCTCCGGCGGTCCCACCCTCCGGCGCACCCGTGTCCCGAGAAGAAGATGGGGGAGAGCAGATGGTCGTCCAGGCCTACATCCTGATCCAGACCGACGTCGGCAAGGCCGCGGACGTCGCCCACGCGATCTCCCAGGTCAAGGGCGTGACCCTGGCCGAGGACGTCACCGGCCCCTACGACGTGATCGTGCGCGCCGAGGCCAAGAACGTCGACGAGCTCGGCCAGCTCGTGGTCTCCCGGGTGCAGAACCTCGAGGGCATCACCCGCACCCTGACCTGCCCGGTCGTGCACATCTGAGTTGCGCCCGAACCGACGTCGACGCCCCGTGTCCGCCCGGACGCGGGGCGTCGCCGTCTCCGCGCTCGCCGTCGCCCTCACCGCCGGCTGCTCCAGCACGGTGACGGTCGACGACCCGCCCCGTCTGCAGGGAGCCGACGCCCGCGCCTGCGCCGCCTTCGTCGACGCGCTCCCCGACACGCTCGCCGGCCAGCCCCGGCGGGCGGTGGAGCCCGAGGGCGCCCCCGTCGCGGCGTACGGCGACCCCGCGATCACCGTCACCTGCGGCGGCTCGATGCCGCCCGGCTTCGACCGGTTCGCCACCTGCGACGAGGTGGACGGCGTCGGCTGGTACCTGCCCACCGACCAGCTCGGGGACCCGAGCCAGGAGGCGGTGGACGCGACCCTGGGGACCGTGGACTGGCGCCCGGTGGTCGCGCTCGACGTACCCGCCGACTACCGCCCCGAGGGCCTGGCCGCGGCGCTCAGCGAGCTGGCCGGCCCGGTGAAGCGGTCCCTGGAGCGGGGGCGACCCTGCGTGTGAGGCTCAGCGCAGGCCGGTCCCCCGGTTGAGCGCGAGCTGCAGCAGCCGGTCGACCAGCTCGGGGTAGGGCAGCCCGGTCGCCTTCCACAGCTCGGGGTACATCGACGTCGGCGTGAAGCCGGGCATCGTGTTGAGCTCGTTGATCACCACCGAGCCGTCGGGCATCACGAAGAAGTCCACGCGCGCCAGCCCCTCGCCGCCGACCGCCTCGAAGGCACGGGCCGCGAGCTCGCGCAGCTGGACGACGACGTCCTCGGGCAGGTCGGCCGGGATGTCCAGCTCGGTCTCCTGGCCGGGGAGGTACTTCGCCTCCAGGTCGTAGAACTCGTGCCCCCCGCCGATCCGGATCTCCCCGGGGACGCTGGTCTCCGGGTCGCCGCCGTGCAGGCTGCCCAGGACACCGCACTCGACCTCGCGCCCAGCGAGGGCCGCGGCCTCCACGAGCGCCTTGGGGTCGTGCCGGTGCGCCTCGGCGATCGCGTCGTCCAGCTCGCCAGCGTCGTGCACCTTGCTGATGCCGTAGGACGAGCCGCCGCGCGCGGGCTTGACGAACAGCGGGAAGCCCAGGGCCTCGGCCCGCTCGCGCACCCCTGCCTGGTCGCGGCTCCAGTCCCGCTCGGTGACGGTGAAGGAGGGGAGCACGGGCAGCCCGGCCGCGGCGAGCACGACCTTCATGTAGGCCTTGTCCATGCTGACCGCCGACGCGAGCACCCCGGCGCCGACGTAGCGCACCCCCGCCAGCTCGAGCATCCCCTGGATGGTGCCGTCCTCGCCCCACGGGCCGTGCAGCAGCGGGAAGACGACGTCGACCTCGCCGAGCGTGCGCGGTGGGCTGGACGGCTCGGTCACGACCAGGTCGGTCGCTCCGGCGATCCGCTCCAGGCTCACCGCGGCCCGGTCCTCGTCGACGCTGGGGAACGCGTTGTCGCGGATGGCCAGCTCAGCGGGCTCGTCGGCCTCGAGCACCCACCGCCCGTCGCGGGTGATGCCGACCGGGACGACGTCGTACTTCTCCCGGTCGATGGCCGCGAGGACGCTCCCCGCGGTGACGCAGGAGATGCCGTGCTCGTCGGACCGGCCGCCGAAGACGACGGCCACACGGGGCTTGCGGGTGCTCTCGTTCATCGGCTCGACCCTACGGCCTAGGCTCGTCGCCATGCCTGATGACATGCCCGCCGAGGAGTCGCCGACGACGCGGACGCTGCGCCCGGCCACGGTCGCGGTGACCGCCGGCCGACCGCCGCACACGACCGACCAGCCGCTCAACGTGCCGGTCACCTTCGCCTCGACCTACGTCGCGGGCGGCGACCTGGAGTACGGCCGCTACGACAATCCGAGCTGGGCGGCGTTCGAGGAGGCGCTGGGCCGGCTGGAGGGGGGCCGCTGCCTCTCCTTCGCCTCCGGGCTCGCGGCGGTCTCGACCGTGCTGGACCTGGTCGGCCACGGGGCGAAGGTCGTGGCTCCCCGGCACGCCTACAACGGCGTGATCGGCCAGCTCGGCGACCTGGAGATGCGCGGCCGCCTGACCGCGCAGCTGGTCGACGTGACCGACACCGACGCCATGGTCGCCGCGTGCGAGGACGCCGCCCTGGTGTGGCTGGAGTCGCCGACGAACCCCGCGCTGGAGGTCGCCGACATCCCCGCGATCACCCGGGCCGCGCACGAGGCCGGCGCCTATGTGGTCGTGGACAACACCTTCGCCACCCCGCTGCTGCAGCGTCCGCTGGACGACGACGTCGACCTGGTGCTGCACTCGGCCACCAAGTTCATCGCCGGCCACTCCGACGTACTCATGGGCGCGGTCGCGACCCGCGACGACGAGCTGTACGGCGTGCTCAAGGGCCGCCGCGACCTCACCGGCGCCGTCCCCGGGCCGATGGAGGCCTTCCTCGCGCTGCGCGGCCTGCGCACCCTGCACCTGCGGGTCGAGCGTGCCGAGGCGAACGCCCAGGAGCTGGTACGCCGGCTCTCCGAGCACCCGGCCGTCGGCGAGGTGCGCTACCCCGGCTTCGGCGCGATCATCTCCATCGTGCTGGCGCAGGGGGCGATGGCCGCCGACCTGTTGACCCACAAGACCTCGCTGTGGGTGCACGCCACGTCCCTCGGCGGCGTCGAGTCGACCTTCGAGCGGCGCCGCCGGTGGAAGGTCGAACCCGCGACGATCCCGGACGCGCTGGTCCGGATGAGCGTCGGCGTCGAGGACGTCGAGGACCTCTGGGACGACCTGCGCCCGGCCCTGGACGGGCTGGTCTGAGGGTCCTCAGTCCGTCTCGGCCTTGGTGTCGCGCTCGATGAAGGCGTGCACCATGTCCGAGGCGGTCATCTCGCCCTGGACCACCTTGTCCACGTGCTCGACCACCGGGGCGTCGACGCCGGTGCGCTCGGCGAGCGCCCGCAGGGACGAGCAGGACTTCGCGCCCTCGGCCACCTGGCGCGTGGAGGCGACGATCTCCTCGGTGGTCATGCCGCGGCCGAGCTTCTCGCCGAAGGTCCGGTTGCGCGAGAGCGGCGAGGAGCAGGTGGCGACAAGGTCGCCGAGGCCGGCCAGGCCCATGAGTGTCAACGGGTTGGCCCCCAGGCCGGTCGAGAGCCGCGCCGTCTCCGCCAGGCCGCGCGTGATGACCGACGCGGTGGTGTTGTCGCCGAACCCGAGACCGACCGCCATCCCGACGGCGAGCGCGACGACGTTCTTGTAGGCACCGCCCATCTCGCACCCGAGCACGTCGACGGAGGTGTAGGGGCGGAACGCCCGTGAGTGCACCCGGTCCTGGATCTGCTGGGCGACCGACTCGTCGGCGCAGGCGACGACCGAGGCGGCCGGGTCGCGACGGGCGATCTCCTTGGACAGGTTCGGCCCCGTCACCACGGCGATCCGCTCGGGTCCGGCTCCGGTCACCTCGGCGATCACCTCGCTCATCCGCTTCAGCGAGCCGAGCTCCACGCCCTTCATCAGCGAGACCATCGGCGCGGTGGCCGGGAGCAGCGGCGCCCACTCGGTGAGGTTCTCCCGGAAGCTCTGCGACGGTACGGCGAAGACCACCAGGTCCGAGCCGTCCACGGCCTCCTCCACGTCGTGGGTCGCGCGCACCCGGTCGGGCAGCAGCACGTCCTCGGGCAGGTAGTCGGGGTTGCGGTGCTCGGCGTTGATCACGTCGCACACCTCCTGGCGGCGCCCCCAGATGGTCACGTCGTTGCCCGCATCGGCGAGCACGACGGAGAAGGCGGTTCCCCAGGACCCGGCCCCGAAGACCGTCACCTTGCCGTGGCTCACTCGCGATCTCGCTTCCTGTTCGGGTTCCCGGTCTCCTCCACGCCGGCCTTGCGCGGGTCGAACCGCTCGGCCGGTGCCGGCTCCCCCCGGACGTCGGAGACCAGCGTGGTGATGGCCTCCATGATCCGGTCGGTAGCGGCGTGGATGTTGCGCTGCGACCGCTCCTCGGCGCGCAGGTCGTCCAGCGGCACCGGGTCTCCGGCCTTCATGGTGATGTGCTTGCGCGGCCACAGGTCGGGCTTGTGGGCGTACGGCGGCAGGATCGACTGCGCTCCCCAGTGCCCGATGGGGATCACCGGCGCCGAGGTCTCCAGGGCGATCCGGGCCGCACCGGTCTTGCCGCGCATCGGCCACAGGTCGGGGTCGCGGGTGATGGTGCCCTCGGGGTAGACGACCACGCACTCCCCGTCGTTGACGGCCTGCACCGCGGCGTCGTACGCCCCGACCGCGTTGCGGCTGAGCCGCTCGACCGGGATCTGGCCGGCGCTGGTGAGGAAGCCGCCGAGCGCCTTGTTGGTGAACAGGCCGGACTTCGCGAGGTAGCGCGGGAGCCGGCCGTGGTCGTAGAGGAAGTGCGCGACCAGCAGGGGGTCGAGGTGGGAGATGTGGTTGAGCGCGATCACGCAGCCACCGGTCGCGGGGATCTTCTCCCCGTCGATCCAGGTCCGCGACGCGATCCCGAGGAGGGGCGGCTTGAGGATCGCCACCCCCAGCCCGAAGGCCCAGCCGCGCGGCTGGGAGAGCTTGCGCACCGTCACTTCTTCGACCCTCTCTCCTACCGGATTCGCCTCAGGCTACTGCCTGGCGGCAGGATCGACCGGGTGGCGACACTCTCCCCCGTGCTCCTGCTCCCGGTGAAGTCGCCGGCGCGGGGCAAGTCGCGGCTGACCGGCAGGGCGCCCGAGGACCGCGAGGCGCTGGCCCGGGCCTTCGCCCAGGACACCCTGGAGGCCGCGCTGTCGGTCGAGGGCATCGGGCGGGTGGTGGTGCTGACCACCGACGAGAGCGTCGCCGAGGCCGCCCGAGCGGCCGGCGCCGAGGCCCGGCCGGACGCCGTACCCGGAGACCTGAACGCGACGCTCACCGCGGCCGCAGCCGAGGTCGCATCCGACCACCCGGTCATCGCCCTGTGCGCGGACCTCCCGTCGTTGCGGGGCTCCGACCTGTCGCGGCTCCTGGCGGAGATACCCGTCGAGGCCGAGGCGTTCGTCCCCGACGCCGCCGGGTCGGGCACCACGACGTACGTCGCGCCGACGGCACGCTTCGCTCCCCGCTTCGGCCCGGGCTCCGCCCAGGCCCACCGGGATGCCGGCGCGACGCCCGTCGGCCTGGAGCTCGCACGACTGAGGGCCGACGTCGACGACGCGGCCGCTCTCGAGCGCGCGGCGGCCCTGGGCCTCGGTCCCCACACCGCAGCGGTGATGGGGTCCTGACGCACGAGGGCCCGCGACCGTCGCCGGTCACGGGGCCTCGCGGAGGTGGGTGCGGTCAGCTCTTCTTCGCGGTCTTCTTCGCCGTGGACTTCTTCGCGGTGCTGGTCTTCTTCGCCGCCGTGCTCTTGGCGGGAGCCTTCTTCGCGGTGGTCTTCTTCGCCGTGCTCGCCTTCTTGGCCGGCGACGCCTTGGCGGTGCTCGCCTTCTTCGCCGGCGACTTCTTCGCGGTGCTCGCCTTCTTCGCCGTGGTGGTCTTCTTGGCCGCGGTGGACTTCGCCGGCGACTTCTTCGCCGTGGTGGTCTTCTTCGCCGCGGTCGACTTGGCCGGCGACTTCTTCGCGGTGGACGTCGACGACGTGGCCTTCTTCGCCGTGGCTGCAGGGAGCTTGGGCAGCTTCTTCGCGCCGGAGATGACGTTCTTCAGGTCCGCGCCGGCGGTGAACTTCGGCACCGCCTTCTTCTTCGTCCGCAGACTCTCGCCGGTGGCGGGGTTGCGCACGGTGCGGGCACTGCGGACGCGCTTCTCGAACGAGCCGAAGCCCGTGATCGCGACCTTCTCGCCCTTGGCGACCTCGCGCGTGATGGTGTCGAGCACCGACTCCAGCGCGTGTGCTGCCTGCTTCCGGTTCCCCTCGAAGCGCGCCGCCAGAGTGTCGATGAGTTGGCTCTTGTTCACTGGTTCTTCCCTTTCCCATGAACGGCGACAGTCGGACACGGTGCCCGTCGTCCCCAGGCACGCTAGGCACTCGTGGCGTCCGCCACAATGGCGAAACGCCCAGATCCCCCGTGTTTTCGGGGCGATCCGGGCGTTTTCGCGCCTCAGGCGTTCGCGGTGGTGGGCTTCCAGGGATGACGCCGGTGCTCGTAGTCGAGGATCGCGTCCTCGTGACCGAGGGTGATCCCGATGTCGTCGAGGCCCTCGAGCAGTCGGTATCGGGTGTAGTCGTCGATGTCGAAGGAGTCCTCGATCGCGTCCGGTCCGTCGCCGGCGCGGAGGGTCCGGCTCTCCAGGTCGACGCTCACCTCGCCCCCGGGGTTCTCCTCCAGGAACGCCCACAGTCGCTCGACCACCTTCTGGTCGACCTGGGCGGCGAGCAGCCCCGCCTTGCCGGCGTTGCCGCGGAAGATGTCGGCGAAGCGCGAGGAGAGCACGACCTTGAAGCCGTAGTTCTGCAGCGCCCACACCGCGTGCTCCCGAGACGACCCGGTGCCGAAGTCGGGCCCGGCCACGAGCACGCTGCCGTTGCGGTAGGGCTCCTGGTTGAGGACGAAGGAGTCGTCGCCGCGCCAGGCGGCGAACAGCCCGTCCTCGAAGCCGGTGCGGGTCACCCGCTTGAGGTAGACCGCCGGGATGATCTGGTCGGTGTCGACGTTGCTCGCGCGCAGCGGGACGCCGACGCCGGTGTGCTGGGTGAAGGGCTCCATGTCAGGCCTCCTGCAGGACGGGCTCGAGGTCGGCGGGTGCGGAGAGCGTTCCGCGTACGGCGGTGGCGGCGGCCACCGGGACCGACACGAGGTGGGTGCGACCGCCCTTGCCCTGCCGGCCCTCGAAGTTGCGGTTCGAGGTCGAGGCGCTGCGCTCCTGCGGGGCGAGCTGGTCGGGGTTCATCCCCAGGCACATCGAGCAGCCGGCGCCGCGCCACTCGGCGCCGGCGGCGATGAAGATCCGGTCCAGGCCCTCCTCCTCGGCCTGCAGGCGCACCCGGACGGAGCCGGGGACCACGAGCAGCCGGGTGTCGGGGTCGACCGTGCGGCCCTCGAGGATGGAGGCGGCCAGTCGCAGGTCCTCGATCCGGCCGTTGGTGCAGGAGCCGACGAACACGGTGTCGACCTTGACCTCGCGCAGCGGCGTACCGCCTTCGAGGCCCATGTAGTCCAGGGCCTTCTGCGCGGCGAGCTGGTCGCCGGCCTCCTCGAAGTCCTCCGGCCGCGGGATGCTCGCGCCCAGCGGGGCACCCTGCCCGGGGTTGGTCCCCCAGGTCACGAACGGGGTCATGGTGGAGGCGTCCAGCACGATCTCGTCGTCGAACTCGGCGTCGTCGTCGGTGCGCAGACTCTTCCAGTGCTCGACCGCGGCGTCCCAGTCGGCGCCCTGCGGCGCCGAGGGCCGGCCCTGGATGTAGTCGAAGGTGGTCTGGTCGGGCGCGATCATGCCCGCCTTGGCCCCCCACTCGATGGACATGTTGCACACGGTCATCCGGCCCTCCATGGAGAGCTCCTCGATGGCCTGGCCGCGGTACTCCACGATGTAGCCCTGGCCCCCGCCGGTGCCGGTGTGCGTGATCAGGGTGAGCACCAGGTCCTTGGCCGTGACGCCCTCGGGCAGCGAGCCGTTGACGGTCACCGCCATCGTCTTGGGTCGCGCCTGCGGCAGCGTCTGGGTGGCGAGCACGTGCTCGACCTCGGAGGTGCCGATGCCGAAGGCGATGGCGCCGAAGGCGCCGTGGGTGGAGGTGTGGGAGTCGCCGCAGACGATGGTCATCCCCGGTTGGGTCAGCCCCAGCTGCGGGCCGACCACGTGCACGATGCCCTGCTCGACGTCGCCGAGCGGGTGGATCGGGACGCCGAACTCCTCGGCGTTCTTGCGCAGTGTCTCGACCTGGGTCCGGCTGACCGGGTCGGCGATCGGCTTGTCCCAGTCCAGCGTGGGGACGTTGTGGTCCTCGGTGGCCAGGGTGAGCTCGGGGTGCCGCACCGTCCGGCCGGCGAGCCGCAGCCCGTCGAAGGCCTGCGGGCTGGTCACCTCGTGGACCAGGTGGAGGTCGATATAGAGGAGGTCGGGCTCGCCCTCGGCCGACCGGACGACATGCTCGTCCCAGACCTTCTCCGCCAGGGTCCTGCCCATGACTCGTTCCTCTCGCTCGAGTTGCATCCCATGATCTGAGACGGCAATATTGGAATATGGACAACACTAGCGGAGTCGGCGTTCTGGACAAAGCCGCACTCGTCCTCGCCGCCCTCGAGGCCGGCCCGGCGACGCTCGCCGGCCTGGTCGCCGGCACCGGCCTGGCCCGTCCGACCGCGCACCGACTGGCCGTGGCGCTTGAGCACCACCGCCTGGTGGCCCGGGACATGCAGGGCCGCTTCGTGCTCGGCCCCCGCCTCACCGAGCTGGCCGCCGCGGCCGGGGAGGACCGCCTGCTGGCCGCCGCGGGCCCGGTGCTCGCTCGGCTGCGCGACATCACCGGAGAGTCCGCGCAGCTGTGGCGCCGTCAGGGCGACCACCGCGTGTGCGTGGCCGCCGCCGAGCGCCCGTCGGGCCTGCGCGACACCATCCCCGTCGGCTCGCAGCTCACCATGAGCGCCGGGTCCGCCGCCCAGGTGCTGCTGGCCTGGGAGGACCCGGAGCGGATGCACCGCGGCCTGCAGAGCGCGGCGTTCTCGGCCACCGCCCTCTCCGGGATCCGCCGTCGCGGCTGGGCCCAGTCGATCGGCGAGCGCGAGGCCGGCGTCGCCTCGGTGTCCGCGCCCGTCCGATCCCCCAGCGGCAAGGTGATCGCCGCCGTGTCGGTCTCCGGCCCGCTCGAGCGGCTGTCCCGCCAGCCCGGCCGGATGCACGCCCCCGCCGTCCTCGCCGCCGCTGACCGGCTCTCGGAGAGCCTGCGCCGGGCCGCCGCGGAGTGAGGGGCTCAGCGGTCGGACGTGACCTGGGTCACCGCAGATCGTTGACAAGATGAGTATCCCGACCCATGCGGGCTCCCCCTGGGCACCGGCAGAGTCGGGGACAACCGGTCCGGCCGGGAGCGAGTACGGGGGTCTCGCTTCCGGCCGGACCGTTGTCACGCCCGGCCGTTCAGAGCGCGAAGAGCGCCTCTGACTCCAGGGCGAGCAGGGTCTGCTTGCGCTCCAGGCCCCCGGCGTAGCCCACCAGCTTGCCGTTCGCCCCGATCACCCGGTGACACGGGATCACGATCGCGAGCGGGTTCCGCCCGTTGGCCAGGCCCACCGCGCGCGACGCGGCGCCGGTCATGCCCAGCCGGAGCGCGAGTGCGCCGTACGACGTCGTCTCGCCCCAGCCGATGCCGCGCAGCTCCTGCCACACCCGCTGCTGGAAGTCGGTGCCCCGCGGGGCGAGCGGGAGGTCGAAGTCGCGGCGCTCGCGGGCGAAGTACGCCGCCAGCTGGTCGCGGGCCTCCGCCAACAGCGGGTCGTCGTCGACGCGCTCGCCCAGCGGGAGGCCGTCACGGGGCGGCTGGTAGGGGGCGAAGTCGATGCGGGTCAGCTCGCCGCGATGCTCGACGAGCCGCAGCTCGCCCACCGGCGTGTCCATCACGGTCCACATGTCACTGCTCCTTGTCCGGGTCGAGCATGGTCAGGGTGGTCCACAGGTGCACCAGCGCGTAGGAGCGCCAGGGCCGCCAGGCCTCGGCGACCTCCTCCGGTCTGCCGGACAGCCCCATGCCGGCGAGCACGGAGCGCACGGCGAGGTCGGTGGGCAGGAAGACGTCGGGGTGCCCGAGCGCGCGCAGCGCGATGACGTCGGCGGTCCAGGGCCCGATCCCCGCCAGGCCGAGGAGCGCGGCGCGGGCCTCGTCGCGGTCCGCGCCGCCCGCGAGGTCGACCCGGCCGTCGGCCAGCGCGGCGGCGAGGCCGACCAGGGCGCGCCCGCGGGAGCGCGGCATCGGCAGCTCCGCCGGGTCGACGGACGCCAGGCTGCCCGCCGACGGGAAGAGGTGGGTGAGCGCCGGGTGCCCGGTCTCCACGGGGTCGCCGTACTCCCGCACCAGGCGTGCGGTGACCGTCCGGGCGCCGGCGACGCTGACCTGCTGGCCGACGACGGTGCGGACGGCGGTCTCGTCGGGGTCGACGCCTCGCGGCACGCGCAGGCCGGGACGGCGGCGCCGCAGGGGCCCGAGGACCGGGTCGCCGGTGAAGGCCCCGGTCACCGCGGTCGGGTCGCTGTCGGCATCCAGGAGCCGCCGTACCCGCGTGACGGCGGTGCCCGTGTCGCGCAGGTCCGCCAGGTGTAGCCGCACCGGGAGGGTGCCGGCTCCGGGCGCGGGCAGGTCGGTGAGCGTGACGTCGAGGACGCCCGTGCCGTGGGGCAGGCTCATCGTGCGCAGGTAGCGGTTGCCCTCGACGGCCTCGACACCGGGGACGGCATGCACGGCGAGGAACCGCAGGAGGGCCCGGCCGTCGAAGGGGGTGCGTACGGCGATCCGGAGCTCGAGCTCGCCGGGCGTCACGGCGCCCCTCCCCCGACAGCCGGGACGGCCGCGCAGCTGGCTCGGCGACGCGGCGTAGACCTCGCGCACGGTGTCGTTGAACTGGCGGACACTGGCGAACCCGGAGGCGAAGGCCACGTCGGCGAAGGCGAGCTCGGAGGTCTCGATCAGCACCCGCGCGGTCTGCGCGCGGCGGGCCCGGGCGAGGGCGAGCGGACCGGCGCCGAGCTCGGCGGTGAGCACCCGGGTCAGATGCCGCGGTGTGTAGCCGACCGCCGCCGCGAGGCCCTCGACGCCGTCCCGGTCGACCAGGCCGTCGGAGATGAGATGCATGGCCCGGCCGGCCACGTCGGCCGCGACGTCCCACTCGGGCGAGCCCGGGGTGGCATCGGGCAGACAGCGCTTGCAGGCGCGGAAGCCTGCGGCCTGGGCGGCCGCGGCGGTGGGGTGGAAGCTGACGTTGCGCAGCGCGGGAGTCCGCGCGGGGCACGAGGGCCGGCAGTAGATGCCGGTGGTGTGGACGGCGGTGTAGAAGACCCCGTCGAAGCGGCGGTCCCGGCTCTTCACGGCGCGGTAGCAGCTCTCCGCGTCCAGGTGCCGGGTCGTGGTCATGTCCCCCATCCTGCCGCACGGCGGGAGACGACACTGGCGGGAATCGGACACGGCCGTCCGATCCCCGCCAGTGGGTTGTCAGGAGACGTTGCTGCTCTCGGTCTGCACGCGGATCGCTCCCCCGCGGCGACGCTCGCGTCCCGGCCCGCGTAGCAGGATCCGGCACTGCACGGCGTCGTCGGGGAAGGCGGCCCGGACGTTGCGCTGAGCGTTCTCGGCGGCCGCCATGACCGACTCGACGTCGGCGTCCCGGTCCAGCCGGCCCCGCACCTCGACCAGCGCGACCCCGCTGAGCCGCTCGGTGGTGGCGTCGACCCCGTGCACCGGGGCACGGCTCTCGAAGTCGCCCGCGACCGCGGAGGCCACGGAGCGAAGGTCGGCCTCCACCCGTCCGCCGGGCCCGCTCGGGCTCAGCCGGACGGTGCCCGGACCGCGCTTCGGCACGTGGCCGAGCAGCAGCCACAGCCCGAGGAGGATCAGCAGCACCGAGGCGGCACCGAGCGCCCAGGGCCACCACGACTGGGTGAGGACGTCCTGCACCTGCGTGGTGCTCAGGGTGTCCGGCAGCCAGCTCATGCCGACCTGCCACAGCACGGCCAGCACGGCGACGGCCACGAGGACCAGGCCGAGGACGATGAGCAGCAGTCTGTCGACTGCGTTGGTCTTGCCCCTCATCAGATCTCCTTGTCCTGCTGCACCGACACCTTCACGCCGGCCAGCGGAGCCACGGCGGCGTCGGCCGCCTCTCGTGCGGAGGCGAGTGCGTCGCCCGAACCGCGCTGGGTGAGGATGCCGAGCCCGACCCGCTTGCGGCTGCTGCGGGTCACGTCCGCGGCCACCACGCCCGGGGCACGGTCGGCCGCGGACCGGGCCAGGTTGGCCACGGCGTCCGGGGTGAACCAGACGTCCGCGTCGCCGCGGGCGGCGGTGTGGGTGCGGCCGGCCGGCGCGAGCGCGGCGTAGAGGAGGAACAGCCCCACCAAGCCGGCGATCACGGCCGGGACGGTGACGGCGGTGCTCGCCTGCAGTCCGTCGAGACTCTGCGCCAGGCTGGCGAACCACGACTGCCCGCTCGTCCATCCCTGGTCGACGGCCACCTCTCGCAGGCCGACCACCCCCAGGGCGATCAGCAGCAGCGCCACGAGGATCCCGAGCACCGCGGCGAGCGGCACCGACTTCGGCGGTGTGGACACCGGTCGATCGGCGTGACGGCTCATTGCACTCTCCTCCGTTCGTCAGTCTCGGTGACCGCGTGCACGGTGACGTCGACGCTGGTGATGCGGACCCCCGAGAGACGGGTGCCCTCGGTGAGGACGCGGTCACGGACGCGCTCACCCAGCTCGGTCACGTTGACGGGCCAGGCGGCGTCGACGCTGAGCACGACCCGTGCGGTGTCGCCCTGGGCGCGTACGTCGGCATTCGGGCTCCCCGAGCCGAGTCCGCCGAGGGCGGCGCTGCGACGGACGACTCCCGGGACGTCGAGCGCGACGCGCTCCACCAGGTGCTGGAGAGCGCGGTTGCGGACGTCCAGGGTCCCGCGCTCGGCGGGGGCGTCGGGCGTGCGGGTCGTCGACTCTGCCGTGGCCGGCTCAGCCACGACGTCCTCGCGCGAGGGCGCGCACGTCCAGCTCGCCGTCGATCTGCCCACCGATCAGGTAGCCGCCGGCGCCGAGCACGACGGCGAGCAGCAGACCGGTGAAGCCGCCGGCGACGATCGCGATCGTCAGGAGCAGCCCGCACAGAAGGCCGAGTGTGGAGGTGGTCATGGTGTCTCCTTAGTCCAGTTGCGTGTAACGGCGGACGCCCGGCACCCAGCCGGGGAGGGAAGTACGTCGGCGGCGCGGATTGCGCCACCGACGTACTCCCGTGCGGAACACGGTCACCGGCGGGTGGGGGGGTGGGGGTGCCGGCGGGCCGTCGATGTCCCGCATCGCCCGGATGAACTCGTCGGGGTCTCCCCCGAGATCTGGGTGCAGACGACGGGCGACCTCACGCCGGGCTCGTGCCCGGCGCTGGGCCGCGTCGTCCGCCAGCGTCATGACGCCGAGGGATCAGCGACGTCCTCGATGACGACGTCCACCGCGGCCGGCAGGGACAGGTCGAGCGACCTGACCGCCTGCCGCACGGCCGCGGCCGTGCCCTCGACGGGTGCACCCCAGTCGAGGACGACGTGGACGTCGGTCGACTCCGGCGTGAGCCGCACCCCCGGGACGCGTCGTCCCGGGAGATAGGTCGCGACCTCGCCGAGCCGCCCCGAGTGCATGTCATGCACACCGGGCACTGCCGTCACGGCCGCCGCCACCTTGTCGGCGTCGGTCGACCCCTCGGGCGTGGCGGTCACGGCGTCACTGGACACGGCTGGTGTTCTGCTCCTTGTCCTGGTCACCGTTGTTGTCGTCCTCACCCTCCAGGTGCACGTCGTGCACGGTGATGTTGACCTCGGTGACCTCCAGGCCGGTCATGCGCTCGACCTGGTCGACCACGTTGCGCCGGATGGCGGTGGCGAGGTCGGCGATGGCGACGCCGTAGTCGGCGACGATGTCCAGGTCGACGGCCGCCTGGGTCTCTCCGACCTCGACCGCGACGCCCTGGCTCAGGTTCGTGCGGGAGCCCGGGATGCGCTCACGGAGCGCGCCGACGGCGCGGGCGGTGCCGCCACCGAGGTCGTAGACGCCGCTGATCTCGCGGGCCGCGATGCCGGCGATCTTGGAGACGACGGTGTCGGCGATGGAGGTCTTGCCCTGCTCGGAGGCCAGAGCGCCCGTCCCGCGGGTGCTGACCTGGCTCGAAGAGCTGGTGGAGCCCGAGGTGCTCGAGCTGCTCGAGGTGGGCTTGCTGCTGGTGGACTGGTTCTCGCTCATCGACATCCTCTTTCTCTTCGACGACTGTGTCGGGGTGTCATGGGTTGGTCGGGCCGAGACAGGGATTCGTCACGCGGAATCGATGTGATCTGGACCACATCACACACGCACGGTGTGGAACAGACCCTTTCGGGTGAAGAGGCATGATGTCGGACGTGACCACCGCCGATCCGTCACCCGAGCGCAGCGACGGGGCCCTCGCCCGTGCCGCGCGGCTGGGTGATGAGCAGGCGTTCCGGGTGATCATCGACCGGCACGGCCCGGGGATGTATCGCTACGCACTCCGCCTGGTCGGCGGTAGCGAGCACGACGCCTCGGAGGTGACGCAGGAGGCGTTCATCTCCGCGTGGCGCGGACTGGGGCGCTTCCGCGGCGAGTCGGCGCTGCCCACCTGGCTGTTCAGCCTGGTGCACCGCCGCTCCGTCGACCTGGTGCGGACCCGGCGCCCGGTCCCGATCGACGACGAGATGTTGGCGACCCAGGTGCCGCCGGCGCAGGACAACCCGCTGCAGGACGTGGTGGACGGCGAGCTGCTGGAGGCATTGCAACAGGCGCTGGACGAACTACCGTGGAACCAACGCGCGGCCTGGCTCCTGCGTGAGGTCGAGGGCATGACCTATGAGGAGATCGCGGCCACGCTGTCGACGACTCCGGGTAGCGTGCGCGGGCATCTGCATCGCGGGCGCCGGACGTTGGCGGAGAGGATGGCGAGATGGCGATAGAGATCACCGACCCGTTGGAGCGGGCGACCCAGGCGGCGCGGGAGAGCTCGCCCCACGGCTGGACCCAGCTCTCGGAGAGCATCATGGGCAAGGTGCGCACGCTCGCCTCGCCCGGGCAGCCGCTGCTGTCCTACTCCGCCTCCGGGTCCCCCGCGCACGACGAGGCCGGATCGCAGGTGCGGGTGTCCTCGCGCGTGGTCGTCGCCGGGGTGCGCCGGGCGCTGCAGGATCCGTCGTACGTCCTCGCCGACGTCTCGCTGCACGTCGACGACCAGCGACTGATCGGGGTGGATCTGGACCTGGTGTGCGCCTACGGCATCGAGCTGCTCGCCGCCGCCGCGGACGCCCGAGCCCGGGCGGTCGATGCCGTGCGGTCGCTGCTCGGCCCGGTGCCGGACTTCGGCCCGGCCCAGGTCGAGGTGCGGATCGTCGACGTGGTGCAGGGCGACCCGCGCTCGACCTGAGGCCCGGCCTCAACCCACCCGGAACCCCTCGTCCGAGCCTTCCGGGTCGATCCACAGCCATCGGTCGGTGAGCAGCTCGACCTTCACCGACAGCCAGGTGGGCGCCATGCCCGCAGCCTGCCATGCGCATCGCTCAGGCGCCGAGGTCGTAGTCCTGGGCCAGGTGGTGGCGGGTCCGGGCGGTGTCGATCCGGCGGGTGCCGGTGTGGTCGACGAGGTACGTCGCGCCGTGGGGGTCGCGCCACAGGTAGATCCCGGGGAAGGGCTGGACGACCTGCCAGCCGCCGTGGGTCTTGACCCGGTGGTGGAACCCGGTCATCGGGCCGTAATTCCCGATGCCGGACCACCCCACCGACCCGCCGTCCACGCTCGCTGGCTCGCCGGCAGCCTCGAGCCCACCGGGACCCCGTCCCCGCGGGTGGGGGATGGTGTGATCGATCTGCATGCTGCGGCTCCGGTTGGAGCCCCACGGGAAGATGTCGGCCGGCGTCATCAGATGCACGGCCTGTCTATGTCGGTCCGGGATCTCATAGGCGTCCACCGGCGCCTGACCCTCAAGATCGAGCACCGGCCGCACCGTGAACCGCACCCGCTCCCCCAACAGGGCCCGGACCCACGCCTGCGTCACCGGGCCCTGACCCTCCACCCGGGCGATCCCGGTCGGCTCCGGACCGGCGTAGCAGTGCACGAAGAGCTCCACCTTCGGCAACAACGCCGCCCAGTCCACCCCGAACGCCTCCGCCGGCAGCGAGAGATCCAGCTGCACCTCCGGCTCCGACCCCTCGGACTCGGGCTCGGGCTCCTCGCGATCCCGGTCCACGTCGGGGTCTGGGGCCGGTCGCTCGGACTGCCCCGTCGCCGCGGCCTGGGCCGGTCGGCGGTAGGCGGCCAGCAGCCCGATCGCCTGCCGCGGGTCGCACAACACCAGCAACGCCCAGGCCCGCCGCTCATCGAGCGTGCCCGGCATCCCTTGGGCGGCCAACGCGTCCGCGACCAGCGCCAGCATGGCGTCCACCCGCGCGATCACCGGGAACGGCGCCCGCACGAACAGCCCCCGCATCCCATGCTCATCCGAACGCGTCACCCGCGCGTAGGAGGCGCGCTGCGCCTTCTCCTCCGCAGCCGCCGCAGCAGCCGGGTCCGAGGCGACGATCGCGGCCGCGACCAGCTCCTCGAACCGGGTCCACGGCACCCGCCCGTCGGCGGACTCGGCCACCCGGGAGTCGACGTACGCCGCCTGCTCGATGCTCAGGTCCCGGGTCTTGCGCGCCACGAACCGGGCATAGGAGACCCGCACCTCGAAGGCCTCCACCCGCGCCCACAGCTGCGGCAGCCGGACCACCAGGTCCACCGCATCGGCCATCAACGCCGCCGCCGCGAACGAGGTGATGCCCATCCGGGCACCCAGCTCCGCGCAGCAGAACTCCGTCACCTCATCGGTCCCCACCCCGCCGTACCGCCGAGCCCGCTCCCGCCCCGGCAACCGCGAGATCCCCGGGTCCAGACGATCCGGGTTGTTGCGCACCACGAACGACAGCGCCACCCGCAGCTCCTGGACCTCCAGCTCGCGCCGCGCCCGCGCCACCTCACCGGCATGGTCCAGCAGCCGGCCATCGGCCAGCTCCTCCAACCCGGTGATCAATTCCATGAAGCGAGTCAACCACCGAGCACCGACAGTCTCGTTCCGAGCCGACCGAGCCGGTGGTCTCGACAAGCTCGACCAACGAGGGCTGCTCGACCGGAACAGGCCGGGGGGCTACTCCTCGAGCCGCGACTCCAGCGCGTCGAGGCGGGCGTTCCAGAAGAGCGAGTACGTCGCCGTCCAGTCGGCGAGCTCCCGCAGCGGCCGGGAGTCGAGCCGATGCAGTCGCTCCCGACCATGCCGGCGCACCCGGACCAGTCCCGCGGACTCCAACACCCGCAGATGCTTGGTGACCCCCTGGCGGCTGATCGGCATCATGTCGCAGAGCGTGGAGAGGCTCTGCTCCCCGTGATCGCGCAGCGCGTCGAGCAGCTGACGCCGATGCGGGTCGGCGACCGCTCGGTAGACCTCCGCACTCACCCTTGCAGGTTAAGGCAACCGTATGGTTGCCTGTCAACGACCGGCCACCGGAAGGGGCGAGCGTTGTACGGCAGGATCGAGGCCACGTCCTCGGGACATCGCCTCACCTTCGTGCGCGATCTCGCCGCTCCCGTCGACCGGGTATGGGAGATGCTCACCGACCGCGCCGCCCGGGCGACCTGGTTGTTCGACGGCGAGATCGAGCCCCGCGTCGGCGGTGCCGTCGACCTGTTCGACGAGGACCACCAGATGACCGGGGTGGTGACGACCTGGGAGCCCCCGCACCGGCTCGCGCTGACCTGGTCGAGCCCGGACGCGCCGGCGGGCGACGTACGCTTCGACCTCGCGGCGACCGCGGAGGGCCGGTGCCGCCTGACGGTGACCCACTCCGTCGCGCCCGGAGGGAGGCCGCGCAGTCTCGCCGCGGGGTGGCACACGATCCTCGACCGGCTCGCCCCCGGACGCGAGACCCCCGGATTCCACGAGCTGGTGGCCGTCTACGCCGAGAGGCCGATCGAGGACCCGGACCGGGAGTGAGCGGGCCGGCACGACACCCCGCGGCCCTCGGCATCGGCGTGGTGCTGCTGGAGTTCGCGGCGGCCGTGTCCACCCTGGTCTTCTCCACCCTGCTGCCGGCGGCCGCGCAGGACCTGCACGGGACCACCCGGCTGGCGCTGCTGGTCAGCGGCTCGACGATCGGCCTCTTCACCGCGACCGCGTGTGCCGCCCCGATGCTGGCCCGGTGGGGCACCCGGCCGATGCTGGTCCTCGGACTGGCATCGACCGTGGTCGGCAGCGTCGTCGCCACCACCGCCGCCGGACCCTGGTGGTTCGCCGGCGGGCGCTTCATCGCCGGGGTCGCCGCGGGGCTTCTGGCCGTGGTGGGCGTCTCCGCGGCCATCCGCCACCTGGAGGAGCGGGTCCGGCTCCGCGTGATCGCCGCGTCCACCGCGATGTGGATCGTGCCCGGCCTGGTGGGGCCGAGCGCCGCCGCCGGGCTCGAGCACGTGGTCGGCTGGCGGTGGGCCCTGCTCGCGCCGATCCCGCTCACCATTCTCGGCCGGGTCCTGATCGTGTCGGCACTGCCCGCCGAAGTGCGAGCCGCACGTGCGACCGACGGCGGGCACCGCCCGGTCGGGCCGACCCTGCTCATCCCGGCCGGCGTCGCGGCGTTCGTGCTGGCGACGGAGACCGACCTCTGGCTCGTGGGGATCACGGGACTGATCGCGGCGACCGCCGGATTCGCCGCGCTCATGCCGCGGGGAACGCTCGCCCTCCGTCGAGGAGCGCCGAGCGCGCTGGCCGGCCTCACCCTGTTCGGGCTCGGCTACTTCGGCGCGACCAGCCTCGTCACGCTCGCCCTCACCCGGGTGCTCGGGACGTCCCTCACCGAGGCGGGCTGGGCGCTGGGCGGAGCCCCCGTCGCGTGGGCACTGGCGACGCTGGCGATGCCCCGGCTGCAGGATCTCGGGCGCGCCCCGGGACCGGCCGCCGGCCTGCTGGTCACCGCGTGCGGAGTCCTGGGCACCGCCGTACTCCTGGTGACGGGGGCGCCCTTCCCCTGGGCACTCGCGACCTGGATCGTGGTCGGCGCCGGGGTCGGGGTCGCCTACCCGACGCTCTATCTGCGAGCGACCACCCCGGACGGCTCGGCCGACGCCGAGCAGCTGGCGGCGGCGGTGATCACGACCGAGAGCTTCGGCGGCCTGGTCGGCGCGGCGGCGGGCGGGGCTGCGGTGTCGGCGATGATCGGGGGCGGGGTGCGGGCGGACCTGGGCTACGCGACGGTGTACGTCGGCTTCGGGCTGGCGCTGGCCCTGGCGGCCGCGGTCAGCTCTCGCTCTGCGGCCGGTGTCCGCGACACCGGCAGGTGAGCGGGATCGCCAGACCCCGCGGCGCCTGGTCGAGGGTGTCGATCGGGCCGCCGGGGAAGGCGAGCCGGACCCGCTCGACGCCGTCGTCGCAGAGCACGACCACCTCGACGCCGTAGCGGTCGATCGCCTGCGGGACGACCGCCCGGGCGCGGGCGTAGTCGTTGGCCCGGATGCAGGCCAACAGGTCCTGGTCGTGCGCCTCGGCCAGGTGCCGGAGCAACCCGGGGGCGAGCTCGCGCAGCGGGTCGGGCCGGGCTTCGTGGAACTGGCGCAGCGCGAGCGAGACGCTGTGCGGGCCGACCAGCCGGCAGGCCAGCGGAGAGAGGCGGTAGGCCCGCTTGCCCCCGTCCGCGGGGCCGCAGGCGGTCAGCGGACCGGCGAGCTCGACCCGCCAGAACGGCGCGGGAGCGGGCACCGAGAGGGTGACGACGCGGCAGCTCCCGAGCTCGCGGACCACCGGCGAGGCGGCGCCCAGCCGCACCACCGGCCGCCCGTCGGGCCGGTCCTCCACGGCCACGACCGCGACCAGCCCCTGACGGACGTGGCACGGCTGGGTCGCCAACGTGGCGACACTGGCCATCGCCAGGGCGGTCCTGGCCTGCTCGGCCCAGGTGGGCTCGGTGATAGGTGTCATCGAACGACCTCCGTGTCGTGGGACTGCCCGGTCTGGACCCGCCAGAGGGCGGCGTACGCCCCGTCCTCGGCGATCAGCTCGTCGTGCGTTCCTGCCTCGACCACCCGTCCGCCGTCGAACACCCAGATCCGGTGCGCGTGCCGGACGGTGGAGAGCCGGTGGGCGACGACGATCGCCGTACGCCTGGCCGCGGCGTGCCGCAGCGACTCCTGGATCGCGGCCTCGGTCTCGTTGTCGACCGCGCTGGTGGCCTCGTCGAGGACGAGTACGGCGGGGTCGCGCAATGCCCGCGCGAGGGCGAGCCGCTGGCGCTGGCCGCCGGAGAGGGTGACGCCCCGCTCCCCCACCCAGGTCTCGAAGCCGCCCGGCAGCGCCTCGATGAAGTCCAGAGCCGCGGCGGCGCGGGCCGCCTCGCGGACCTCCTCGCGGGTGGCGTCGGGGCGCCCGTAGGCGATGTTGTCGGCGATGCTGCCGGCGAACATGAAGACGTCCTGGGCGACGTAGCCCATCGAGCCGCGCAGCGAGTCCCAGTCGAGCTCGCGGACGTCGGAGCCGTCCAGCAGCACCCGCCCGGTCCGGGGGTCGTCGAAGCGCAGGATCAGCCGCAGCACCGAGGACTTCCCGGCCCCGGTGGCGCCGACGATCGCGTGCGTCTCGCCTGCGGGGATCTCCATGTCGACGCCGTGCAGGACGTCCGGGCCGTCGGCGTACCCCGCGCGCACGCCCCTCAGCTCGACCCGGCCGCACACGGGGCGCGCGAGCGACCGGTCCCCGGCCGGCACGGTGATCGGCACCGTGAGCAGCCCGAGGATCCGGGCGGTCGAGGCCCGGCCGCGCTGGTAGAGGTCGAGCACCTCGGCGACCCGGGTGAGCGGCCACAGCAGGCGCTGGGTCATGAACACCAGGACGGAGTAGAGGCCGACCTGCAGGTCGCCGCGCAGGGTCGCCCACCCGCCGAGCAGCAGGGTGCCGGTGAAGCCGGCCAGGATCGCCACCCGCACCAGCGGCACGAAGGCGGCGGAGGAGCGGATGGCGGCCACGTTGGCGGAGCGGTACGCCGCCGAGGCGGACGCGATCCGGTCGCGCTCCCGGTCCTCAGCGGTGAAGGCCTTGATCGTGGCGATGCCGGCCAGGTTGGCCGAGAGCGCCTCGGAGAGGTCGGCGACGGTGTCGCGCACCCGGCCGTAGAGCGGCTCCAGCCGGCGCTGGAAGATCAGTGACCCGACGACGATCACCGGGATCGGGAGGAAGGCGAAGAGCAGCAGCTGCCAGGACGCCGCCGCGAAGACCGCGCCGACCAGCAGCACGTTCAGCGCCGTCTGCAGGATCGCCGGGGCGCCGATGTCGAGGAACCGCTCGAGCTGGTTCACGTCGTCGTTGAGCGTGGCCAGGGTCGAGCCGGACCCGCGCCGCTCGTGCCAGCCCATGTCCAGGTGCTGCGCGTGGTCGTAGGCCTCGACCCGCAGGTCGTGCTCGACCCCCTGGGCCAGCCCGCGCCACAGGACCGCGGCGGCGTACTCGGTGAGCGACTCGACGATCCACACCACGACGTTGAGTACGGCGAGCCAGGCGAGCTGGGCGTAGCGGGAGTCCACCCCGAGCAGCGACCCCACGAAGGACCCCTCGCCCCGCACGACCACGTCGACCGCGGCGCCGATCAGCAGATCGGGCACCACGTCGGCCACCTTGTTGACCGTCGACATCGTGACCGCCGCGACGAACCGGGGTCGGTATCGCCGCTGACGGCGCCACAGGGCGCTGAGGGGGCGTTCCGGGCCGCCTGGCCCGCTCGTGGTGGGGTGCAAGAGGGTTCGTCCCGTCCGTCGCTCTCGTTAGGTAAGGCTACCCTAACTTAATCGCGGCGGTCGGTGGCCCGGTGGTGACCGACCTCGCACATGCCGAAGGGCCCCGCCCCGGCATCGCTGCCGGGACGGGGCCCTTCGTGTCTGGTACCCCCGACCGGATTCGAACCGGCGCTACCGCCTTGAGAGGGCGGCGTGCTAGGCCGCTACACAACGGGGGCGAGACGCGTTCTCACGCGGGTGAGACCCTAGCCAATCGGCTCCTGTCGCACCAAATCCCGGCCGCGTGGCCGGGACTTTCGCTGGGATACTAGGACTCGAACCTAGACTAACTGAACCAGAATCAGTCGTGCTGCCAATTACACCATATCCCAATGGTCAGGCCCCTTCGGAGGAGTCCTCCGGGGCCGAGGAAGAACGATACACAAGCCCCGTGGAGGCGGCCAAAACGGCCGGATCGGCCGAGCGCGCGACCCCCATCCGCCGGGCCGCCCACCACACCAGCGCGAGGAACAGCAGGGTCCGGATCACCGTCGACGGGATCATCCACCAGGTCGCCTCTCCGGGGTTGAGCGCACTGGCCAGGTCGCTGAAGGCGAGCGCGAGCCCGAAGGCGACGAAGTTGTTGAGCACGTGCATCGCGATGCCCGCCTCGAGGCCGCCGGTGATGAGCACGAGCACGCCGGAGAGCACGCCGAAGGCGAACCGGTCGAAGAACACCGGGGCGCTCTGCGAGCCGTGGGCGAGTGCGAACAGCAGCGCGGGTACGGCGACCGCGAGCACGCGGCCGGCGGTACGCCCCCAGGCGGTGTCGGCCATGCTGCCGACCGCCTGGGTGAGGTAGCCGCGGAACAGGTACTCCTCCGCGGCCGCCTGCAGCGGGGTGAGGAAGAGCACGACGAGCAGGAAGTCCCGCATCTGCCGGGTGAACGGGTTGAGCTCCTGGCTCACCTCGCCCGCCTCCTGGCCGGGCAGCAGCGTGGACACCACGATCGACACGGCCAGCGCGGCCACCGACAGGCCCAGGCAGGCGGCGAACCACCGCCAGCGGATCCGTGGGTGGACCGAGGACAGCCAACGCGGCCGCATCCCGTGCAGGACGCGGACCAGCAGCCACGACAGCGGGATCGCCGTGGCCAGGGTGAGGTTGAGGTAGGCCAGCGCCACCGGGGTCGGGTCGCCGAGGTCGGTCACCCGGGCCAGCGTCTCCTGGGCGGGGACGCCGGAGGCGCCGTACCAGAGCAGGAACGGCACGGTCATCAGCGCCGGGGCCACCACGAACACCCCGCCCAGCAGCAGCGGGATGCCGAGCAGCCCGAGCCAGACCGGTCTCGGGGCGGCCCGCAGCAGGGTGGTGTACTCCGGGCCCCGCTGCGTCACGCCGCGGCGTCCCTCACGCGATGACGTCGGAGAGCCGGGACAGCGACCGGTCGCGGCCCAGCAGCTCCATCGACTCGAACAGCGGCGGGCTCACCCGACTGCCGGTGACCGCGACCCGGACGGGCGCGAAGGCCACCCGCGGCTTGAGCTCCATCCCCTCGATCAGCGCCGAGCGCAGCGCCTCCTCGATCGCCTCGGTGCTCCACGGGTGCACGTCCTCGAGCGCGTCGCGCGCCGCCCGCACGACCTCGACGCCCTGCTCGTCGAGCACCTTGGCCACGTCGTCGGGGTTGCGGGTGAAGGCCTCATCGTCGGCGAAGAGGAAGGCGAGCATCGGCACCGCCTCGGTGAGCTTGTTGATCCGCTCCGCGACCAGCGGCATCGCCTGCTCCAGCAGCTGCGCGTCCGCGTCGTTCACCGGGTCGCCGACCACCTGCGCGGTCTTGAGGAACGGCAGCACCCGGTGGGTGATCTCGTCGGTGGAGAGCCGGCGCATGTGCTCGGCGTTGATCGCCTCGGCCTTCTTCAGGTCGAAGCGGGCGGGGTTGGGGTTGACGTCGCCCAGCTCGAAGGCGTCCACCATCTCCTCGAGGTCGAAGACGTCCCGGTCCGCCGCGATCGCCCAGCCGAGCAGGGCCAGGTAGTTCATCAGCCCCTCGGGCAGGAACCCCTGCTCGCGGTACATGTTGACGTGCGCCTGCGGGTCGCGCTTGGAGAGCTTCTTGTTGCCCTCCCCCATCACGTAGGGCAGGTGGCCGAACGCCGGCGTGAGCTCCGCGACGCCGATCTCCTTGAGCGCGTCGTAGAGCGCGATCTGTCGCGGCGTGCTGGACAGCAGGTCCTCCCCGCGCAGCACATGGGTGATCTTCATCAGCGCGTCGTCGACCGGGTTCACCAGGGTGTAGAGCGGGTCGCCGTTCGCCCGCGCCAGCGCGTAGTCGGGCACGTTCGCGGTGTCGAAGGTGATCTCGCCGCGCACCAGGTCGTCCCAGGTCAGCTCGCCGTCGGGCATCCGGAAGCGCACGATCGGCTGGCGGCCCTCATCCTCGAAGGCCTGCCGCTGCGCGTCGGACAGCTCGCGGCAGAAGCCGTCGTACCCCATCACCTTGGAGCCGGACGCCTTGCGCCGCTCGGCGATCTCCTCGGTGGTGCAGAAGCAGTCATAGGTGTACGACGTCTCGCGCAGCCGCTCCAGCACGTCGCGGTAGACGTCACCGCGCTCGGACTGGCGGTAGGGGCCGTAGTCGCCGCCGACCTGCGGGCCCTCGTCCCAGTTCAGCCCCGCCCAGCGCAGCACGTCGAGGATGCCCTCGTAGGACTCCTCGGTGTTGCGCTCCTTGTCGGTGTCCTCGATCCGCAGCACGAAGGTGCCGCCGTGGCGGCGCGCGAACGCCCAGTTGAACAGGGCGGTCCGCAGCAGGCCGACGTGCGGGCTGCCGGTCGGGCTCGGGGCCATCCGTACCCGGATGTCGCTGCCGGTGGCGGGCTGGGTCATCGCTTGGTCACCTTGTTGGTCAGGGTGCCGAGGCCGTCGATGGAGATGTCGACCTCGTCACCGATCTGCATCGGCCCGACGCCCTCGGGGGTGCCGGTGAGGATCACGTCGCCCGGCAGCAGCGTCATCATCGAGCTGATGTGGGCCACGAGCGTGGGGATGTCGAAGATCATGTCGGCGGTCGTGCCGTCCTGCACGAGGTCGCCGTTGAGGAAGGTCCGCACCCGGCGGCCCTCCGCGAAGTCGTTCGGGTCGAGGTCGGTCTCGATCCACGGCCCCAGCGGGCAGAAGGAGTCGAAGCCCTTGGCGCGGGAGAACCGGCCGTCCTTCCTCTGCAGGTCGCGGGCGGTCACGTCGTCGCCGATGGTGTAGCCGAAGATCACGTCGGTGGCCTGCTCGGCCGGGACGTCGCGGCAGATCCGGCCGATCACCACGGCCAGCTCGCCCTCGTAGTGCAGGTCCTCGGTCTGGGGCGGGTACTGGATCGGGTCGCCGGGGCCGATCACGCTGGTGTTGGGCTTGAGGAAGACCATCGGCTCGTCGGGGACCTCGTTGCCCATCTCGGCGGCGTGCGCGGCGTAGTTACGGCCCACCGCCACCACCTTGCTCCGCGGGATGACGGGCGCGAGGAGGCGTACGTCGGCCAGCGGGCGCTCGGTCGTCGTGGGCTGGATCCCGGCATACATCGGGTCGCCGGTCAGCTCGACCACGGTGGCGTCCTCCGCGGGCTCGCCGTACTCGTCCAGCTCACCGGTCACCAGGCCGTAGCGGGGCTCGTCCTCGATCGTGAATCTCGCGATGCGCACGGAGCGAGCCTATCCACCTAGCCTTGGTGAGCGTGCAGGTGCTGGAGGAGGAGACGTGGCGGGCGCGGGAGGCCGCCCACGTCGCGCGGATCGACGGGCTGATCGCCGGCCACGTCGCCCGTCGGGCCGCCGGGGAGCGGCACCCGGTGCACGACTTCATGTTCACCTACTACTCCCACCGGCCCGCGCAGCTGCGCCGCTGGCACCCCGGGTTCGGCGTGCTCCCGGTGGGCTTCCCCGACCTCGTCGACGAGGAGTACGTCGCCTCCCGGCAGCGGCTGGTCCGGCAGCTGCACACCCTGCTGAGCGCCACCGCCCGGCGTACTCCCTCCTTCGGCTGCTTCGGGCTGCACGAGTGGGCGATGGTGCACCGCTCCCCCGCCTCCGAGACCCGGCACGGCTGGCCGCTGCGGCTCGGCGGGGCGGGGACCGACCGGGTGGTGGAGTCGCACCGGATCGCCTGCTCGCACTTCGACGCGTTCCGCTTCTTCACCGACTCCGCACGGCCGCTCAACACCCTGCAGCCGGGCCGCGACGACCGGCCGGCGTTCGAGCAGCCGGGCTGCCTGCACGGCACGATGGACCTCTACAAGCACGCCTTCCGGCTCTCGCCGATGATCCCCTCCGAGCTGGTCGCCGACTGCTTCGAGCTGGCATGGGACGTGCGGGTGCTGGACATGCGGGCCGCGCCGTACGACTTCACCGGGCTGGTCCTCGACGACGGGTCTGCGTGGACGCCGGTGCGGATCGAGACGCCGGAGGGGAAGGCGGAGTACGTCGCCGCCCAGCGCGCCTTCGCCGCCCGCGCCGAGCCGCTCCGGCGGGAGCTGATCGATGCGTGCGCCCGGCTCCTGGCCCTCGCCGGGTAGGCCCCGAGTCCGGGGAGCGAAATGCAGGTTTCGCCCGCGGAGATCCTGCATTCTGCTCCCCGGTCCCGAGCGGCGACCGGTCAGACGCTCTACTCTCCCCGCTGACCGCGCAGGGACACCGCATCCGCCTGCGTGTGGCGGTCGGCGCAGGTGTCGCGCTCCTCCTGACCGCCTGCGGCCAACCCGGCGAGGGACCGCTGTCGCTGCGCCAGGGCGACGGCGGGGTGTCCGTCACCGAGGGCCGCGAAGGGTGGGTGAGCTTCGGAGCCTTCCTGCCGTGCTCCGCCGACGGGTCGCCCATCGAGATCACCGCCGTGCGCCCCATCGCGGGCGACCCGGTGCCGGTCGAGAGCGAGGTCTGGGTCCGCTCGCTCGACGGGGCCGCGCCGACGGCCTCGACCCTCGGACGGCTGGGCCGACCGTTCGACGGCCCGGTGCGCGTCCGACGGGGCTGCGACTCCCCGCCCGCAGTCTGACGGTCGGCGAGTCAGTGAGCAGGTGCCGTGGAGCATGCTCGCCTGCGGCAGCGGACTGGGCCCCAGCCTCCGCGAGGTCTGCTGACCCACGGCGGCGACCTAGTCCAGCAGCGACCCGGGGTCGTCCGGCACGTCGACGGCGTACTCCTGCAGCGCCTCGATCGGGACGACCTCCAGGGCCAGCTCGCTGGTGGCGGCGAGCACGACCGGGGCGGCGGCGCCGTGCTGGTAGGCCTGCAGCCACCGGGCGGCGACCACGCACCAACGGTCGCCGGCGGTGAGGCCGGGGAAGCCGTATTCCTCGCGCGGCGTCGACAGGTCGTTGCCGACCGCCTTCTGATGGGCCAGGAACTCGTCGGTCATCACCACGCAGACCGCGTGCACGCCGGGGTCGCCGGAGCAGCGGCAGGACCCGTCGCGGAACCAGCCGGTCATCGGCTCGGTGCCGCACTGCTCCAGCGGGCCGCCGAGCACGTTCCGCTCGTCGGGCTCCTCCACCGTGTCGCTCATGGGACGGGTGCTCCTTCCGCCGCCTCGAGGATCCGGAACCACCGCTGTCGCTCCATCGGGACGCCCACGGCGCCCGCGAGGTCGGTGACCCGCTCCGGGTTGGTCGTGCCGAGGACCGGCACCGGCCGGGAGGGGTGGCGCAGCACCCACGCCAGTGCCGTGGCGCCGACCGACAACCCGGTCTCCGCGCCGACCTGCTCCAGGGTCGCGCGGATCCGGGAGGGCCGCTCGGCGTCGGAGGTGAAGAGGTCGCCGCCGCCGAGCGCGGACCAGATCATCGGCGGGTAGCGGTGCAGCTGTGCGTCGTCCAGCGACCCGTCCCACAGCGCCCGGGTCGCGGACACGGACAGCTCGACCTGGTTCGTCACGAGGGGTACGTCGAGCCGCGAGCGCAGCAGGTCCAGCTGGTGCGGCGCGAAGTTGCTCACCCCGACCGCGCGGACCTTGCCGTCGCGCACCAGGCCGGCCAGCGCGCCGGCCGTCTCGTCGGCGTCCAGCAGCGGGTCGGGCCGGTGCAGCAGGAGCAGGTCGAGCCGGTCGACGCCGAGGTTGCGCAGCGACCGCTCGGCGGAGGAGACGACGTGCCGCGCGGTGGTGTCGTAGTGCTTGACCGTGTTCTCCGGGCGGGCGGGGTCGGTGAGCATGATGTCGCACTTGGAGACCAGCTCGAGCGATCCGCGGTCGCCGGCCCAGGTCCGCAGCCCGGCGCCGAAGGCCTCCTCCGCGCCGTACCCGCCGTAGATGTCGGCGTGGTCGAAGGTGGTGATCCCGAGCCCGACCGCGTGCTCGACGAGCTTCGCCACTCGCGCGGGGTCGTCCAGCGGGAGCCGCATCGCGCCGAACGCGAGCCGCGACAGGGTCAGCCCCTCGACGGGGGTGGGCACTCGCTCCATGGCGCCCGAGCCTAGCCACTACGTTGGTCGCCATGGAGGGCCAGGCGGGCGGCGAGGTCCGCGACGAGGACTGGTACGGCGAGGACCTGGGGGCCGCGCAGTTCCGCGGCGTGGTCTTCACCGACGTCGACCTCACCGAGACCACCTCCCGGGGCGCCGTCTTCGACGACTGCGAGTTCCACGGCTGCCGCTTCAACGCCTCGACCCACACCGGCACCGCCTTCACCGGGTGCGACTTCCGCCGCAGCGTCCTCTTCGACGCCACCCTGGACGGTTGCAAGCTCTCCGCCTCGGTCTTCGCGGACTGCACGCTGCGGCCGATGACCGTCACCGACGGGGTGTGGCGCGGCGTCTCGCTGCGCGGCGCGCGGCTGGAGGGGCTGGACCTCACGGGCGTCGACCTGCGCGACGCGGACCTGTCCATGGCCACGCTGTCCGGCACTGTGCTGCGCAACGCGCGGCTGGACGACGCGGTGATCCGCGAGGCGGACCTCGCGCGGGCCGACCTGCGCGGCGCCTCCCTCACCGGGGTGGACCTGACCTCCGCCACGCTGCGGGAGACGCAGCTGGACCTGCCCGGCGCCGTCCTCCTCGCCGAGCTGCACGGCGCGGCCGTGGACCCGAGCTAGCGGCGCCGGCCGGGCGCCCGCGCCCCGACGCCGTCGACGACGAGCGCGACGCTGAGGTCGAAGTCCGGCTGGAGTCGCGGGTCGTCGGGCAGCGCTCCGGCCGCGACGGCCTGCAGGTGGGTCTGCTCCGCGGTGGTGTGGCCGAGCACCAGGTGCAGCAGGGTGCGGGCGGCGGTGTGGGCGAGCTCGTCGTCGAGGCCGGCGCCGTCGAGGGCGGCCCGGAGGTCGCCGTACGCCGCATCCGCGCCGAGCCCGTAGGCCTGGACGGTCGCGACCACCTCGGCGCCGTCGGTCCATGCCAGCAACGCGTCGCGCAGCGAGCGGCACGCGGCCGACACCCGGTCGCGCCACGGAAGGTCGGCCGGCAGGGGAGTACGGCGAGCCAGGATCTCGTCCGCGACCGCGGCCAGCAGGTGCTGCTTGTCCGGGAAGTGGTGGTAGAGCGCCGAGGCCCGCACGTCGAGCTCAGCGCCCAGCCGGCGCATGGTCAGGTCGGCCAGGCCGTAGCGGTCGAGCACGCCGAGCGCGGTGGCGACGACGTCGGTGCGGCTGTGGCCCATCTCTCTCCTCGACTGCGATTGACGCTGACCGGGGGGAACCCTAACCTGAACGCCGTTCACCTGACCAGCGTTCAAGGACACCGATGAAGCCTCGCGACCTCGCCCTGATCCCCGCCTTCACCGCGCTCATCGTGGTCTGCGCGCTCCTGCCCGCGATCCACGTCGCCGGGATGAGCGTGCCGATCACCCTGCAGACCTTCGCGGTGATGCTGGCCGGCGCCGTGCTCGGGGCGAAGCGCGGCTTCCTCGCGGCGCTGCTCTACCTCGCCCTCGGTTTCGCCGGCCTGCCGGTCTTCGCCGACGGCGCCTCCGGGCTGGCGGTCCTGGCCGGCCCCAGCGTCGGCTACCTGGTCGCGTTCCCGCTCGCCGCCGGCCTCTGCGGCCTCCTGGTCGAGCGGCTCCCCCGGCGGGGTCTCCCCCAGCCGGTGCTCATCTTCCTGGCCGGGCTGATCGCCTCCGCGGTGTTCACCCACACCCTCGGGATCCTCGGGATGATGTGGCGCCTGGACATCCCGTTCGGTGCGGCCTTCAAGCTCGACATCGTCTTCTGGCCGGGCGACGTGCTCAAGAACGTGCTGATGGCCGTCGTCGCGACCGCCGTCCACCGCGCCTTCCCCGACCTGCTGGGCCGCCGCCGCTCCGCGCCGAGCAGCGCGGAGCCGGCCGCCGCGTGAGCCGGATCGAGCTGGACCGGGTCACCGTCCGCTTCCCCACGCACGACGACGAGGTCACGGTCCTGCACGAGACCTCGCTGGAGCTCACCGAGCCGCGGGTCGCGCTGATCGGTCCGAACGGGTCCGGGAAGTCCACGCTCGCCCGGCTGCTCAACGGCCTGGTCGAGCCGACGACCGGCCGGGTCACGGTGGACGGGCGGGACGTCGTGGAGGACGGCAAGGAGGTACGGCGCCGGGTCGGCTTCGTCTTCACCGACCCGGCCGCGCAGCTGGTCATGCCCACTGCCGCGGAGGACGTGGCCCTCTCGCTGCGCCGTACCCACCCCAAGGCGGAGCGCCGCGCCGCCGCCGAGCAGGTGCTCGCCGACTTCGGCCTCGCCGGGCTCGGCGACCGCAGCGTGCACGGCCTCTCCGGCGGCCAGCGGCAGCTGCTCGCGCTGGCCGGGGTGCTCGCGGTCGAGCCGGAGGTGATCGTGGCCGACGAGCCGACGACCCTGCTCGACCTCGGCAACGCGCGCCGGATCGGCGACCTGCTGCTCGGCCTGCCGCAGCAGCTGGTGCTGGTCACCCACGACCTCGAGCTGGCCGCGCGCTGCGACCGGGCACTGCTGATCCGCGACGGGCGCGTGGAGAAGGACGGTGCCGCGACGGACGTGGTGGAGCACTACCGGGAGACGGCGTGACGTCGGCGGCGACCGGGCTGCTCGGCTCCTATGCTCCCGGCGACACCTGGCTGCACCGGCTGCCCGCCGGCGTGAAGTTCGGCGGCCTGTTCGTCGCCGGGCTGGTGGTGACGATCTGTCAGGGGTACGTCGGCGCCGTGGCGCTGCTGGTCGCCGCGGTTGCGGTGCTCGCCAGCAGCCGGGCCCGCCCCGGCCCGCTGCTGCGCAGCCTGCGCGGGCTGCTCGTGGTGGCCGTGCTCTTGGGGGCATGGCACACCTGGCAGAGCGGTTGGCCCCAGGCGGTGGAGGTGGTCGCCGACCTGCTGTCGCTCGTGCTGTTGGCGACCGCACTGACGGTGACCACCCCGGTCGACGAGCTGATCGACGTGCTCACCCGCCTGGTCCGGCCGCTGCGGCGGTTCGGCGTGAACCCGGAGCGGGTGGCGCTCGCGTTCTCCCTGGCGCTGCGGGCGATCCCGAGCACGATCGCGCTCGCCGAGGAGACCCGGGACGCCGCCCGGGCGCGCGGATTGGAGCGGGACCCGCGAGCCCGGGTCGTCCCGCTGGTGCTCCGGACCGTCGCGCACGCGCGGGACACCGGAGAGGCGCTGCACGCGCGCGGGGTCGCGGACTAGGGCGTGTCTCCCAAAGAACGCGGGGTCGAGCCGGGATTGTTGACGCATGTCGCGTTCTGCGGTGCTGACTGACGCTCAGTGGGCTCGGATCGAGCCGTTGATGCCCTCCTCGGACGGCCAGCGGGGTCGGCCGTTTCGCGATCACCGACAGGTGATCGAGGGCATCGTCTACCGGTTCCGGACCGGGGTGGCGTGGCGGGACCTGCCCGAGTCCTTCGGCCCGTGGCAGACGATCTGGAAGCGCCACAAGCGGTTCAGCACCGACGGAACGTGGGACAAGGTACATGCCCGGCTGGTCGCCGAAGCCGACGCCGCCGGGCAGGTCGAGTGGGACGTGTCGGTGGACTCCACGATCAACCGGGCGCACCAGCACGCCACCACGTTGAGCCGCATCGAGGTGCCAGCCGGGCGCCGCACGGGGGGCTGAGTCGAACTACAAGGACCTGCGTGCCGAGCCCCCTGACCACGCGCTCGGTCGCTCCCGCGGCGGGATGTCGACCAAGATCCACCAACTCGTCGATGGGCAGGGCCGCCCGCTGGTCATCGCGCTCACGCCCGGCCAGGCCGGCGACTCCCCGATGCTCAAGCCACTCCTGTCGCACCTGGCCGTCAAGCGCCTCGGTCCGGGGCGGCCGCGCACTCGCCCGGACGCCGTGCTCGGCGACAAGGCCTACTCATCCCGCGCGATCCGCGCCGAGCTGCGATCCCGCCGAGTCAGGGCGGTCATCCCGCAGCCTTCGGACCAGATCGCCCACCGCAAACGGCGCGGATCGGCCGGCGGTCGTCCGCCCTCATTCGACGCCGTGACCTACAGGGGGCGCAACGTCATCGAGCGGTCCTTCAACGACCACAAGCAATGGCGCGGCCTGGCCACCCGCTACGACAAGCTCGCGGTGGTCTATCGAGGAGGCGTCGTCCTACGCGCCATCACCATCTGGCTTCGCGAATAGGGAGACACGCCCTAGCCGCGTCGGGGCCGGCCGGTCAGCGCGGCGACCCGGCGACCGAGGGCGGGAGGAGCGGCCAGGGAGCGGCGGTCTCGATCTGCGCGGCGAGCGAGAGCAGCAGCGCCTCCTCGGCGGGCCGGGCGGCGAGCATCACGCCGACGGGCAGCCCCTCCGGCGTCACGTGCAGCGGCAGCGAGATCGCCGGCATGCCGGTGACGTTCCAGGCGCTGGTCCACGGCGTGAACCGCTTCTGCGCCTCGAAGTCGGCGGCGGGGTCCTCGTCGTCGCGGAGCGCGCCGACCGGCACCGGGGGCTGGGCGAGGGTGGGCGTGAGGACGACGTCGTACGGCGCGAGCGCGGCCAGCGCCTGCGCGGCGTAGCGCCGCATCGCACCGATGGCGAGCCCGAACTCCGGCCCGGAGACCGCCTCGCCGCGCTCGGTGAGCCACCGGGTCAGCGGCCGCAAGACCGAGCGGTCGGGCAGGTTGACCACCGACTGCGCGGTGAGCACGGCCCAGCAGGTCTCGAAGGTGGGCACCGCGTCCGGGGGCAGGGGCACCGGGACGTCCTCGACCTCGTGGCCCAGCGAGGCGAGCAGCGCGGAGGCGTCATCCCATGCCTTGAGGCACTCGGGGTCGACCTCGGCCCGGGTGATGATCGGCTCGGCGAACCGCGCGACCCGCAACCGGCCGGGCTCCCGCTCCGTCGCGCTGAGGAACGGCGCGTCCGGGGCCGGTGCCCAGAACGGGTCGCCGACCGCCCGGCCGGCGAGGACGTCGAGCAGCGCGGCGGCGTCCCGGACGGTGCGGGCCAGGGGGCCCGCGGTGGCGAGGCCGACGGGGTCGCCGTACATCGGCGCGCCGGAGATCCGGCCGCGCGTGGGCTTCAGCCCGACCAGTCCGCAGCAGGAGGCGGGGATCCGGATCGACCCGCCGCCGTCGGAGCCCTGCGCGACCGGCGCGAGCGCCGCGGCGACCGCGGCAGCCGCGCCGCCCGACGAGCCGCCCGCGGTGCGCGAGGTGTCCCACGGCGTCACCGCCGGCGGGGCGACGTCCGGCTCGGTGTAGCAGGGCGACCCGAACTCGGGGGTGTTCGTCTTGCCCAGGCTGGGCATGCCGGCGGCCCGCAGCCGCAGCGTCACCTCGTCGTCGACGTCGGGCACGAAGTCGGCGAAGGCCGCCGAGCCGAAGGTCGAGCGGACGCCGCGGGTGGCGTTGAGGTCCTTGATCGCGGTCGGCACGCCCCACAACGGCCCGGCGTCGTCCGGTCGCGGGCCCAGCGCGGCCGCCTCGGCCACCGCCTGCTCGGTGGTGCGGGTGACGAACGCGCCGACCCCGTCGGCGCGGGCGGCGTAGTGCTCGACCAGCTCGGCGGGCGTCGCCTCCCCCGTCGCCACGAGGGTCCCCTGCTCGAGGGCGGTCAGCTCATGGAGGTCCACAGCCGGCACGCTAGCGCCTGCCGCCGAGCGTACGACGGCCCGGTCAGTCCCGGTGGCGCCGACGCAATCCGAAGGTGAGCCCGTCGACGAGCGCACCCCAGGACGCCTCGATCACGTTCGCGCCGACGCCGACGGTCACCCAGGAGGTCTCCCCGTCCGCGGTCTCGATCAGCACCCGGGTGATCGCGTCCGTGCCGTGTCCCTGGTCCAGGATCCGCACCTTGTAGTCGATCAGCTCGAACTTCGCCACCTCGGGGTAGGCCTGGATGATCGCCTCGCGCAGCGCCGCGTCGAGCGCGTTGACCGGGCCGTTGCCCTCGCCGGTGACGACGTACCGCACCCCGGCAGCCCGCAGCTTGACCGTCGCCTCGGAGACCGCCTCCTCCCCCGGCCTGGTCTCAGTGATGACCCGCCAGGACTCCACGTCGAAGTACGACGGCCGCGATCCCTCGACCTCCTCGGTCAGCAGCAGCTCGAAGGACGCGTCGGCCGCCTCGAAGGTGAAGCCGCGCGACTCCAGCGCCTTGACCCGGTCGGTGATCCGGGTGACCAGCTCCTTGTCGCCGCCGAGGTCGTAGCCGAGCTCGCGGCCCTTGAGCTCGATCGAGGCCCGGCCGGCCATGTCGGAGACCAGCAGCCGCATGTCGTTGCCGACCCCGGCGGGGTCCATGTGCTGGTAGAGGTTCGGGTCCACCTTGATCGCGCTCGCGTGCAGGCCGGCCTTGTGCGCGAACGCGCTGGTCCCGACATAGGGCTGTCGCGACGCGGGTGGGAAGTTGGTGACGTCCGCGACCGCGTGCGCGATCCGGGTGGCGTCGCCCAGCAGCCCGGGCGGCAGCACCCGCTTGTCCAGCTTGAGCTCGAGGTTGGCGACCACGGAGACCAGGTCGGCGTTGCCGGTGCGCTCGCCGTACCCGTTGAGGGTGCCCTGCACGTGCGTGGCGCCCGCGTCCACGGCGGCGAGGGTGTTCGCCACCGCGCAGCCGGTGTCGTTGTGGCAGTGGATGCCGACCCGGACGCCGGTGGAGTCCTTCACGTCGTGCACGACGTCGGCGACCCAGCCCGGCAGCATGCCGCCGTTGGTGTCACACAGCGCCACCACCTCGGCGCCGGCGTCGTAGGCGGTGCGCAGCACCTCCAGCGCGTAGTCGCGGTTGTCGCGGTAGCCGTCGAAGAAGTGCTCGGCGTCGAGGAAGACGATCTGGCCCTCCGCCCGCAGGTGGGAGACGGTGTCCCGGATCATCGCCAGGTTCTCCTCCAGCGTGGTCCGCAGCGCGAGCTCCACGTGCCGGTCGTGGCTCTTGGCGACCAGCGTCACCACCGAGGCACCGGAGTCGCGCAGGGCCGCCACCAGGGGATCGTCGGCGGCCGCGACGCCCGCGCGCCGGGTGGCGCCGAACGCGGCGAGCCGGGCGTTGCGCAGGTCCAGCTCGTCGGCGGCCCGGCGGAAGAACTCGGTGTCCTTCGGGTTCGCGCCCGGCCAGCCGCCCTCGATGTAGCCCACGCCCAGCCCGTCCAGGTGGCGCGCGATGCTCAGCTTGTCGGCCACGGAGAGGTTGAGTCCCTCCTGCTGGGCGCCGTCGCGCAGGGTGGTGTCGTAGACGTGGAAGCCGCCGTGCAGGTCCATCGGTCTTCTCTCTGGTGGGGGTCGAACGGTCCGGGCAAAGAAAAAACCTCCCGTGGGGACGAGAGGTCGGCGCATCGGGGAGGTCCCGATGCGCTAGGCAATGATGATCACGCGCGAACGCATGCCACCCATGGTGCCATGCCCGCCCGGATGGTGGAACAGGCGTCTCAGGGGGAGAGCCAGCCGAAGGGTCCGTGGGCGAACGGCGCCCAGTCCGGCCCGGCCTGCGCGAAGGAGCCGACGAAGCCGGCGGCGACCAGGACGGCGACGAGGCTGAAGACCCAGACCAGCGGCCGTCGAGCCAGGGGGTGCACCACCCGGCGCAGCGGGCCGCGGACCCGGTGCCCGCCCGGGCCCAGCCCCAGCGAGCCGGCGAAGAGCACCCCGACGACCCCCATCACGGTCGGAGTGGTGGCCGCGGTGGCGTAGGAGAGCAGGCCCCCGGCGAACCCCACCCCCAGACTCCACAGCCCGAGGCCGATCGTGCCCGGAACGGACTGCATGAGGTGCCAGGGCGTGGCGAACAGCGTCTGGAGGTGGTCATACCACTTCCGCCCGCGCAGCAGCCGCCGGTTCCCGGCCGCGCTGCCCGCCAGCGAACCGCTGCGCAGCAGCCAGGCGGCGATCAGCAGCGTGACGCCGGCGAGGACGGGGTACGCCGCCACCGCGGCACCCGCGGCCAGGGTCAGCCCGCCGAAGAGCCAGCTGCGTCGCAGCCGCTCCCACGTCGTCACGCGCGGCGGCGCGGTCGGCCCGACCCATCCGCCCTGGACCGGCGGTGGGACGACCCCGGTGACCGGGCGGGTGCGGAAGGGCTCGGGCTCGTCGACCCGGGTGGGCTCCTCGGGCCGGTACCGTGGCGCCGCCTGGAGCGGCATGGTGAACGGCTGCGGATCGGCGAGCCGGACCGGTTCGTCCTCGCCGTCCGCCTCGCGGAAGAACGGGAAGTCCGGCTCCATGGCCGCGAGCTCCTCGCGCAGCTCGGCCACGGTCGGGCGGCGCTCCGGATCGGGGTCCAGCGCCGCGGCGAGCAGGTCGGCCAGCGGCTCCGGGAGACCGGAGAGGTCGTGCTCGCCCCGGCGGACCCGGTCCATGATCGCCATGCCCGGCCCGCGACCGAACGGCGGGCGACCGAGACCGGCGTACGCCACGGTGGCCGCCCAGGAGTGCACGTCGGAGGCGGTGGTGGCGTCGTCGCCGTACAGGATCTCCGGCGCGAGGTAGCCGGGCGTGCCGAGCAGCCAGCCGGTGTGGGTGAGCTTCGGGTCGTCGGCGACCCGCGCCAGCCCGAAGTCGATGAGGACCGGGTTGCGGCCCTCCATCAGCACGTTGGAGGGCTTGACGTCGCGGTGCAGGACCCCGCACGCGTGCACGGCCGCCAGCCCCTCGGCGAGCAGTGTCGCCAGGTGGGTCAGCTCCTCCTCGGCGACCGGCCCCTCCTCGGCCACGTGCTCGTGCAGCGAGAGGCCGGGGACGTAGCGGGTGGCGACGTAGGGGATTGCGCCCCACGGGTCCGCGTCCACGATCTCGGCCACCCGGGGCGAGCGGATCCGGCTCAGCGAGTTGACCTCCCGGGCCAGGCGGGCCCGGATCTCGTCGTCGCCCACGATGTGCGGCCGGAGCACCTTCAGGGCCACCCGCGGGCCGTCGCCGCGCCGGGCCAGGTGCACGACGCCCATCCCGCCCTCGCCGATCCGGGTGAGCAGGGTGTAGCCGTCGACGGTCAGGCCCGGAGGTGGCGCCTGAGGGGAAGTCGTCACCGCACGAGGGTAACGCGTCACCTCAGCGGTTCGCCGGACTCCAGCTCGGCGATCAGCGTCTTCGCGTCGTAGGGCCCGACATGGCGGCGGTCGCCGACGAAGAAGGTCGGCGTGCCGCGCGCGCCGCTCTCCCCTGCGCTCAGCACGTCCCGCTGGACGCGCGCCTCGAGGTCCTCGTCGTCCATGTCGGCGATGAACCGCTCGACGTCCAGGTCCAGCTCGACGGCGTAGTCGACCAGGTCGTCGTCCTCGAGGTGGTCCTGGTGGCGGAACAGGTGCTCGTGCATCTCCCAGTACCTCCCCTGCCGGCCGGCCGCCTCCGCGGCGAGCGCGGCGCGCCAGGCATGCTCGTGCACCTCCAGCGGAAGATGACGTACGACGTAGCGCAGCCGATCGCCGAAGTGCCGGCGGATGTCGTCGGCCACGCCGGTCGCGCGCGCACAGAACGGGCACTCGTAGTCGAGGTACTCCACCAGCGTCAGCGGGGCGTCGATCTCGCCGCGGATGTGGTCGACGTCCCCCTCGACCGGCTCGCTCAGCACCCGCAGCAGGGCGGCGTCCCGCTGGCCGAGGAAGCGGGCGGCGAAGCGGAAGATCGCCCAGCCGAGCAGGCTCGCGAACAGCGCGGAGAGCAGGACGCCCACCCGGGCCTCGTTCTGCAGGCGGCCGGAGTCGAAGGCGAGGGAGACGATCAGCAGGGAGACGGTGAAGCCGATGCCGGAGAGCGCGCCGCCGGCCATCACGTGACCGAAGCCGACGCCCTGCGGCAGCCTGCCCCAGCCCAGCTTGACGCTGCCGAAGGCGCCCAGGGTGATGCCGATCGTCTTGCCCAGCACCAGGCCGGCGACGATGCCCCAGGTGAGCCGAGAGGAGAGGGCGTCCTGCAGCACGCCGTCGCGCAGGTCCACGCCGGCGTTGGCGAGGGCGAAGATCGGCACGATCACGTAGCCGCTCGGCACGTGCAGCGCCTCCTGCAGCCGCTCGTTGACCGAGATCGCCCGGGTGAGGCTACGCCGGGCCGAGCGCTGCATGTCCGGCATCGGCGACTGCCGGAACGCGCGGAACCGCAGGGTCGCCTCCTCCACGTCGCTGCGGCGCGGGTCCAGCGCCGGCACCAGCAGGCCCGACACCATCCCGGCGATCGAGGCGTGCAGGCCCGACTCCACCGTGGCCGCCCAGAGCAGCACGACGACCAGGACGTACGGCGCGGCCTGCCACACGCAGAACCGGTCGAGCAGGACCAGCGCGACCAGGCAGGCCGCCGCCACCAGCATCGGCACGACCTTGAGGTCCTCGGAGTAGACCAACCCGATCACCGAGACCGCGACGATGTCGTCGATCACCGTCAGCGTGAGCAGGAAGATCCGCAGCTGGGTGGAGACCCGCGGCCCCACCAGGGCCATCACGCCCAGCAGGAAGGCGGTGTCGGTGCCGATCACCGCGCCCCAGCCGTTGGCGGCCTCCCCACGGGAGTTGAGGGAGAGGAAGATCAGCGCCGGGACGATCATCCCCGTGATCCCGGCGACCAGCGGGATCACGATCCGGCGCCGGTCGGTGAGCTCGCCGATGGCGAACTCGCGTCGCACCTCCAGCCCGATGACGAAGAAGAACACCACCATCAGGGCGTTGTTGATCCAGTGGCTGAGGTCCATCGACATGGCCCAGCCGCCGACCCGGATCTCGGCGACGGTGTGCCACAGGTCGAAGTAGCTCTCCGACCACGGCGAGTTCGCCCAGACCAGGGCGACCACCACCGCGACCACCATCAGGGCGGCCGACCCGGACTCGGTGTGCATGAAGTGCCGCATCCCCGAGCGCAGCTGTCCCGCCTGCGAGGACGGGCCGGACGTGGTGTCTGTCGCGGTGTCTCCGCTCATCCGACCCGGTGCATCCAGCCGAAGGAGTCCTCGGCCCGGCCGTACTGGATGTCCACCAGGCTCTGCCGGATCCTGCCGGTCAGCTCGGTGGAGGCCGGCGCCGGCACGGTGCCCGCGGCCGACCGGAGCTCACCGACGGGCGTGACCACCGCGGCGGTGCCGCAGGCGAAGATCTCCACGATCTCCCCGGACTCCACGCCGGTGCGCCACTCGTCGATGGAGAACCTGCGCTCCTCGACCTGGTGGCCCATCTTGCCGGCCAGCTCGATCACCGAGGCGCGGGTGATGCCCTCGAGGATCGTGCCGGTCGCGGGGGTGACGATCCGGCCGTCGGCGAAGACGTAGTACATGTTCATGCCGCCGAGCTCCTCGACGTACTTCCCCTCCTGGGAGTCCAGGAAGACCACCTGGTCGCAGCCGTGGGCCATCGCCTCCTGCTGCGCGACCAGGGAGGAGGCGTAGTTGCCGCCCGTCTTCGCCGCGCCCATGCCGCCGCGACCGGCGCGGGTGTACTCCTCGGTGAGCCAGAGGCTGACCGGCTTCACGCCGCCCTTGAAGTAGGCGCCGGCCGGCGAGGCGATCACCATGAAGGTCACGTGCTGGGCCGGCCGCACCCCGAGGAACGCCTCGCTGGCGAACATGAACGGACGGACGTAGAGGCTCTTCTCCCCCGCGTTGTCCGGCACCCAGCGCCGGTCGGTGTCGACCAGCGCGTCGACGGCCTGGACGAAGTCCTCGACCGGCAGCTCGGGGAAGGCCAGCCGCTGGGAGGAGCGGATCATCCGCTTCGCGTTCTCCTCGGGCCGGAAGGTCCACACCGACCCGTCCTCGTGCCGGTAGGCCTTCATCCCCTCGAAGGTCTCCTGGGCGTAGTGCAGCACCGCGGTCGCCGGGTCCAGCGACAGCGGGCCGTAGGCCTCGATCCGGGCGTTGTGCCACCCCTGCTCCGGCGTCCACTCCACCAGCAGCATGTGGTCGGTGAAGTGGGTGCCGAAGCCGGGGTTGGCCAGGATCTCCGCCACCTCGGCGTCGGTGCGGGGGCTCGCGGAGGGGGTGATGGAGATGTCGAGCGTCATGAGGGCAACCTATCCGGTCCAGCGGGCGTGCAGGGGCGGGGTCAGCCGCCTACTCGCGCCGCGATCGCGTCGCCCACCTCGGAGGTACGGCGCTCGCCTCCGGACCGCCGCTCGGCCAGGTCCGCCAGCACCGCGGACTCGACAGTCCGCGCGGCCTCGGCGTGGCCGAGGTGGTCCAGCAGCAGGCTCGCGGAGAGGATGGCCGCGGTCGGGTCCGCCTTCTGCTGACCGGCGATGTCGGGCGCCGAGCCGTGCACCGGCTCGAACATCGAGGGCGCGGTCCGGTCCGGGTTGATGTTGCCGGACGCCGCCAGGCCGATCCCGCCGGTCACGGCCGCGGCCAGGTCGGTGATGATGTCGCCGAAGAGGTTGTCGGTGACGATCACGTCGAACCGCGACGGGTTCACCGTCATGTGGATCGTGGCGGCGTCGATGTGCATGTAGTCGGTGGTGACGTCGGGGTACTCCTGGGCCACGGCGTCGAAGACCCGCCACCACAGGGAGCCGGCGTGCACCAGCACGTTGGTCTTGTGGACCAGGGTGAGGTGCCGGCGGGGTCGCCGCTGGGCGCGCTCGAAGGCGTCGCGCACGACCCGCTCCACGCCGTAGGCGGTGTTGAGGCTGACCTCGGTGGCGACCTCGGCCGGGGTGTCGGCGCGGAGTCGGCCGCCGTTGCCGGTGTAGGGCCCCTCGGTGCCCTCGCGGGCCACCACGAAGTCCACCTCGCCGGGGTCGGCGAGCGGGCCGGGCTGGCCGGGGAAGATCCGGCTGGGGCGCAGGTTGACGTAGTGGTCGAACTCGAAGCGCAGCTTGAGCAGCAGTCCCCGCTCGAGGATGCCCGGGGGCAGGTTCGGGTCGTTGGGCTTGCCGCCGACGGCTCCGAGCAGGATGGCGTCGTGCTCCCGGATCTCGGCGAGCACGGAGTCCGGCAGCACCTCTCCGGTCGAGAGGTAGCGCTCGGCGCCGAGGTCGTAGGTCGTCTGCTCGATGGCGACCGGCGAGACCGCGGTGAGGACCTTCAAGGCCTCCGCGGTCACCTCCGGGCCGATCCCGTCGCCGGGAACGACGGCGAGCCTGACGGGGTCCTGCTGCTGCTGAGTCGTCATGGGCGGAACGTTAGTTGTCGTCGGGGCGCGGGCCGCCGTTGTCCCGCAGGTCGAGTGCCGCCTGGACGGCCTCGTGGCTGTTCGGGCTCTCGGGGTTGGTCCGGTCCGGGCCCCAGTCGGGGTACATGTCGTACATCGCGATCTCCTCGCAGCGGGTCGTGGATGGTGACCCCGAAGCCACTGCTCCCGTGGCGGGAGTGGAGGAACGAGCGACGGACCGGCGGATCACGCGGATCCTCGGCTCCCCCGACCAGACGAGTGCGGGTCGCGCGACGACGTCGGGTGGACCCGCCACGGAGGCGGTGGCTTCGGGAGCGAAGGACCGGTGGCGGGAGAGTCGACCTCGCACGCCGAACACCGCGACGAGGTGGCCCTTCTTCTCAGGCCTCGCCGCGGCGAACGATAAGTACGAACACGCTCCGCATGATGCGACCAGGCTAGGACGGCCCACGGGCCGCCGTACAGGGGCCGAGACGGATGTGTCGCATGCTGAGACAACCGACCGGTGATGCCAGACTTGGACCCCATGAGCGCGAGCCCCGACCTGCCCCCGATCGTGACCCGTGCCTTCGACGTGTCGCGGCAGGCGGGCTATGTCTCCTTCTGCCGCAACGAGACCGGTCGCCTGCTGGCGACGCTGGCCGCGACCCGCACCGGGACGCTGGCCGAGTTCGGGACCGGGACCGGGGTCGGCACGGCCTGGCTGCGCTCGGGGAAGACCGGCGAGGCCCGGATCCTCACCGCCGAGCGGGAGCCGAAGCTGGCCGCCGCGGCGGCGGCGATCTTCGCCGACGACGAGACGGTCGAGGTGCTGGCGGCCGACTGGTCGACGCTGCGCGACCGCGGCCCCTACTCCCTGCTCTTCTTGGACTCCGGCGTCCCCTCGGAGGTCACGGTGGACAAGGTGATCGACCTGGTCGAGGACGGCGGCATCGTGGTGCTCGACGACTTCACCCCGTGCTCGTCCTGGCCGCCGATCAGCTACGGCCGGGTGGACACCCTGCGCGAGTCCTGGCTCTCCGACGACCGGTTCGCCGCGGCCGAGGTGATGGTGGCCGACGACGCGTCGACCATCATCGCGACGAAGCGCTAGGCAGGTCGACGGTCCACCACGGCAGGAACGCCTGGGTGAGCGGGCCGATCGCCAGCGCGTAGAGCACGGTGCCGACGCCGAGCGCACCGCCGAGCAGCAGCCCGACGAGCACGACCGCCACCTCCAGCAGGGTGCGCACCAGCCGGAGCGAGCGTCCGGTACGGCGGGACAGGCCGGTCATCAGCCCGTCGCGCGGTCCCCGGCCGAGCTGCGCCCCGATGTACATCGCGGTCGCCAGGCCGTTGACGACCACGCCGGCCAGCAGGACGAGCACCCGCAGCGGCCACCCCTGGACCGGGTCGAGGACGGCCAGGGTGGCGTCCGCGGCGAGCCCGACCACGACCGCGTTCGAGATCGTGCCCAGGCCCGGCTTCTCCCGCAGCGGGATCCACAGCACGAGGACGAGGAAGCTGAAGAGGATCACCGCCTGCCCCAGGGTGATCGGCACATGCCGGATGAAGCCGGAGTGCAGCACGTCCCAGGGCGCGAGGCCCAGCGTGCTGCGCACCATCAGTGCCAGCGAGCAGCCGTAGAGCACCAGTCCGAGGTAGAGCTGCGGCAGCCGTCGGGCCAGCCGCCCGGCGCGCAGCTGGGCGATCGGGCCGAGGTCGGCCAACGGGCGGTCGGAGCGGGTCATCGTGCGAAGCATGCTGCCACGATGGCGCCAAGTGGCCTTGGATCGAATAGCCAATCCTGCGATAGTGGCCTCATGTCCGGCTCGATCAGCGCCTCTCGCGTGGCCACCCTGGTCGGGGAGTTCGACCGCAGCCCGGCCTACCTGGGCTTGGCCGAGGCCCTGCGCCTGCTCATCGGCGACGGCCGGGTCGGGCTCGACGTACGGCTGCCCAGCGAGCGGGAGCTCACCGAGGCGCTGGACGTCTCGCGCACCACGGTGACCCGCGCCTACGCCACGCTGCGGGAGGCGGGCTATGCCGAGGCCCGCCGCGGGTCGGGCACGTTCACCCGGGTCCCCGGCGACCGGGCCCGCGCCCACGACCGCTCGCTCCTCCCTCGCAGCAGCGACCCGGACACGATCGACCTCAACTGCGCGGCGCCGACCGCCCCGGCCGGCCTGGCGGCCGCCTATGCCGAGGCGACCGACGAGCTGCCCGTCTACCTGCGCGGCCACGGCTACTTCCCGCTCGGGCTGCCCGCGCTGCAGGAGGCGATCGCGGCGCGCTACGACGCCCAGGGGCTCCCCACCTCGCCCCAGCAGGTCATGGTCACCCCCGGCGCCCTCGCCGGGGCCGCGATCCTCGCGCAGGCACTCACCGGCGCGGGCGACCGCGTGCTCGTCGAGTCGCCGACCTACCCCAACGCCACCGCCGCGGTCCGGTCCTCCGGTGCCCGGCTGGTCGCCTCCCCGGTGGACCACGAGCGCGGCTGGGACCTGGACGCGGTGGCGGCGCTGCTGCGGCAGTCGGCGCCGCGGATGGCCTACCTGGTCCCGGACTTCCACAACCCGACCGGCCACCTGATGGCTCCGGAGACGCGGGAGGAGTACGCCGCCCTGTTGCGCCGTACCCACACCGTCCCGGTCATCGACGAGGCGCACCGCGACCTGATGCTCGACGAGCTCGAGCTGCCCGCGCCGTTCGCCGCCCACACCGGGGAGGCGATCACCGTCGGCAGCGCCAGCAAGAGCTTCTGGGGCGGCCTGCGCCTGGGGTGGGTGCGAGCGCCGATAGCTCTCATGGACCGCATGCTGAAGGCACGGATCGCCCTGGATCTCGGGACCCCGGTCCTCGAGCAGCTGGTCCTGACCAGGCTGCTGGGTCAGGAGGCCGAGGTCCTGGCCGAGCATCGGCTGCGGCTGCGCGAGCAGCGCGACGCCCTCGCCGCCACGGTGCGGGAGCTGCTGCCCACGTGGCGCTTCCGGGAGCCGGCCGGCGGGCTGGCGTTGTGGTGCCGGCTCCCCGGTCGGGGCGCCACCGCCCTGGCGGCCGAGGCGGAGCGCCGCGGCGTGGTCCTCGCGCCGGGCCCGGTCTTCGCCGTCGAGGGCGGGCTGGACGGGTTCATCCGGATCCCCTTCACCCGGCCCGCACCCGAGCTCGCGGAGGCGGTGCGCCGACTCGCGGGCGCGTGGGAGCGGGTGCAGAACGACGCCCCGGACTCCGTCGCCGGAGCCGGGGCCCGTCGCGTGCTCGTGGCCTGAGCGGCCGGCGTACTGACCGGGCAGGCGGCGGGTCTGCCACCGGGATCAGGCCAGGTCGACGGTCACCAGGGAGTGGGCGTCGATCTCCTGCTCGATCTCGGCCACGGTCTCGGCCGGGATCGCGGAGTCGACCGACAGGGCGACCAGGGCCGCGCCGCCCTTGGCGTCCCGCGCGACCTGCATGCCGGCGATGTTGACCTGCGCCTCGCCGAGCAGTCGGCCCATCACGCCGACCACGCCGGGGCGGTCGTCGTAGGTGAGGATCGCCAGGTGCTGAGTGGGCTCGATGTCCACGTCGAAGCCGTTGACCTCGACGATCCGCTCCCGCTGGGCGATCCCGATCAGGGTGCCGGAGACCGAGACCTGCGAGCCGTCGGCGAGGGTGCCGCGCAGGGTGATCAGGTTGCGGTGGTCGGGGCTGTCGGGCTCGGTGATCAGCCGCACCTCGGTGCCGCGCTCGGCGGCGAGCAGCGGCGCGTTGACGTAGGAGACGGTCTCGTCGACGACGTCGGCGAAGGCGCCCTTGAGAGCGGCCAGCTCGAGCACCTTGACGTCGTACTCGGTGATCTCGCCGCGCACCTCGACGTCCAGGCTCTGCGCGGCACCGCCGGCCAGCGCGGTGAAGACCTGACCGAGCTTCTCCACCAGCGGGATGCCCGGCCGGACGTCCTCGGCGATCACGCCGCCCTGCACGTTGACCGCGTCGGGGACCAGCTCCCCGCCGAGGGCGAGGCGGACCGACCTCGCCACCGCGATGCCGGCCTTCTCCTGCGCCTCGTCGGTCGAGGCGCCCAGGTGCGGCGTGGCCACGACGTTCTCCAGCTCGAAGAGCGGGCTGTCGGTGCAGGGCTCGGAGGCGAAGACGTCCAGGCCGGCGCCGGCGATCCGGCCCTCCTTGAGGGCGGCGTAGAGCGCGTCCTCGTCGACGATGCCGCCGCGGGCGGCGTTGACCAGGACCAGGTTGGGCTTGGCCTTGGCCAGCTCCTCGGTGCCGATCAGGCCGAGCGTCTCCGGGGTCTTGGGCAGGTGCACGGACATGAAGTCGGACTCTGCGAGGAGGGTGTCGAGGTCGACCAGGCGCACGCCCATCTGCGCGGCGCGGCCCGCCTGGACGTAGGGGTCGTAGGCGATGACCTCCATGCCGAACGCGCTCAGCCGCTGCGCGACCAGGACGCCGATCCGGCCCAGGCCGACGATGCCGACGGTCTTCTCGTAGAGCTCGATGCCGGTGTACTTCGACCGCTTCCACTCGCCGTTCTTCAGCGCGGCGTGCGCCGGCGAGATGTTGCGCGCCGCGGCGAGCATCAGCGCGACCGCCAGCTCGGCCGCGGAGACGATGTTGGAGGTCGGGGCGTTCACGACCATGACGCCGGACTGGGTCGCGGCCTTGACGTCGACGTTGTCCAGGCCGACTCCGGCGCGGGCGATGACCTGCAGGCGCTTCGCGGCGGCCAGCGCCTCGGCGTCCACCTTGGTCGCGGAGCGCACCAGGATCGCGTCGACGTCGGCGATGGCGGGCAGGAGCTCCTCGCGGTCGGCTCCGTTGCAGTGCCGGATCTCGAAGTCGGGCCCGAGCGCCTCGACGGTGGCGGGGCTGAGCTCTTCGGCGATGAGTACGACGGGGCGGGTGGTCACAGCAGCTGTCCTCTGAGTGGGAGGTGGATGGGTGTGTCCCGCGGATCAGGTCCACGCGGGGTGCACGGCGCTGTGCTGAGAACCAGCATACCCACGCCCCGGCGTCAGTCCGACGCCCGTCCCAGCACGCGGCCCACAGCCTCCGCATCCCAGTCCGCCATCCCGGGACGCGTCACCAGATGCTCGACGACCGCGTCCTCGTCCAGGCCGTGGGTGTCCCTCAGCCCGCGGGCGAGGATGGAGAGGTACGCCGGCACGGGCGGGTTGAGACCGAGGCTCCGCGGGTCGTCGGCGGTGAAGGTGAGCATCGGCGTCCCCTCCAGCTCGCCCAGCAGGTGCAGCGTCTCGTAGCGCCCCGGGCCCAGCGCGTGCCGGCGATGCTCGAGCACGTGCGCCAGGTCGAGGTCCTGACCCGGCTCCTGGTGCATCTCCTGTGCGGCCACGTCGGCGAACTGCGCCTCGGTGAGCAGGTAGGCCCGGCCGTAGGCGGTGTCGTCGGCATCGGCGTCCAGGAAGCTCACCCCGCCGCCCCAGGTGGGCGACTCCCAGCCGAAGAACATCCGGCCCGGGACGACCACCGCCCGCTCGTCGGCGGGCGGGGTGGTGTCGCGGGCTCCCGGGACCGCGCGCCGGGCGCCTGCCGCGCGACCGCCGGTGAGGTAGCGCAGGAAGCGGTCCCGGTCCAGGTTCGAGCCGTAGCCGACGTACCAGAGCATTCCCCCGATGCTAGGTGCGCTGGTTGACTGCCCGGCATGGGTGCCCAGGAGGACGCGGAGCGGGTGGAGCCCGACACCCTGGAGGGCTGGTCGCGCTGGCTCGCGGACAACCACGGGCGGGGGTACGGCGTGTGGCTGGTGCAGCGACGCCGGGCCGCCGAGCGGGCGTGGGACTACGAGGAGTCGGTCCTGGAGGCGCTCCGCTTCGGCTGGGTCGACTCGACCCAGCGGACCCTGGACGAGGACCGGTCGATGATGTGGTTCGCACCGCGGCGACCGCAGAGCCTGTGGACCCAGCCGAACCGGGAACACATCGCACGGCTCGAGGAAGCCGGGCTGCTCGAGCCGGCCGGTAGGGCCGCGGTCGACGCCGCGCGCGCCAACGGCAACTGGTCGCTGCTGGAGCCGGCCGAGCGCGGCGAGGTCCCCGATGACCTCGCCGCCGCGCTGGCCGCTCGTCCGGAGGCGCTGCGCCAGTGGGACGCCTTCCCGCCGTCGGCCCGCAAGGCCGCGCTGGTGTGGGTGGTCACGGCACGACGGCCGGCCACCCGCGACCGGCGGGTCGCGGCGATCGTCGATGGCGCGGCCGACGGCGTCCGTGTCCCTGGCTGATCAGCGCGAGGCGGTGCCCTCGACGTAGTCGGAGTCGTGCGACTTCACCCACGCCATCAGCTTGCGCAGCTCGCGACCGGTCTTCTCGATCGGGTGCTTCTCGCCCTTGGCGCGCAGCTCCTTGAACTCCTTGCCGCCGTTGTCCTGGTCGTCGATGAAGCGCTGGGCGAAGGAGCCGTTCTTCACGTCCTCCAGGACCGCCTTCATGTTCTCCTTCACGTGCGGGTCGATGACCCGGGGGCCGGAGACGTAGTCGCCGTACTCCGCAGTGTCGGAGACCGACCAGCGCTGCTTGGCGATGCCGCCCTCGTACATGAGGTCGACGATCAGCTTCAGCTCGTGCAGGCACTCGAAGTAGGCGACCTCGGGCTGGTAGCCGGCCTCGGTGAGCACCTCGAAGCCGTACTGCACCAGCTGGGAGGTGCCGCCGCACAGCACCGCCTGCTCGCCGAACAGGTCGGTCTCGGTCTCCTCGGCGAAGGTGGTCTTGATCCCGCCGGCGCGCAGGCCGCCGATCGCCTTGGCGTAGGACAGCGCCAGCGGCCAGGCGTTGCCGCTCTCGTCCTTCTCCACCGCGACCAGCACGGGGACGCCGCGGCCGTCGACGTACTCGCGCCGCACCAGGTGGCCGGGGCCCTTGGGGGCGACCATGAACACGTCCACGCCCTCGGGCGGGTCGACGAACCCGAAGCGGATGTTGAAGCCGTGGCCGAAGACCAGGGTGTCGCCGGGGGTGAGGCCGGGCTCGATCTCGTTCTTGTACAGGTCGCGCTGGACCTGGTCGGGGGCGAGGATCACGACCACGTCGGCCTCCTCGACCGCCTCGGCGGGCGGGAGGACCCGCAGCCCCTCGGCCTCCGCCTTCTCCCGGGACGTGCTGCCCTCCTTCAGGCCGACGCGCACGTCCACACCGGAGTCGCGCAGGGACAGCGCGTGTGCGTGTCCCTGGCTGCCATAGCCGATGACGGCCACGTTCTTGCCCTGGATCAGGGACAGGTCGGCGTCGTCGTCGTAGAACATCTCAGCCACGTCGGGCTCTCCTTCTTTCTTGGGGGTCTTGCGGGTCGTTGTCTTCGGCCGCTCAGCTCGCCGGCGGCGGAGCGGGTACGGCGACCGGGCGCGTGGCCTTCTCCGAGACCGACCGGGAGCCCCGGCCGATCGCCACCATGCCCGACTGCACCAGCTCCCGGATCCCGTAGGGCTCGAGCACCTGCACCAGGTCGCGGAGCTTGTCGCTGTTTCCGGTCGCCTCGATGGTGACCGCATCGGGGGCCACGTCGACCACCTTGGCCCGGAAGAGCTGCACCGCGTCCAGCACCTGGCCGCGGGTGTTGCCGTCGGCGCGCACCTTCACCAGCAGCAGCTCGCGGTTGACCGAGCTCGCGCCGTCGAGCTCGACGATCTTCAGCACCTCGACCAGCTTGTTGAGCTGCTTGGTGACCTGCTCCAGCGGCAGCCCCTCCACGTTGACCACGATGGTCATCCGGGAGATGTCGGCGTGCTCGGTGGGCCCGACCGCCAGGGAGTGGATGTTGAAGCCGCGGCGGCTGAACAGCGCCGCGATCCGGGTCAGGACGCCCGGCTTGTCCTCCACCAGGACGGACAGGGTGTGCGTGCTCATCGGCTGCTCCTCACAGGTCGTCCTCGTCGAAGGTGGGCGCGAGGTCGCGGGCGTACTTGATCTCGTCGTTGCTGGTCCCGGCGGCGACCATCGGCCACACCATCGCGTCGCGGTGCACCCGGAAGTCCACGACCACCGGCACGTCGTCGATCTCCATCGCCTTGCGGATCGTGGCGTCGACCTCGTCCGCGGTCTCGCAGGACAGCCCGACGCAGCCGTAGGCGTCGGCCAGCTTGGGGAAGTCCGGGATCCGGGCCGGCGGCGGGGAGCCCTTGCCCTCGGGGCTGCGCTGCAGGTCGGTGTTGGAGTAGCGCTCGTTGTAGAACAGCGTCTGCCACTGCCGCACCATGCCCAGGGACTGGTTGTTGATCAGCGCCACCTTGATCGGGATGTTCTCGATCGCGCAGGTGGCCAGCTCCTGGTTGGTCATCTGGAAGCAGCCGTCGCCGTCGATCGACCACACGGTCGCGTCCGGCCGGCCGACCTTGGCGCCCATGGCCGCCGGCACGGAGAAGCCCATCGTGCCCAGGCCGCCGGAGTTGATCCAGGTGTTGGGGTTCTCGTAGTCGACGAAGTGGGCGGCCCACATCTGGTGCTGCCCCACGCCGGCGACGTAGATCGACTCGGGACCGGAGATGGCGCTGAGCCGCTCGATGACGTACTGCGGGGCCAGCGAGTCCTCGTGGGTGTCATAGCCCAGCGGGTAGCGCTTCTTCACCCCGGCCAGGAAGTCCACCCACTGCTCGTAGTCGCCGGTGTGACCGGCGTCGGCCTGGGTGCGGAGCAGGGTGATGAGGTCGTTGACGACCTCGCGCACGTCGCCCACGATCGGGACGTCGGCGAACCGGTTCTTGCCGATCTCGGCCGGGTCGATGTCGGCGTGGATCACCTTCGCGTTCGGGGCGAAGGAGTCCAGGTTGCCGGTCACCCGGTCGTCGAAGCGGGCGCCCAGGCTGATGATCAGGTCGCTGCGCTGAAGCCCCGCGACGGCCGCGACGGTGCCGTGCATGCCGGGCATGCCGAGGTGCTGGGGGTGACTGTCGGGGAACGCGCCGCGCGCCATCAGCGTGGTGACGACCGGCATCCCGGTCAGCTCGGCCAGCTCGCGCAGCTCGCGGGAGGCGCCGGAGCGGATGGTGCCGCCGCCGACGTAGAGCACCGGCCGCCGGGCCTCCAGGATCAGCCGGGCCGCCTCGCGCACCTGCTTGGCGTGCGGCCGGGTCGTCGGGTGGTAGCCGGGCAGCGCGAGGTGGGTCGGCCAGGCGAACGTCGTGTCGGCCACCAGCGCCGACTTGGCCACGTCGACCAGCACCGGGCCCGGCCGTCCGGTGGAGGCGATGTGGAAGGCCTCGGCCACCGTCCGGGGGATGTCGGTGGGGTCGGTGACCAGGAAGTTGTGCTTGGTGAT